>CAXTSB010000071.1:0-4447 GCA_964246845.1 uncultured Acidobacteriaceae bacterium
CGCAGGGCCCGCATTTCCTCGCCGCCCACCGGCAGCGCCACCAACTCGACCGATGAATTCGGGGTGATGCGGGCGATATTGCCGTCGTTGAACTCGATCTCCGCCCGGCCGTCGTCGCCCGTGCTGATTTCAGTCCCGGCCAGCACGGGGGTGTTGACCGAAGCCGCCTGCGCGCCCGCAATGCGTACGGAGCCTTCGACGTCGCTTAAGCGGGCCGGAAACGCGGTCGTTTCCGTGCGCGGCGCGGGGCTCGCTTCCTGCGCCCAGGCCGGAGCCGCCAGCAGCGCCACCATGGCAAATGCGATCGGCCTCATCAGCAACCTCCTCCGCAACTGTACATAGCCAACTCAATAGAGATGCGTGGGCGTATTCTGACGGCGCGAAGGCGTGTTTGACAATAGAACAGCTACGGCTTGAGCAGGGCTTGCGCGCTCGTCCGGGTATGGTTCAGCACGTCCGGGTCGTCGATGATGGCCTGGAGCACGGGGGCGATGTTTTGGAGCGCAAGCGCCCGTCCGGCGGACTTTTCTTCGGCGAGCACGTCAATTTCCCCGTTCAAGCCCAGCTTGTCGTGCTCGAGCAGCACCCGCAGCTTGCGGCCTTCTTCCAGCGCGTTCGCGACCGCGATCAGGTCGTCTGCCGCCTGCGCCAGCTTTTGATCCTTGGCATAGTTGAAGGAGCACGAGCCGGCACCGTCCGGGCCCGCGTAGGCCAGGGTTTTTGTCCCGGTGAATGCAAGGCGCCCATGCTTGTTGTCGCACTCCTCAGCGAACAGCTTGTGTTTGCGCGCCAAGCTGAACAGCGCTGCCCGCTGCGGGTCGGGAATGGTGAGCCCGCGGTCCTGCGGCTCGGGCTGCAGCGCGCCGGGCACCGGGGCCGCGCCCGGGGTCGATACGAAATGCGCCGGGCCCTGCTCGGGAATAATCATGACATAGTGCGCCGGCTGGAGCTGCGGATTGTCGAAGGTGAACGTGACCGTCTGCCCCAGCGCCGCCGCGGGCAGGGCCGAAAGGAGCGCGCACAGCAGCTTCATCGCGCGCCCGCTGTTTGCGCCGCGAGCGTTTGGGCATGGTGGATATGACAAATCGCGATGGCGAGCGCATCGGCCGCATCGGCGGGCTCGGGGGCGTGGTCTAATTTCAAAAGCTGAGCGACCATGTATTGCACCTGCTCCTTTTTCGCCAGGCCGTAGCCCACAACCGTGCTTTTAATGGTCAGCGGCGCGTACTCGTGCACGGGCAGACCGCGGCCCGCGGCGGCCAGCAATGCCACGCCGCGCACGTGCCCCAGCTTGAGCGCCGACTGCGCGTTGACCGCGTGGAAGACGTTCTCGATTGCGACCGCGTCCGGCGCGTACGCGCCGATAAGCTCATCCAGCTCGCGGTGCACCGTCCGCAAACGCTCCGGCAGCGCCGCCTTTTTCGACAAACGGATCGCCCCGGCGCAGACCGGCCACAGCCGACGGGCGCGCGCGGTCTCCTCGACCGCGACCACCCCATACCCCGTCCACTCCGTCCCACAGTCGATCCCAAACACGCGCATGTGGTCCGAGTGTAACTTGGATGGGGCTGCATGCGCCCCTACTGGGCTGGGTGCGGCGTGTTCAACAGCCCCGTCACCCCGTTCCAAGCAATCTGCGCGCCGATGCAGAGCACGATAAACGCCATCACACGCAAAACGCCGTTGACTGTGGAAGCGGGCAGCACGCGTGCAAGCCGCGGCGCGTAGGAGTAGCAGTAGTAGATCAGCACGCTCATCGCAGCCACCGCGAGCAGCAGCCCCACGTGCCCCAGGATTTCGGAAGCCAGTGTTTGGGTGGCGTCATGGGCGCTCAACGTGAGCGTGACCACCAGCGTGCCCGGCCCAGAGGTGATGGGAAAGGTAAGCGGATAAAACGAACGGTCGTAGAACGATTCCGGCGAAGCATCGAGCGCTTCAGCGGCTGCTTGCCGGTCGGCGTGCGCGTCAGCCTGGGCGCTTTTGCGGTTCAACATCGACCAGCCGGTGCCGACAATCACCAAGCCGCCCGAAAGCTGCACGATCGGAATGGAGATGCCGAAAAATTTGAGGATGCTGGTGCCCAGCAGACCGATCACGGTCAGAAAGACGATGTTATTGATCGCGACTTTCCGTGCCAGCGTGCGGTACACCGTTCCCGGTGCTTCGCCGACCAGGCCCAGAAAAATCAAGGCGGTCCCGAATGGGTTGATCAGCGGCAGGAGCGCGCTGAACGCGAGCACAAAGGTGGTCCAAAGACGCAAACGGTTCTCCCTGGGGCATGGTACATGCCCTCAGCGCGAAACTCCTTCCATCGGCGAGGAGGCCGTCGCGTACAGCTTGCGCGGCATCCGGCCGGCAAGGTACGCCTGCCGCCCGGCGAGCACGGCGTGACCCATGGCTTCGGCCATCAGCACGGGCTCGCGCGCGGCGGCAATCGGCGAGTTCAAGAGCACGGCGTCCGCGCCCAGCTCCATCGCGAGCGCGGCATCCGATGCCGTGCCGAGGCCCGCGTCGATAATCAGTGGCACCTCGTGGATCAGCTCACGCAGCATCAGGAAGTTGGCGCGGTTGGAGATGCCGAGCCCCGAACCGATGGGCGCGGCCAGGGGCATCACCGCCGACGCGCCCGCGTCGATGAGCCGCTTTGCAAAAACAACGTCATCCGTCGTGTAGGGCAGGACCGTGAAGCCCTCCTTGACCAGCACGCGCGTCGCTTCAAGCGTCGCCTGGACGTCCGGGTAAAGCGTGGCCTGGTCGCCGATAACCTCGATCTTTACCCAGTCCGACAAGCCCACCTCGCGCCCGAGCCGGGCCGCGCGGATCGCCTCGTCGGCTGTGTAACAGCCTGCGGTGTTGGGCAGCAGGAAGTAGCGCCGTGGGTCGATGAAGTCGAGCAGCGATTCGCGCGAGCGGTCCAGGTTGACCCGCCGCACCGCGACCGTCACCATCTCCGCGCCGGAAGCCTCGATGGCGGCTTGGGTTTCCGCGCCGTCCCGGTACTTGCCCGTACCGACAACGAGCCGCGATTGAAAAGCCTTGCCTGCGATGACGAGCGGTTCCATGGACTGATTTTAGGGTGTGCGGGACAGGAGGCGCGGCAGCAGCAACATTGGTGTCATCCTGAGCGGCGCATAAGGCATTCCCGGAAAAACAAAAGCCCCGCTCGAAAGCGGGGCTTTTGCCGGTGCACTGTTGAGATTGACCTGAGGCATCCTTGTCGAACCAAACGCGGGTTGCGGACCCAATGCTGCGATCCCGCGTTCTTAAGATGGGCCTCGGCGTGGAACTGCGTGGTACCGCCAGGTCTAAAGCTCGAAGGAGCCTTAAGCCTCAGTCACCTCACGTGTTGCGATGGTGCATAAACTACAGTCGGAACTTGTCATGAATAGGATCGCCCTCCTTTCTTGTGTAGCTTTAATGTAGCGCCGGAACGGCTGCCGGTCAACGTGCGTTTTTGGGCCTTATCGAAAAGCGGAATCAACCCCATTACGCTCACCAAACATGAAACCATCCGTCCCGCTGGACAACCTGCACGGCCGCGCCGAAAAGAGACCCGAGCCGCGCCTCGGTCAGCAGCTCCTGTTTCGCTCCATCCGCCGCAACCCGGCCTCGCTCCATCAGGATCACGCGGTTTATCTCCGGGAGGATGTCGCCCAGGTGATGGGTGACCAAAATGACCCCGGTGCCCGCGCGCGCCACCGCCTGCAAGGCTTCCCGCAGCCCGCGCTGCGCCGCGAGGTCGAGCGTGTTCGAAGGCTCATCGAGCAGAAGCGTCCGCGGCCGGTGTACCAGCGCGCGCGCAATCATGATCCGCTTTTGCTCCCCGGCCGACATGGCCCGTATCCGCTTCAGCGCCAGGTGCTCCGCGCCGAGCAGTGCGAGCGCGGCTTCCGTGCTTTCCTGCATGGCCGAGGTGACCGTATGCTGGGGCCATAGCGCAGACGCTCCGAAGAACCCGGCCAGCACCGCTTCCCTGCCCGTGGCTTCAGCGGTGCGCCCGCCCGGCAGTCCCGTGCCGACCACGCCGAACTCGCGCCGCAGCTCAGAGATGTCCCAACGCTCGCGGCCGAGCAGCAGGCACCGTTCCGGCGGGCTGACCGGGTACAGTTCGCGCGTGAGCAGCGCGATCAGCGTCGACTTACCGCAGCCGTTCGGACCCAGGACGGCCAGGTGTTCGCCAAGCTCGATGTCGAGCGAGCCGATTTCCAGCACCACGGCCCCGTCCCGGGCCGCGCGCACCCCGCGCATCGAAAGAAAACCGCCGTTCATTCGATACAGTAGAACGCATTCCCCCAATGCCTTTTCCGATGAACGAACCCCCAATTTTCCCTCCCGAATCCATCCCGCGCGGCTTCCGCTTCGGAGCCGTGCGCGCCGGAATTAAGCCGAGCGGCCGGCCTCACTTGGCCTGCGCGGTTGCCGACGAGCCCACGCAAGACGCAGCGAT
>CAXTSB010000071.1:4457-16651 GCA_964246845.1 uncultured Acidobacteriaceae bacterium
GGCTGCGGCAAGAGTTCGCTGCTCTACATCCTCGGCCTGCTGGACCGGCCCGACGCCGGGCGGCTGGTCATCAGCGGGCGTCCGGTGGCCGCCCTGCCCGACGACGAGCTTTCCCGGCAGCGCAACGCCCTCCTGGGCTTCATTTTCCAATTCCACTTCCTGCTTCAGGATTTCACGGCGCTGGAGAACATCATGATCCCCATGCGCCAGCTCGGCGTGCTGGGCGAGGCGCAGATGCGCGCGCGGGCGGCGGAGCTGCTGGGCTGCCCGGTCGAGCAAGTGCTGCCCTGCTCGACCGGGATCATCGGCGTGCCGCTGCCGGTGGAAAAGCTCTTGGCGGCGCTGCCAACGGCGTTTGCGGAAGCGACCCCAGAAGGCTTCGGAACATTCGCGCAGGCGATCCTCACCACCGACACGCGCGCGAAGGTCGCTTTCCGCACGGTCAGCGGCGTGCGCCTGGTAGGAGCCGCGAAGGGCGCGGGCATGATCCACCCCCGGCTTGCCCCGCCGCACGCGACCATGCTGGTATATCTATTCACCGATGCTGTACTGACAAATCCGCAAGCGGCGCTCGCCCAGGCTGTGGAAAGCTCGTTCAACCGCATCTCCATCGACGGCGACACCTCCACCAATGACACGGTGCTGCTGCTTGCTTCGGGAGCCGCGGGGCCCGCGCCGGAGGGCTTTCAAGCAGCGCTTAATGACCTGTGCCGGGAGCTTGCGCTCGCGATCGTGGAAGACGGCGAGGGCGTCACGCATGTAGTCACGCTGGACGTGGAAGGCGCCGCCACCGATGCCGACGCCCTCACCGCGGCAAAGGCCGTCGCGCACTCGCCGCTTGTGAAAACGGCCTGGGCCGGCGCGGACCCGAACTGGGGTCGGGTGCTGTCGGCAGTCGGCGCGAGCGGTGTCGCGCTCGACCCGGCGGAGGTGTCGATCACGCTGAACAGCCTGCCCGTGTGCGAGCGCGGCGCGCGGGCCGCCGATTTCAACCCGGAGCAGGTCCACGCGGCCATGCTGGAGCGGCGGTTTACGCTCCAAATCCGCATCGGCTCGGGCCCGGGGCGCTGCCGGTTCTGGACGACGGATCTTACCGCCGAGTACGTGCACATCAACGCCGACTACAGCACCTAGAATTCGCGCCCGACTGCAACAGATTGTGTGCAGAATGGTGAACAGAGCGTGAACAGCGGGCGCGCAAAGGCTTCGGAGAGTCCCTGCACAGGGTTATGCACAGTTTTGTTGAAAACCGGCGCTTGCGTTCCGGCCGGAAACAAGGGTAAGAGCCGATGAGCAAGGACGAACAAGCGCGGGTGCGCGACGAGCTGCTCCAAACCCTGTACCGGGATGTGCTGCGCTGCGAGGCTGCCGGAGCAGGCGACGGTGCGGCGGCGGCCGGGGTGTGCGCTGTTCTTCAACCGACGGACCTGCTCCTGCTGCCCGCGCGGGGCGCGGCGGGCTTCGGTCTGCTGCGACCGGAAAACAGGATGACCCTGCCGGAAAGCGAGGCCGACGGAGTTTACGCTACCCTGCAGCTGGCCGGCGGGCTTCCCGCGCCGTCCTTGGTCTGCGTCGTGCTGCCCGCGAAAGCTTCCCTGTCTGCCGCCCTAAACAGCAAGCGCAGGCCGGAAACCTGGTCCGGCGCGCTCGCCCGTGCGGCCCGCAAGGGCTTGCCGCTCCTGCTTGTCGGTGGACGGCCCGAGCCTCCTCCGGACCCGGCCGCGCCCGCCGCCGCGTACCCGGCCATCCCGGTCGACAAGGAAGATGCCTTGGCTGTGTACCGCGTCACCCATGAGTGCGCGGCGCGGGCGCGCCTCCATGGGGGCAGCACAGACTGGGGCGGCCCGAGCCGCATCGTGCCTGTCCCGTTCCGAGTACGCGGCGCGGCCGCCGAGCCCGGCGCGCTTGCCCGGCTTGAGGAGGCCCTGCGCCGGCGCGGAGCCTTCTCAAAGGCATGGCACCGGCAGATCGAGCGGGAGCTTGCGGGGCAGGCATCCCGGCCGTGAAAGGTTCCGGGAACCCCGGCCCGTACTTGTCTTCGCACCCGGACTCAAATAACCTCAGCGAAGAAGCGCGCCCACTCGATCGGGCTCGAAAAGCGCGGGTGCTGCTGCGCCCGCCGTCCGAGGTGTGAGTGAGATTTGCCGTCCTTGTTGCCCTCCTGCTCCCCCTGCTTGCCCGCGCGCAAGCTCCCGAGCAGCCGGCACCCACACCACCCCCGGGTCAGCAGCCGTACTCGCCGGAAACACAAAACAGCCCATATCAAGCCCCGCCGAACGCGGTAGCGCTGCCGAAGGATTACCGTCCGGAGCTGCCCGTCCATCAGCGGGCCGGTCAGGGCTCGGCCTACCTTCCGTATGACAGCTGGGTGTATCCCGCGCTGGACCGCTTGGAGGCCCTGGGCTTTCTCGACCGGGCGTTCCTGGGCCTGCGTCCTTGGACCCGGCTCGCGATCCTGCACCTGCTTGAAGACAGCGCCGACCAGGTGCAGCAGGCACGCGGCCCGGCCGGCGAGGAAGCTCAGGGCATCTTCTTGGCGGTTGAAAAGGAGCTTGCGCCGGACCTCGGCTTCGCGGGCGAGCACGCCGAGCTGGACACGGTGTACACGCACTCGCTCGGCATCACGGACACGCCGCTGAACGACAGCTACCACCTGGGGCAGACGATCTACAACAACTACGGCCGGCCTTTCCAAGCCGGGTTCAACAACTACTCCGGCGCGGGCGGCCGCGTTGAAGCCGGACGCTTTACGCTGGCGGTGCGCGGCGAATACCGGCACGCCCCTTCGGCGGTCGGCTATTCCGCCGCCCTGGGCCAATTGTTGTCGGAGACTGTCGATTTCATTCCGTTCAACTCAGTCCCGCGCCAGGCCACGCTGCCGGTCGGCCCGCTCAGCTCGACCAATCAGTTCCGCTTGGTCGAGGCAAACCTGTCGTATCACCTCTTGAACCATGAGGTTTCCTTCGGCCGCACCGACCACTGGTGGGGGCCGGGCGTGGGCGGCGCGTACGGTTGGAGCAACAACGCCCAAAACCCGTACGCGTTTGAGATTAACCGCGTCGAGCCGTTGGACATTCCCGGGTTCAGCCGGTTTTTAGGCCCGATCCGGTACGACTTTTTCGTCGGCTCGCTCCAAGGCCACACGGCGGTGGAGCACCCGTACTTTCACTCGGAAAAGATCAGCCTTCACCCCACCGGCAACCTGGAACTCGGTTTTGAGCGCACCGTCATCTGGGGCGGGCTCGGCCATGAGCCGGTAACGATTCACACTTTTCTGCGCTCGTTTTTCAGCTCGGCGGGCGTGGACGCCCCGACCAAGTTTTCGCCGCGCGACCCGGGGGCGCGCTTTTCCGCGTTCGATTTCAACTACCGCCTGCCGTTTGTGCGCAACTGGCTGACGCTCTACACCGATTCATTCGCGCATGACGATGTGCTGCCCATCTCCGCGCCGCGCCGCGCGGCCATCCGCCCCGGCATCTATCTGTCGCACGTGCCGGGCGTACCGAAGCTCGACTTTCGCGTGGAGGCTGCCTCGACCGACCCGCCCACCAGCCGTTCCAACGGCGGACGCTTTCTTTTCTACGAGGCCGTGGCGCAGCAGGGCGTGACCAACAGCGGCTTCCTGTTTTCGGACGCGATCGGCCGCGAGGACAAGGGCGGCCAAGCCTGGCTCACCTACCATCTTTCAGCCGCCGAGCAGATACAGCTGTCGTACCGCAACGTAAAGGCGGCCAATGACTTCATCGCCGGCGGGACTACACAAAATCAGTACAAGATCGACGTCGTCAAGCGCGTCGGGCAAACCTTTGACCAGGATGTGGAGCTCCACGCCTACGCGCAGTACGAGCGCTGGCGCGCGCCCGTTTACCGCCCCGGGCTCAACACGGACCTCAGCATTTGGGGCGGCCTCACCTGGTTTCCCCGCAAGAGCAAACAGTTTTAAGCTGGATGCATGGCTACCTTCGAAGAAAACGTAAAGCAGCTGGAGTCGATCGTGGGCCGGCTGGAACGCGGCGACCTGCCGCTGGAAGAGTCGCTGCAGCTGTTCGAGGACGGCATGCGGCTTTCCTCCGCCTGCAAGGAGCAGCTGGAAGCCGCCGAAGGCAAGGTGCAGATGCTGGTCCGCAGGCGCGACGGCGCGATGGAAGCGCAGCCGTTTCCCGAACAGGGGAAGTGAGCGGGTGCGAGGAACGCGATGAGCAACATGACGCTGGAACAATACTTATATGGGGATAACGGCTGGGACGTAGAGCCGGACTGGGTCAGCGGCCGGATTGAGGATAGGGATGTGGGGCAGAAAGAGCACTCAAAGTGGCAGCGGGCGATACAAGTGTACTTCTGGGACCGACGTCATCAATGGGGCCTTGATGCATTTCCGGAGCTGAGAACCCGCCCCACGCCTGCAAGCTATCGAACTCCGGATGTGTTGGTATTGGCGGCCGACGCACCTGATGAGCAGATCATCACTCACCCTCCCTTGGCCGTCTTCGAAATCCTAAGTCCTAATGACCGCGTGTATCGCACACAAGAGAAATTGGCCGAATATGAAGCCATGGGTGTGCCCGCTATTTACCTCATCCATCCGGAGACGGGCCGCTTCCAACGCTGGCAGGCTGGGGGACTTCTACTTGTGACCGAGTGTACCGTGGGCGGACATACATTCGCGGCCGATGAGATTTCCGCGCTGGTGCAGTAGCGCCTGCAGCGCCGGAGCTGCATAGGAGGTCGTCAGCCCGGAGCCGAACGCTCACGCACCCACTCGACCAGCTCCGCGCTGAGATAGGTTGCTGGTTGGACCGGAAAAACCGTCTTGCCCGCGAGTAAACGCGGCGAAACGGCCTTCCACCGCGGGGTAAGCGGCCTTTGCACGGTGACAAGCGCGTCGGCGCGGTCGAGGAAGAGCCGGGCTGAATCCTTGAAGTCGGCCGTGAGCGGGTCCAGCACGGACAGGTACAGGTCGGGCCGGAGGAACTGCATCACGGAGTTTGACTCAAGGATCGCGTTCTCAGCCCGGGCAAGCTCCTTGCGCACACGCGGCATGGCCTCGGCCAGCATACCGGTGCGGGCGCGCACCCATAGGCTGCGTGCGGCCCCGGCGCGCAGATAGCGGCCGGAGTCGGTGGACGGGTCTCCGTCCGGACGCTCCTCGGATATCGCAAGCGTGTGGTCGTCGGTTTGGCAGCCGCACGGCTCGCCGTCCGCGGTGCAAAAGCCATGACCGTATTGAGTGATCTTGAACGCGGTCCAATGAAGCTCGGGTAAAGCCGCGATCAGCCCGGCGACGACCGAGGTCTTCCCGATATTGCGTGAGTGCCCGCCGACCACCACGACCGCCATGGCTACAGAGTACGCCTGCCCCGGGTCAGCCGGGCCAGGGTCGCCAATTCCTTCAAGTATTGCTTGATGGGTCGGGCCGGCGTGCCCCAAAACACCACGCCCGCGCCCTCCAGGCGCTTCCGCGAGGGCACCCCACACTGCGCGCCGAGGATTGCTCCCGCGCCAATCGCGACATGGTCGGCAATCCCCACTTGCCCGGCAATGACCGCGCCCCGCCCAATGCTCGACGATCCGGAGATGCCGGTCTGCGCGGCAATCACCACGTCCTCGCCGACCTCGACGTTATGGCCGATATGGACCAAGTTGTCGATCTTCGCGCCGCGCCGGATGCGCGTTTCGGCGAGCGCCCCTCGGTCGACGGTCGTATTCGCGCCGATCTCGACATCGTCCTCGATCACAAGCCGGCCCTGCTGCGGAAACTGCGTGTACGCGCCGGTCGCCGGGTCGCGCACATACCCGAAGCCGTCCGCTCCGAGCACCGCGCCCGCATGGACCACCACACGCGCACCCACAGTCACCCCGGGATAAAGGACCGCACGGGGATAGATGCGGCAACCCGCTCCGAGCGTGCAGCCTGCCCCGACAACCGCGCCCGCGCCGATATGGACATCTTCGCCCAGCACGGCACTCTCGCCGACCACCGCGTGTGCGCCGACTGACAGACCTGGGATGCGCGCCAGCGCCTCCGGAAGGATCGCGGATGGGTGAATGCTCGGGGTCGGCTCAGGCGGCCGCAGAAGCCGCGCCGCTCGAGCGAACGCAAGCCGCGGCTCGGGGTGCAGCAGCACCGTGCCGGACGGGGCTTCACGCGCCAGAACAGCCGCGTGCGGGGCGGCCTGCGCCAGGTTGAGCGCCGCGGCACTCTCGGCGAACAGCAGGCTTACTGGAGTCGCCGTTTGCGGGTCGGCAACCCCTGTCACCCGCGCCTGAGCTGCTTGCGAAGGGGTCAGGGTCGCCCCGAGAGCCTGCGCCAAATCACCAAGCGTCCACATATTGCCTAGGGTACCGAGTACAGCGCAGGCTCGCCCGTCGGACGCGTCTTCCAGCGCCGGTGCACCCACAGCCACTGGTCGGGGTAGGCGCGCACGATCTGCTCGACCGCTTCCGTGGCCAGCGCGGTGTTGCGGACGGCATCGGCCTCGGGATCGGACGTTCTCGCAAATGCGAGCTCCGGCCAAAACTGCAGCACGTATTTGTTCTCTTCCGCGTGCCACAACAGGCAGCCCGGCAGCACCGCCGCGCCGGTCGCCCGGGCGATGCGCGCCAGGCCCGAAGCCGTACAGGCCCGCACGCCGAAAAACGGCACGAACACCCCCTGCGGCGGGGTCATGTTCGTGTCCATCAGGATGCCCACCGAGCGTCCCGCGCGCACCGCGGACAGGATGCCGCGCGCGAAATCATCCTTGTGCAGCACCCGGTTGCCGTGGAGGCACCGCCGGGCATTCACCCAGCGGTCCAGGTACGGGTTGTCGAGCCGACGGATCACCATATCCATCGGGTGGCCGGCGAGCGAATGGTAAAAGCTCGAAAGCTCCCAACAGCCCAGGTGGCCGGTTACGATCAGCACACCCTTGCCCCGGGCCGCGGCCCGCTCCCAGTGGTGGAGGCCCTCATAGCGGATGTGGTCGCGGGTGTTCGCGAGGGTGTAGCGGGGCATGTGGGCCCACTCCGCCAACTGTCTGCCCAGGTGGCGGTACATGCCGGCCAAGATCTGCCCGCGCCAGGCTTGCGAGCTTTGCGGAAAAGCTATGTGGAGATTACGCTCGCCGGTCCGCCGCAAACGCGGCAGGGCGCGCCCGCAAAGCGCGCCGAGTCTTGCGCCCAGCCCGCGCGCCCACGGGCGCGGCAAAGCCGCCAGCAGGCCGTCCAGAACGCGGATCAAGAGATACGGCAGGAAAGACAGGATGGTGGTCCGATAGGGTTGCGCGTGGGAACGGCGGAAAGGGCCGGCGGAAGGCACGGCCCTTTTCGCGGACCGGCTTACTGTCCGGAGCTCGCCGTGCTTGCCGAGTGGAAATACTTCGCGACCGTGGACACAAACTGCTGCGCTTCCTGGGGCGGCAGCACATTGCCTTTCAGGATCTCCTCAAAGGTGTGCGGCTGGCCGTAGAACACGGTCGTATCCTCGGTGTTTTCATAGACGGCGGTCCCATTCAGGTCAATGCCGGCGAACAAGCCCCTGGAGCGCGACCAGGTCAGCAGCTCGGACTGGAGCCGCCAGTTGGTGGCGGCCTGGGTATCGCGGCCGACCGGACCCGCGGCAGCCGCAGCGTCGCCGCCAATCTTGAACTTGCTCTTGAGCAGGTCTTGGAAGCCTTTCTCATTCGTGGCGACCAGGATGAGGTCAGTACCCGAGCCGCCGATTTGGAAGCCGAACGAGCCCCCAGTCATTTTGATGAACGCGGGAGCGCTCCAGCCGTGGCCGGTGCGGCAGGTCACCACGCCCTGCCCATACTCCGCGCCGAAGATAAAGGCGCCCTTGATCAACCCGGGCACGACCCCTACACAGGTCGCCTGGCGCAGAATGGAGTCGGGAATCTGCTTGTCGGGTGAGGACTGGATTTCGTTCAGGGTGGAAGTGGCGTCCGTAAGCCGCTCACTGATCTTGGTTTTGTCGCTCGCGGCGAGCGCCGGCATGCTCACGGCGGCCATACAGAGAATTGCTGCGGGTAGCTTCATTGAATCGGTCTCCTGCGGAACCGGCGAACAGCAGCCGTAATTCACGCTTACGCGCATGTACGATGCAGGTTGGACGTATGGGTTGCGCTTCGGCTGCACCGACTCGGGTCACCAAAAGGGGTGCCGCACCAGGGCGGTCCCACCCTGAGCAAAAAAGAGGGGCTGGTGTGTGCGGTTGCCCGCCTTCCCAGCCCCGTTCCCCAGATCTGCGTTGTTACTGATTACTTTGTATGCCGATCGAAACCAGAGCGCAACATTACTAAAGTACCAACCTGTGGAAAACTATTCCTCACAGCTTCGGCAGCACGATTCCCTGCTGGCCCTGGTATTTGCCCTGCCGGTCACGGTAGCTTACCTCGCACGGCTCATCACCGGCAAAAAACAAAATCTGGCACAAACCTTCGTTGGCATAGACGCGCGCGGGCAGCGGTGTGGTGTTTGAAATTTCGAGGGTTACAAAGCCCTCCCACTCCGGCTCAAACGGCGTGACATTCACGATGATACCGCACCGGGCGTATGTGCTTTTGCCCACGCAGATGGTCAGCACGTCACGCGGGATCCGGAAGTACTCGACCGAACGGGCAAGCGCGAAGGAGTTGGGCGGGATGATGACCGAGGGAGCATGGACGGTGACAAAGGAGCGCTCGTCGAAGTTCTTCGGGTCGATGATCGCCGAGTTGACGTTGGTGAAGATTTTCCACTCATCGGCTACGCGCAGGTCGTACCCATACGAGGAAAGCCCATAGGAGATGACGCCTTCCTTGACCTGCTTCTCGCTGAAAGGCTCGATCATGCCGCGTTCAAGGGCGGCGGTGCGGATCCAGCGGTCGCTTTTAATAGGCATGTTTGAACCTGCATCTTACGAAACTCCGGGGAAGGGCGCAAATGATCAAGCAGGACATCGTGCAGCAGGTGATGGAGCGGACCGGCTTCGCGCGGGCCAAGGCGGACCGCGTGGTCGACCGCGTCTTTGAGCGCCTGAAGAGCACCATCGCCGAAGGGGCGCGCATCGAGCTGCGCGGCTTCGGCGTGTTTACCGTGCGCCCCCGGAAAACTGGGGTGGGCCGCAACCCGCGTACCGGCTTGGAGGTCGGCATTTCGCCCGGACGCGCCGTGCGCTTTAAGCCGGGCAAGGATCTTCAGGTGCTCGATGAAAATACGCCGCCGGTCGCGCGCGAGGTCAAGAAAGTGTTGGGAAGCGAACCGGCCCTGGAAGGGGCGGGCCGCTCCTCGCAAGCAAAGGTTTCCCAATGAAGGCAGTGCATACGCTTCCACTCGCGGCTGCTTTAGCCGCCGCCACCGGCGCCGTCCAAGGGCAGCTTTCAAATACAACCACTTACCACACCGTCCGTGTGAGCGGAACCAATGTTTTCTATCGCGAGGCCGGGCCCAAGGATGCGCCTACGCTGCTGCTTCTCCATGGGTTCCCTTCGTCGTCACGGATGTTTGATACGCTGTTTCCGCTGCTCGCGGACCGATATCACCTGATCGCCCCGGATTATCCCGGCTTCGGCCAGAGCGACGCGCCGCCAACGACGCAGTACGCGTACACCTTCGACCATCTCGCGGAAACGATTGGACAATTAGCGGATGAGCTCGGGCTGAAAAGCTATGTGCTGTATATGCAGGACTACGGCGGACCGGTGGGATTCAGACTGGCCGCGGCTCATCCTGAACGGGTGAAGGCGATGATCATTCAAAACGCGGTCGCCAATGAGGACGGGCTGGGTCCCGCGTGGGACGAGCGAAAGGCTTACTGGAAAGACCGCGCCGCGCTTGAGGGTAAGGTCATTCCGAATTTTCTTTCCTACAAAACTACAAAGCAGCGCCATCTCGGCACCAGCCCGAACGTAGATCGATATAACCCCGATACGTGGACGGATGAGTTTGCGCACCTGTCGCAGCCGGGGCAGAGCAAGATACAGGCCGACCTGTTCTACGATTACCGCACCAATGTGGCGGCGTGGCAGGCGTGGATGCGTGAGCACAAGCCGCCGATGCTTGTTGTATGGGGCAGGTACGACCCTTCCTTTGCAATCGGCGGCGCAACGGCCTATCAGAAGGATGTTCCTCAAGCCGAGATCCACATCCTCGACGCGGGGCATTTCGCGCTTGACGAGAAGGTCGATGAGATCGCGGTACTGATCCGGGCATTTCTCGCCAAGTTATAAGTTTTCTTTCGGGGGTGACTGCGCTTCCATCCTCGGAAAAGGTCAACTAAAACAGCAAGGTGCGCGGACGGGGTTTAGGCAAGATTGAGGGCATCGACATCGAGGGTGAGGTGGCGGCGCGGGATGCCCTGCTCGTCGGCGAAGGCCAGGGCACGGCGAAGTGCCTGGTGGAGAGCGGCGCGGGACTCTGCCTTGACCACAAGGTGAAAACGGTAGATTCGCTTGACCCGCGACAGGGGTGCCGACGCAGGCCCCAGCACGCGCACCCCGGGCAGGTTGGTGCCGCGAAAAAACTCACCCAAGCGAGCCGCCCAGCCTGCCGCTTCTTCCAGCCGCGGGCTGTGGAGCACGAGGTTGGCCAGCACCGCGAAGGGCGGGTAGTGCATCCAGCGGCGCATCTTCGCCTCGCGCTCCACGAACGCGGCATAGTCGTGCGCGGCGGCGGCGGCGATGGCGTAGTGCTCGCCGTGGAAGGTTTGCACCAGCACCTTGCCGGGCAGGCTTCCCCGCCCCGCCCGGCCGGCAACCTGCGTCAGCAGTTGGAAAACCCGCTCGGCGGCGCGGAAATCCGGCAGCCCGAGCGCATGGTCGCACCCGACGACGCCGACCAGCGTCACCCCGTGGATGTCGTGCCCCTTGGCGATCATCTGCGTGCCGACCAGCAGGTTGATTTCGCCCGCGTGCAGCCGCGCCAGGAGCCGCTCCATGTCGTGCCGCCCGCGCACGGTGTCGCGGTCCATGCGGCCGATGCGCGCGCCGGGAAACAGCTCCCCTAAGCGCTCCTCGCCCTGCTGCGAACCCGCGCCCAGGTAGTACAAGTGCTCGGACTCGCAGTGGGGGCAGCGCGATGGGACTTTTGTGCGAAACCCGCAGTAGTGGCATTCCAGGCGGTCACCGGCGTGGGCCTGCTCGCCCCCGAGAACGGCTTTGTGCAAGGTGAGCGCGACCGCGCAGTTTTCGCATTGGAGCTTTTCGCCGCAAGCCCGGCACAGCGCCACGAACGAATAGCCCCGGCGGTTGATGAGGATGATCGCCTGCTCGCCCCGGTCGAGCGCGGCGCGGGTTTCCTCCACCAGCCGCCGCGCGAACACATCGTCGCGGCCGGTTTCGCGGAACTCCTGCCGCATGTCGACAAGCTCGACCTCGGGCAGCGGGCGGTCGGCGACGCGCTCCGGCATGCGGACCAGCGCGTAGCGCCCGCGCTCGGCGTTGTGCCAGGACTCAAGCGAGGGGGTAGCCGAGCCGAGCACGCACACGGCTTCCCGCAGCTTGGCCC
The DNA here is from genome assembly GCA_964246845.1 of uncultured Acidobacteriaceae bacterium. GTDB lineage: Bacteria > Acidobacteriota > Terriglobia > Terriglobales > Acidobacteriaceae > EB88. The sequence goes on from CAXTSB010000071.1 coordinate 15,921, forward strand.
GCATCACGGCGACGTCGCGGGCGTGGTAGCGCGGCATTTCCTCCTGCTTGTAGCTCCCGTCGTGCTCTTCATCGACGATAAGGAGCCCAAGCGACGGCATGGGCGCGAACACGGCCGAGCGCGTCCCAACCACGGCGCGCGCGTCGCCCCGGCGGATGCGGTGCCACTGTTCGGCGCGTTCTTCCGGGGTAAGCGCCGAGTGCAGCAAGGCTGCTTCAGCCCCGAACGCGGAGTGCACCTGCGCGGCGATGGCCGGGGTGAGGCCGATCTCCGGCACCAGCAGCAGGGCCGTCAGCCCTTGCGCGAGCGCGTGGCGCATGGCTTGGAGGTAGACGGCCGTTTTGCCCGAACCGGTGACGCCGTGCAGCAGGATCGGCGCGAACCGGCGCGCATCGACCGCTGCTTCGACAGCCCGCAGCGCCGCGGCCTGCGTCGGGTTGAGCAGGTAGGCCGGCTTCGCCGCGAGGCCGGAAAAATGGAAGCCGAGCGGGCGGTCTTCCAAGCGCACGAGATTGCGCTTTTCAAGCGTGCGCAGGGTGGAAAGCGGCCGCAGCTCCGAAGCTGGCAGCGCGCCGCCGGAGGCGAGGAGCTCGGCCAGGAGCCGCCCCTGCCCTTCGGTCAGCTTGGGCAGGCGCTCAGGATCGTTTAGGACCGGGGCCGTCAGCACCGCCCAGCGCAGGGAGCGCTCCGCCCGGCGTGGCGCGGCCTCGGTTTCGCGCGCGAGCCAGCGC
>CAXTSB010000072.1:0-16634 GCA_964246845.1 uncultured Acidobacteriaceae bacterium
TCCTCGATTACAAACTGGGGTAAGTACGACAGGGGAGTTACAAACCGCCGCGCCTGACGGCGCGGCCGCTTTCAGCCAGCGTTGTAGTGTTCGCGGTCGGCGCTGCCGTGCCTGCCGCCACCTCCACCTCGACATCGGTTTTCCGCACGGAATCATGAACGCGCTCGGCGTGCTCGGTCGCTTCCTTGCCGACGCGCACCTCTTCCACCACCCAGGCGGTTTTGCCGATCACCATCACCTCGGCTGTTTCCGTCAGCTCGATCGTGCGCTCGCCCTGGAGCGAAAGCTCCTGGGCGGTAGCGCCCTGATGCGACCGGACGGCGCGTTCATCACCGGCAGCAGTTTCCCGATGGATAAAGAGCGACGGCAGTTTAGAACCTGGACGAGGCGGCCCTGCCCATCAAGCGCGATCAGCGCGGCCCAGAGATGCCCTGCGGCCAAACAGGTCCGATGAGTTCTGTCCGCAGTTGCGGGCCGCCGAGGAAGAGCGGACTTTCCGACTTGATGAAAGCAGGAACCTGACCTGCACCCACCCATATCTCACTGTCGGCCGGCTCCTTCCCGATGAGGGGAGCGATTACGCCGGCAATGCCGCCCAGCTCAACATGAATTTTGAACTTTTGGGCCCTGTTGCGCAGCCCCGCACTTCTGAAAGTGTCGATGCCGTCAGGAGTGAACGTAAGGTGAACGATCCTTGGCTTGGGTGTCGCGGCCAGGTAGCTGATCTTCGTCTCCGATGTTTGTGGCGAGAGGTTCACTGCAAAGTCGAGCAGGATGCCGTTCGACAAGTCGTTCGGCAGCTCCATGCGGCTGCTTTCCACCTTGAGCTTTCCATCTTCCGTGTATCGAACCGTGACCTCGCCCGTCGAGGCATTGATCGTTATATCTGTCGGCTTCGGAAAGCTCGGTCCTTTTTGGATATGGTGATCCCGTACAAGGCGGAAATGACCGGTCTGTGTGAACACCGCGGTTTCGTCGTCGATCGAACCATCCTTGAAGCGGTACACCAAACGAGACGTAAGTTGGTCGCCTTGGATTGTTTGGATCAGGTCGCCTGCCGCCAGCAGCTTGCCGTCAAGATCACGTAGGGCCAGGTAGCCGTGCACAGAGCCTTGCCTGTACTGAACAGCCACCGGCTCCGCAAGGGTTGCGGCGGGGGAAAGACTAAGGCCGATCAGCAGCAATGCGCGAAAACCCATGGCTTTTAGGATGCCATCCTAGAGCGGGGTCGGGCTCATCCGGGGCAAGCGAGTACACATTGGGTGGATCATTTCGCGGCGGACGCGATCGCCGATGATCAGGACGGCCGTTGTTCCGCACCGCCGCCGGACGCTCGGGAAGGCTGACGGGAACCCCATGTATCAGCAGGACGTATTTCGCATGATCCGCAAGCGGGCCGGGCACAAAACCCGAATCGGCAATCACACTTTCCGCGCCACCGGCATCACCGCCTGCTTGAAGAAGGGCGGCTCGCTCGAAACGGCGCAGCACATCGCCAACCACGAGAGCCCGCGCACGACCAAGCTCTACGACCGGCGGCAAGAGGAGCTCTCGCTCGACGAGGTGGAGCGAATACTGCCGTGAGAAAAACAAAAATGACGCGCCACTTCTTCAAGACTTGATTTACCTAACTATTCATATTCTGTTCACCTTCCTGCAAGCACACGTTTAACAATCCCTGGAAACAACGGTGTCAGAGCCATCGATGCGATGCTGCTGAACGCATGTCATGATTCAGCCTTTTCTGTAGGACGCAGTGCCTTTCCCCGTTGCACATCCAGGAGCCAATCATGCATCGCACCACACCGGCAATCTGTTTAGGCGCTCTCAGCGCCGCCGCCCTTCTTGCTTTTCCAGCGGCTGCGCAGCAGGGCAACTCGGGCCAGCCCACGATTCTGAGTACGGGGCAGCGCATCACTCCGCTCGCGCCCGCCGGCGCACGTTTCGAGCCCCTCAACCCCAATCTCGCCGACAACCCCGGCTACACGGTAGGGCAGGCCGTGTCGACCGTGTTCAGCCCGGACGGCAGGACGCTGCTGGTACTTACCAGCGGCTACAACTTGATCAACTACTCGTCCGGTCCGAACACGGGCGAGCAAAACAATACTGACTCGACCGAGTTCATCTTTGTATTCGACGTAACAGGCGCGGTGCCGGTGCAAAAGCAGGCAATCCCGGTTACCAACACATACAGCGGCATTGTGTGGAGCCCGGACGGCTCGACTTTCTTTGTTCCCGGCGGGAACGCGGACAATGTCCATGTTTATACCCAAAGAGCCGGCCTGTGGACGGAAACGCAGACCGTGGCGCTGGGCCACCTGGCCCAAGCCTCGGCCGCGCGGGCCAGCGCGGGCGGCTTGGGGTTGGCCACGCAGCCTGAGGCGGCCGGCATCGCCGCTTCGCCCGACGGCAGCCGTTTGCTGGTCGCGAACTATGAGAACGACTCCGTAACGGTGCTCACCAGGCCCAGGGGATATTGGGATATCGGCGGAGAGCTCGACTTGCGGCCCGGCAAGGCGAAAAACGGCCCTGTGCAGCCGGGCACGCCGGGCGGCGAATACCCGTTCTGGATCCAAGCCAAGGGCAACGACCTCGCCTATGTGTCGAGCGTGCGCGACCGCGAGGTCGATCTGGTCAGCTTTTACGGCGTGCTGGACCGCATCAAGCTGCCCGGCAATCCGAACAAGATGGTGATGAACAAGGCGCAGACGCTGCTGTATGTCGCGCAGGACAACAGCGACACAGTCGCGGTCATCGACACGAACACGCAGCAGGTGATCGATGAAATCCCGGTGACCGCGCCGGCAGGCGCGTATGCCAATAAGCAAGGATATAAAGGCGCAAACCCGAACTCGCTCGCGCTTTCGCCCGACGAGAAAACGCTCTACGTCACCAACGGCGGTGAGAACGCGGTCGCGGTCGTACGGCTGAACGGGACGGGCAACTCGGAGGTCGTGGGCCTGATCCCGACCGGCTTTTACCCAAATTCCGTGACGGTGAGCGCCGACGGCAGGCGCTTGTTTGTTGTAAACGGGAAATCCGATACCGGGCCGAACCCGCAGAACGCAGCCGCGATTCCCGCTGTTCCGGCGGTGGCTGTCGCCTCCAACGCCGCCAACCAATATACCTTTCAGCTGACCAAGGCCGGCTTCCAAACCTTGCCCGTGCCGACCGATGCCGAGCTCGCGACCCTGACCACGCGCGTCCTCGACAATGACCACTTCGGACGTACCCTGACGCCCGCGCAGCAGGAAACCATGGCGTTCCTGAAGCAAAACATCAAGCACGTGATTTACATCATCAAGGAGAACCGGACCTACGACCAGGTGCTGGGTGACCTGGAAGTCGGCAACGGCGACCCTTCGATCACGCAGTTTCCCGAGGCCGACACTCCCAACTTCCACGCGCTGGCGCGGAACTTCGTCGACTTCGACAACTTCTACGACGTGGCGAATGTAAGCGGCGACGGCTGGCCTTGGTCCACCTCCGCCCGGACCACCGATGTGATCGAGAAAGAAATCCCGGTCAACTACGGCGGGCGCGGCATCGACAACGATTCCGAAGGCACCAACCGCAACCTGAACGTCGGCATCGGGAACACCCGGGCCCGCGTGGCGGCCGACCCGCTCACCAATCCCGACCCCGACCTGCTGCCCGGAACCGGCAACGTCGCCGCCCCGGCCGCGCCCGACGCCGACGGCGCGGGACAGGGCGAAGGCTATCTGTGGAACGGAGCGCTCCGGGCCGGGCTTTCCGTGCGCGACTACGGCTTCTTTCTCGATCTGGTCCGTTACAACCTCGCTTCCGCGCCCACGCTGAGCATTCCGCCTGACCCGAATGCGTTTGCCGACAAGCTGCAGGTGGCGTACTCCACAAATCCCGTACTGTCGCCGCTGACGGACATCTATTTCCGCGGCTTCGACAATGCTTTCCCTGACTATTTCCGATTTACCGAGTGGAACCGTGAGTTCCAGCAGTACGAGGCGGCCGGCAACCTGCCCAACCTTTCGCTGGTACGCATCATGCACGACCACTTCGGCAACTTCGGGACCGCGATCAACGGAGTCAACACCCCCGAGCTGCAGATCGCGGACAACGACTACGCCGTGGCCTCGGTCATTGAAGCTGTGTCGAAAAGCAAGGATGCGGGCTCGACGCTGGTGTTCGTCATCGAGGACGACGCGCAGGACGGCGGCGACCATGTGAACGCGCACCGGAGCACGGCGTTTGTCGCGGGCCCGTATGTCAAGCAGGGCTTTGTCGACTCCACCCGGTACAACACGGTCAGCATGCTTCGGACGATGGAGGACATCCTCGGGATCGCCCCGTTGAACCTGAACGACGCCAACGCCGTTCCGATGGCGAACGCGTTCGACACCAAGCAGGCGGCATGGAGCTTTACCGCGACCCCGTCCGTTCTGCTGAAAAATACGACCCTGCCGATCCCCGCTTCACTATACCCGGCGAGCGCGGCCCTCAGACCGCTCCACACCGGCCAGTGGTGGGCTGCGCATACCCGCGAGTTCGACTTTTCGGTTGAAGACCATCTCGACTCGGCCAAGTTCAACCGCGTAGTGTGGCATGGCACAATGGGCGCGGCCAAGCCCTACCCGTCCGAGCGCTCGGGCAAGGATCTGGGCGTGAACCGCGCGGCGTTCCTCAAAAAGTTCTACGCGCAAAAGCGTGAGGCTGAGGCGGAACGCGCCGCGCAAACGGCGTCGGTGGCCGCCGGACACAACCCGGGCACGCGCTGACCGAAGCAGGCCCGGAAATAAAGCGGGCACTCTTTTGGGAGTGCCCGCTTTGTAAAGAAAGGGGCTTCACGCTTCCGTTCGCACTACCACTGCTGACCCTGTACCGTCATATTCCCGTCCGCGATACCCGCTTCAATCCGCCGGCCAGGCTGACCGGCACAACCAAGCCGGGCAGACTAAAACCGAGCAGCATCTCGGCGGCCTGCATGAGGCTCATGCGGGCGCTTTGTACATTTTGAGCGACACGCCCGCCGGGCAGCTTATATCCTGGCGCCATATCGGGCGGAGCGATCTATCCAGGTAGATCAACTGTTGACCGCGTGCGACCAGGAGGTGTCCGCTTTCGAATGAGTTCATCTCGTCGTAGGTGGGCTCCAGCGTGAGCTTCCCCTTGATGTCCATCAGGCCCCATTTGCCATTCTCCTGGACCGGGCAAAGATCTTCGGCGAACTCGCCTGTCTTTTCCCATCGGGCGGGCAAGGCTGTGGAACCGTCATGGCGGATGAATCCCCATTTGCCGTTCATCACGACCGCGCACACGCCGTTGTTGAAGCTCGTCACGGTGTCGTAGGTGAACGGGAGCACGGTCGAGCCGGCTTTATCGATGAAGCCCCACTTACCATTCAGCAGGACGGGCGCGGTGTCTTCACTATAGCCGTGCGCGGCGTCGTACTTGGGCTGAATCGCAAGCTTACCGTCCGGGTCGAGGTAGCCCCACTTACCATTGAGCTGCACACGGGCGCGTGCGTCCTGGAAACTGCGGGCGACATCGAGGCGGATGGGAAAAGCCTCCGAGCCGTCCGGACGGATGAAATGCCACTTATCCCCCATGCGGACGGGGCTCGAGTTCCAGCGGAAGTTGCGGGCCTCGTCATATTGGGGAGCGAGCGTTTCCTTCCCGCTGTGGTCGATGTAGCCCCACTTGCCGCCGCGCCGCACCGCCGCCCAATCGGTGGCAAACGGCAGTGCCGCGTCGTATTTCGCAGGGACGGCGAGCGCGCCTTTCTCGTCGATGTAGCCGAAGGAGCCGCAGTTGTTGATCGGCAAGAGAATGCGGGTAGGCTCGGCTTTCAACCGCGTCGCAAAAGAGGCAGCGGCGGCAAGCTTGGCGAAAGCGCGGCGGGTGAGCTGAGGCATCGTGGTCTGCTCCTGAAGAAGTGCCGATTTTTAGGGTCAGCGGCGCTGAACAGCACTGCCACCCGGTGGCATCGTTACCGGCCGGCTTCTTGGGGCGGGTTTACCTGGTACACAAGCAAGCCCGCGATGTCGATATCCGTTTTCGGGTGTATGACATAGAACCGGCCTACCTCCTGCACGTAGGTTGAGGTCTTGCCGCCATTCGTCGGCAGGTCCAGGAGCAGCGTGTACCGGTCCGGCGAATCCTGGTGAAAGATACTTAGCCCTTCAGAGCCGGAAACATACAGCCGCTTCATAGACGGGTCCCAGGTCATGTCGTCGTTCACGTTCACACAGGGCAATTTGCTGACAACCGCCCCCGACTCTAAATCGAAAACATACAGCAGCCCGGGGTTGCGCCCGGCGACAAACAAGCGGCCCGCCGCCGGATCGAGCGCGAGCGAGGTGTTCCGGTTCATGTCGGGCGCGGTCCACGTCCCCACGACCTGCTTCGTTTTCAGGTCGATCACGGCGATGTGCTTCTGGTCGCGGACGTTGACATACAGGCGCCCGCGGCCGTCATCGACAACCATGCTTTCGAGGTTGTTTCCCGGCACCTTGATCTCGTCGATGATCTTGCCCTCATCCGGCGAGAAGACGGAGATCGTCGAGTCGGGCAGGTTCGCGGATACGCCGCCGTTGCCGATGTAGTATAGCCGCGTCTTCGGGTCGAAGTAGGCGGCGTCCGGCGAGTCGCCCTTGCCCGTGGCCGCGCCGCTGATTAAAGAAACCCGGTCCATCCGACGGAGGTCGCTCCCGGCGAGAACGATGAGCGCGGAGTCGCCGCCGTCGGCCACCAGCAGCTCATCCTTCTCGGCGTCAAACGCCAAGGAGTGCGGCGTTTTCAGATCGCCAATGCTTTGGACGTGGTCGCCCGTCCGAAGATCGAACACCTCGACGGAGTGATGCACTTCCGCGGAAACGAACAGGCGCCCGCGCTTTAGGTCCACGGCGAAATGGTCGAAGTCGCCGACGATCTCCGGCAGATACGTGGTCTTGAGCAGCGTCAAGGGCGGCGGGCCAAACGAAACCGCCTGCTCCTGCGCGGGCGCAAATGTTGCGGCAAGTAAAAAAGCCAGTGCTGCTGCGAACTGCTTCATTTCTTTCCTTTCGCATGTGCTGCCTTGGTCTAGTTCGTCAATAGGTGAGGCGGAGTGCGAACTCCAGCTCGCGCGGCGTTCCCGTACCTACCAGTCCGGCCGGGTTGACGGTGGACGTGATATTGCCGAAGGCGGCCGGGGCTGAAATGTACTGGGCACCCACAGCCGTTCCCGGTGGGCACGCGGCGACTGTGGCCGCGACGCAGGTGGCCACGTTCAAGCTGCTGCCCGGCTGCCCGTACTGGGCACGGTTGAAGATGTTGAACGCTTCCGCGCGGAAGATCACGTCGTTGCGCTCGGTGATGTGAAAAGTTTTTTCGGCGGTCGCGTCATCCTGCCAAAGCGGCGGGCCGGTGACCGTATTCGGCGCGAGATTGCCGAACGTGCCCGCCGCCGGCACGGCAAAAGCCGCTGGGTTAAGCCAAGCGTGCACGGCGCGGCCGGGCAGGTAGAGCAGCTCGCCGGGAACGCGGTTCGGCCGCTGATTGACGTTGTTGCCGTCCGGCAGCGCGGTCGCGCTGCGGTTCAGCAGGATGTTTACCGGCTGCCCGGCGCGCGCTATCAGCAGGGTATTGACGGACCAACCCCCGCCGAACGCGTCCGCTACTCGGCTGCTGTTCAGGTAACGGCGGCCCCGTCCGAACGGAAGGTCGTAGACCAAGCTCGCATTGCCGCTGTGGCGCGTGTCGTACGCGCTGTTGCCGTAGCTGCCCGCGAAATCGTTGACGTTCTCGGCCGCGAAAGAATCGCCCGCTCCGACCGAGCCGTCGTTCAGGGCATGCGAGTACATGTAATTGCCCGCGAGAAAGAACCCGTTGTGGAAGCGGCGGTTCAGGTTGACTTGCAAGGCGTTGAAGTTCGACGCCCCCTCGTTGAATTTGGTGTCGATCTGGCTGGGGTACTGCGGCAGCGGCCGTAGTCCCGTAGCAGGGTTGATCAGGTTCGTGTACGAGCGGCGGAACAGGTGCGTCCCCTTAACGCCCAGATAAGTAAGCGTCACCACGGCGTCGCCCGGCAGCGCGTGCTGGACCGAGGCCGTCCACTGTTCCGAGTAAGAGTCCGGATGATTGCGGGCTAAGGAGCGTGGGGTCAGCGCGAGGCCGGTTAAGGGCGTCAGGGCCGGGTTGACCGGGTAGGCATACGTGGTCGCTCTGCTCGATGTGAGCAGGGTCGACGGGATGGTGTTCACGACCGGGCTGTCCTCGTCGCCGAGCTGGTCTTCGCCGTGGTAGATGCCGAAACCGGCGCGCAATACCGTTTTGCCGCCGAGCGACTCGGGCGAAACGGCAATGGATACACGCGGGTCGAAATCCAAGTAGTTCGGAAAGTAGAACGCCGCGCCGCGCGCGCAATAGCCGCCGCAGCTGGCGATGTCGAACGGCACCTCGTCGTTGTGGACTTCGTGGAATGGTGAGAAATAGGTGTAGCGCAGGCCGTAGTTGACCGTCGTCGTGCGGGTTGCTTTCCATTCGTCCTGCGCGTAGCCGGCCAGTTGCTTCTTGCGCAGCCCTTTGTCGGGCAGCGGCGCCGTCAGCTGGAACGTGTTGAGCTGGTTGGCGGCGAATGCCGTCTCGCTCAGGTACGAAGCGGTGCTGTCGAGCGAGTTGGCCTCGTTGTACTGAGGAAAGCGAAGGTCGATGCCGGCCTTTACGGTATGCTGGCCCCGTGTGGCGGTCACCGTGTCGTTCACGGAGAAGCTCTGCCCTACCTGCGTTTTGTTGTAGTTCTCGGCAAGCCCGGTGAATCCGCTGATGGTGATGTTGAGCGGGATGCCGGTGTTCTGCGTTTGAACAAACGTGTTGCGGTTGAAGCCGAACTGCGCCTCGTTCACCAGGGTTGGGCTGAGAATGTGCGTTTCTTCGAGCGCGAAGTTTTGCACCCGCGAAACGATCGTACTCGCCTGAGCGACCGCGTTGAGCGCACTGGTCGAGGAGCCGTCGTCGATGTTGTAGCGGACATAGGCCGAGTCGTTGTCGGTGAAGCGGTGATCGACGCGTACGGTGCCTGAGTTCTCGCTGTTCGGGCTCGGGACCACGGTGGTGAGCGCGTAGGCGTTTGGATCTGCAGAGGACGGGACCTGCCCTTGGGGAAAGGCGTTGACCAAAGGCGCGAGCTCAGGATGCACGCCCAGCACCCTTGCGCGGAAGGCCGGGCTCGGCACGAAGCCCGTCGCGGGCACGCCTTCCAGGTTTTGGCGGAAGCCTTCGTAATCCAGGAAAAAGAAGGTGCGGTCCTTCACGAGCGGGCCGCCCAGGCTGCCGCCGAACTGGTTGAGCTGGAACACGGGCGCCTTGGCGGGAACCGCCGAGTGAATCGGGGACCGCGCGTCGAAGTAGCTGTTGCGCAGATAGTCGAACACGCTGCCGTGGAAGGCGTTGGTTCCGCTTTTCGAAATGAGGCCGACCTGCCCGCCCGCCGAGCCGCCCGTGTCCGCGGTGTATGCGCCCGCATCCACCTTGAACTCCGCCACCGCTTCGGTCGAGAACTGCAGGCGCAGGCCGGATTTGACGGCCTCGCGCAGCACGCCGCTCGCGTCCACCCCGTCGAATCGAAAATTGTTGTCGTCCGTGCCCTGGCCGGCGAAGCGGATGGTTGCTTGCGCGCCGGAGCCGCTGTCGATCGCACCCGGGGCCAGAACCTCCAGGTTCGCGATGTTGCGCCCGTTCAGCGGCAGCTCCCGAATCTGTACCGATTGAACAGTGCCGCCGAAGGTCGCATTGCTCTTTTCCAGCTGCGCGCCTTCCTTATCCGCTTCGACGGAGACTTCTTGGCTTACCGAGCCGGGCTGCATTTGCTGGTTCAGGGTGCGCACATCGCTTGCATGCAGGTCGATGTCGGCCACGCGCATATCCTCGAAGCCGGGCCGGGTGAAGAGGAGAACGAATCTCCCGACGGGAAGGGACGAGAGAACAAATTGCCCGCTGCTGTTGGTTCTCGCTTCCCGCACCGCATTCGTGCCTTCCTGTGTTACCCGCACGGCAGCACCCGCGATCGCGGCACCGCTCGTATCCAGTACGGTTCCATTGATCTCAGCCCGATCTATCTGGGCGTATACGCCGGTGCAAGCGGAAGCGGACAGCAGCGATAACAGGAGGGAACGGTGTTGTGTTCGCATATAGGTCGGAGTACGCCCTTTCCCAGATAGCTCAACTGCTCTTTGCTCCCTATCAAACCTGCCGCACGTTAAGGCGAGATGATAAGTTGCCCTATGCGGAATGTTTTATGAAAAATTAATCTGGATTGGTATGTACGGTCCCTTCCGCCAAGCAGCGGCGCACATGGGTCGTGTATGCCGCGGCAGCAAGGGTGCCCGCTACTGTTTAAACACCGACCCCCGCTCCGCATTGCTGGTCCAGCGCAGTCCGAATGTATAAGTAGGACTGTAATATTCACGCTGCGTTGGATACCGCTCGCTGCCGTTGAAGAAGCCGAACACCTCATTGTTCAAGTTCAGGAATTGAGCAACGACGCTGGCGCCGCGTCCGCGCGGAATCAAATAGTTTACTTGCGCATCCACTTGGGTGTGCGGGTAATAGTAGTTGTCGCCCTGCGGCCCGAGGGGGCCGCCCGGCGTTACCGCTGTCGGCGAACCGGCTATCGGCGTGCCGTCAAAGTATTGGTAGGCGGAAATATAGGCGTCGTTATGCGTCAGGCCCATGCGCGCCGACAAACCGTACTTGTCATAAGTCAGGTCCACGTTCCAGCTATTCGGGGCCGTCCCGACCAAAGCCGGATGGTCGGAGCGGCCCGGGACCTCCGCCACCGAGGTGACGTAGCTGTAGTTGAAGCAGTAGCCTGTGCCGTTCCATGCGCCCGGCAGCCGGGTGAGGTGCTGCTCGTAGGAAGTTTCCACACCGATCAAATGCGATGAACCTCCGTTCACCGGCAAGCCTTCCAGCACATTGGTCGGCCGCGTCGCTCCGGGAAGCACGTAGGGCACACTGACCACCGAGGGAAAGATGTCGTTAAAAATCTGCTTGTAGAAGACTCCGCCCTGGATTACGCCCACGCCGCGCAGATAGTGCTCTCCCAGCAGATCGATGTTTTCGGCCCACGTCGCCTTTAAGTTCGGGTTGCCCGCCGTGAGCTGTGGGTTCGACGAATCGTTTGTCGGATTTCCGGAGTTGAAAACAACAAAGGGTGCAAGGTCGCCATAGTTCGGCCGAGCCAGGCCGAGGGAAAAAGCCAGCCTGAAATCAGTATTATTGTCGAGGTTGTATTGGACGCCGACACTCGGCAGAACATACACGTAGTTGTCGGTTGAGTAAGCCGGCGCGATCGTGCCGGCCGCATCCGCCTGATACCCGAGAACCCCATTGCCGGTGGACTCAACCCGCACACCCGCGTTGTAGCGGAAGCGGCCGCGCGTGATGGTGTTCTCAAGATACCCGGCCCAAACCCGCTCGCTTACGTGGAAGTCGCTGCGGAGATCCCGGGCCGTGCTTGGATTCACGCTGAATAAGCCGGCGTTCGCATTGTAGAAAGCTTGAATGCTGGTGGATTGGAATTGCGGACCTGACCCGTAGCGGCCGAAATAGTAGTTGGAAGAATCGCGAGCGGATGGAAACTGGCTGAGCTGGGCTCCGCTGCCGTTGTAGGTCGCCAAGGGCTGATTGAAGAGCTGATTCTTGATCACATCCCTAGCTTTGAAGCCTACCTGCCAAGTGCCAACATTTTCGCCCAAGGTATACCCGTGGGAGTAGTCCACCTGACCCACCACGTCCCGCTCGAACGTGTGATTGTCTTGGAACTGAATCTGACTGAGTGCGTATTGGCTGCCGTCGAAGATGCTTGCTCCTCCGGGAGAAGCACTGATCCGCACCCCGGGCAGAAAGGGATCATTGGTTGCCGTATTCACGGCGATGCCGTCCTGGTTTGTGATGGAGGTATGCGGGTCGGCGGTCGGCGTTGTCGACGGCGTGATGCCGTTGAAGGAGGATGTGGTGAACCCGCCGGTAAGGCTGGCCTGTGACAGCGCCGCGCGCGCTGAAAGCACGGAACGCCCAAGCTCCTTGCGCCCGCCCGCGCTCAGGCTCCAAAGCCGCTGCACCGGCCGACGGTACACGTTCTGGTACTGCGTATTCCCGGTCTGGTCTGTTTGCGTGGAGCTTAGGAAGTTGCCGTAGTTCACGCGGTTGATGGTGTCCTCGCCGAAGTCGCTGAGGTAGGAGAACAAGCCTTTCAGGTATACCGTTGTGTTCGGATCGAACTTATAGTCGAGCGTACCGCCCAGTCCGTAGCGCGACCGGTCGTAATAGTAATTCCGCAGATCGATCGAGTTCGGTGAGCCGACAAAGCTGCCCGTGTCGGTGGTTGTACCGTCCGCATTCAGGGCGACAATAGAGTTATAGTTCTGACTCGGTTCGATGTCGTTGATGCCTCGGCCGTTATAGTCGTATCCTCCCGTGATCAAGAAGCCGAGCTTGTTGCCGGGTAGGAATCGCCGACCATAGGTTGCGAACTCCTGGCTGGCCGAGCGCACGCCGTTGATGGGCGTATGCCCGAAGAGGCCTTCCACCGCGAAATAAGGCTGGTCGGTCGCTTGTCGCGTCACCAGGTTCAGCGAGCCGCCGATGCCGTCGGCGTCCATGTCGGCGGTCAGCGTCTTGTTCAGCTCCACGGACTCAACCAGGTCCGCCGGAATCGTATCCAGTTTGACGTAGCGGACGTTTTCCGGCGATGGAACCTGGATGCCGTCGAGAGTTACGTTGTTCAAGCGCGGCTCGGTGCCGCGGATTTGCACGTACTTGCCTTCGCCCTCATCGCGCACGATGGAAACGCTCGGCAGCCGGCCCGCCGCGTCCGCGATGTTGACGTTCGGCAGCGAGTTGATCAGCTCCGACGGCAACACCTGTACGATGTTGGCGGCCACGCGCTGCCTGTTGAGGGCTTCCGCCTCGCCGAACTGCCGCTCGGCCCGGACTTCCACGCTCGCGCTGCCTTTCTCTATCGTCAGCACTGCATCAGCCGTCGTGATGGATCCGGCAGCGATGTCGATTTCGGCGCTGTACTGTTGGAAGCCCAAGTAGGAAATATCCAAGGTGTAATGCCCGGGTTTGACGCCGGCTAGGATGAACGCTCCCGCGGCGTCCGTCACCACCGACTGCCCGCCCGGACGCAGCGTGACCTGCGCACCTTGAAGCACGGATTTCGAGCTTTCCGTAACGGTGCCTGCCGCCGAGCCGCGGTCGGCCTGTGCCGCTGCTTGGTGCGTACCCACCGCGAGAAATGCGCCAAGGACCGAAGGAACGAGATAGATGGACCTGTGTTGAATCAAAACCATAGCCTCGTGACGGCACCACTTTTTCTATGCCTATCTCGACTTCATCGTGAAAACCTTAAGGCGCCCTGAAGGAATGCAAGCCGCGCATGAACATTCATGCCGCGTTCAACGAACTTTCACGAAGGGCATGCGTGGGCAACCCGGGGGCAGGGTTTAGAAAGCAAAGCCCCGCAGCCGTTTCGCGGCCGCGGGGCTGCGTGGAGCTCCCGGAACTTACTTGAGGCTGAGCCCGGGCAGCACCGCGGTTCCTTCTTCGCGCACCGCGTCGAGCAGCGACGGGTCGAGCCCCAGGCCGAGCAGGATGGTCGGTGCGACCTGCGCCGTGGCCACAGGCGCCGAGACCGTTCCGGGCTTCAGGTAAGGGTTGGCCAGCAGCAGAACGGCGTTGGTGTCGTCGTGCGAAAACCCGCCGTGCTCCTCCGCTTTCTTCTTGCTGTTCGAGTAAGTCACGCCGACGTTCGGCGTCACGATGATGTCCGGCGTGCGCGGGTCCTTGCCTTGGCCCAGGCCCGGCACGTTGTAGTTGAGCGACAGCGTCGGCCCATAGAAGATCTCACCAAGCCCCACCTCGGTCGCGTTTTTCTCGATCGTCGCCACCGCGTCCGCCGTGCTCGCGCCCGGCTTGAGCCAAAGCAGCGAAATATCGTCCTCCGTCGCCCCGATGCCGGAGGCGTTGGCAGGCGATTCGGACTCCGGCAGCTCGTTTGCGATCAAGCCCGCCGGCGTGGTGGTGCCGTTGCGCTTGTACAGGTTGGGGTCAATCGGCGACTGGCCGTGCTTGGCCGTGATCACCACCAGCGTGTTCCCGTAATTGCCGGTCTGCTTCAGCGCCGCGATCATCTGGCCCACTGCCGCGTCCACGTATTCAATCTCACCGAGCAGCGCGGCGGAGGGAACGGCGCGGGCGTCGGTGTACCCGCCGGCGGTCGAGCCCTCGACCAGCTTCTGCCCCACGCTCACTGCTTGAAAATTCATCCCGAAGATGGTCGGAACCCGCGCCGGCGCGCCGCCGTGGGTTTTGCCCGCGATCTGGTTCAGGATCGCGTTGACCTTGATCTGGTCGTAGCACTGGATATTGTCAAAGCTGTTCGTCCAGGAAGAAAGGTCTGAGTTCGCGTCGCGCACCTGCGCGCAGCTCGCGCCCGCGGGGGTCGTGATGCCGGGCAGCGCGACCACGTTTGAGTTGATTTCAGGCGAAAAGTAGTCATCGACAAACTGCCCGCCGGGGCCGCCGATCGACGCATAGGACGGGTGCTTATCGGCCCAGGCCGTGTAGCCGCCCGCGCGCTTGATGATGCCGTACACCGAGTTCACCCGCACGAAGTTCCACGGGTACACCGGCGCGCAGCCCGCCGCGGGGTCGCGCGGCAGCCGCTGCGGGTCGATCGAGGCGATGCCGCCCTCGGTCAGCCCCGCGCCGGGCGCGCCGCCGTTCAGCTTGGTTTGGTCGCGGTCGATGCCTTCCTCGTACTCGGTCGTGGTGCCGGTCGGCGCCGCGTTTGGGGTGCAGGCTCCGCCGGCCACGCCGTTGCCGGTGGTTTTGGCCGGCGCGTCGAGCGAACGGTCGTACGCCACGTCGTAGTACACGCCCATGGTCTTCGGGGTCGCGCCGGTTACGAGCGTCATCAGGCCGGGAAACGAGTCCGAGGGCTTCGACGTAGCAGCCGCCACATAGTTCACGCCCGAAGCGGCAAGCGCCGCCATGTTGGGGCAGTAGGGCGCGCCGCCGTTCACGGCTTGGAGGCCGCGGGCGCAATTTTGTAGATCGACGGCGTGCATGCCGTCCACGCTGAGCAGCAGCACGGGCTGCGCGGGGCCGCCGGTTTGCGCCTGAGCCGCGGCCGCGAGCGCCGCCGAGGCAAGGAGAAGAGCTGTTCGTGTCAAGGGTAGTCCTCCGGTCGCTGAATACCAGCCGGAACCGCCTGAAGGTGTTACACGCGGGTGAATATCGAGTGAAAGAAGCCGGAAGCGGAAAACAACGAGCAGCCGTCACCTCAAGAGGTGTGTACGCGAAGTCCATCTTGCACAAAAAACGGGGTCATCCTGAATGGAGTGAAGGAACTGCTGTTTGCCCGCACCGCCGAGAAAAGCAGTTCCTCCCCTGCGTTCAGAACAACCCGAAGATTGGTATGGTACGAACTTCCGATACACGCCCGCCAGGATGAAACTTCTTAACATTGCAGGCCTGCCCTATCCATCACGAGTACCGCATATTCATCAAATCCTCGATCAAACCAGGTCCGGTCGGCTCCCAGCCCAGGGCTTTCCGCGTCCACTCGCTTGAGGCCGGCATGTCCAGCATCGCGAAGTGGCTGAACATGCCGAAATGCTCACCGGCTGCCTCCGCCGGAATCGAAACCACGGGCATCTTCAACCCCTTGCCGATCGCATCCGCGATCTCCCGCAGCGATACGCCTTCCTCGTCCACCGCGTGATAGATCGTCATGCCCGGCCCGGTCTTCTCAAGAGCCAGCCGATATAGCTGCGCCACGGCGTTCAGCGGAGCCGCGGCCCAGCGCGCCGCGCCGTCCCCTACATACGCCGCCACGCCTTTTCCGCGCGCGATTTGGATCAACGGAGTCACGAGCCCTTGCTTGCGGGTGTCGTGCACCTGCGGCAGCCGCACCACTCCGACGCGCACCCCGCGCTCCGCGACAGACCGCGCCGCCTGTTCCGGCCTGCGCGGGACCGCCGGGGACTCAACCGCGGGGTCCGCCTCCAGGCGTATGTGGCCCGGTCCGCCGCCGGTGATGCCGACGCCCGAGGTCACCACCAGCAGCTTTCCCGGCTCCAGAACCGACCCCAGCGCCTCGATCGCCTTGACCTCGTTGCCCGCGCTCTCGGCGAACTTTGACCAGTCGTCGTGATTGAACGCCAGGTTCACCACGGCATCCATGCCCGCCGCGCCGCGCCGCAGGCTGTCGAGATCCTCCAAAGTGCCGCGCTGCACCTCCGCGCCCGCAGCCCGCAACTGCTCCGCGCCTGCGTCGCCGCGGGCCAGCCCGCGTACTTCGTGCCCCGCTTCCAGGAGCTCCTTCACCAGCTCCGTCCCGATAAATCCTGTTGCTCCCGTTACAAAGATCCGCATCGATCCCTCCCTTTTGCCCATCAGCCGGCTTTTCCAAAACAATGCGCCGAAAACGGAGACAAACTCCGCTTCCTAAGATAAGAGGAGAGCGTCTCCGGTTGCAAAATCCTTCTGCGAAACTGTGGCTATGTCGGAAGAGCAGCTCCCGCCGCCCCCATCCGCACGCAAGCCTCGCGCGGACGCGCGGCGCAACCGCCAGCGCATCTTGGAGGTCGCCCGGCGCGCCTTTGCGC
>CAXTSB010000073.1:0-16240 GCA_964246845.1 uncultured Acidobacteriaceae bacterium
GAAGGAAGTCGTGCTTGCCTTACCGGAGACTGCTTTGGAAGCGACCGACGGCGGAGCGGCGCGCGCTGCCGTCGAGGGCGCTTTGCTGGCCGATTGGGACCCGGACAGCTACAAATCCGAACGCAAGGACACGAGCCTGCGCGCGCTGACCGTTCTTGGGTCGGAGCGGATGGACCAGGACAGCGTGCGCTCGGAGTTCAACGAAGGGCTCGCGATTGCTGGGTCTCAAAACTGGGCGCGCGGGCTCGTCAACGAACCCGGCAATGTGCTGACGCCGACGGAACTGGGCACACGCGCGGCGGCAATGTGCGCGGAAGAAGGGCTTAGCTGTGAGGTATTCTCGACCGCCAAGCTCCAGGAGCTGAAGATGGGGGCGTTCCTGGGCGTCGCCAAGGGTTCCGAGCAGCCGCCCGCGCTCGTAGTGATTCGGTACGAGCCGGAAGGGGCTCCGGCGGATGTGTGCTTGGGTTTGGTGGGCAAGGGCGTGACCTTCGACACCGGCGGCATCTCGATCAAGCCAGCCGACGGCATGGAAAAAATGAAGTACGACATGGCCGGAGCGGCGGCGATGCTCGGGGCGGTGCGGGCCGCCGCGCGGCTCAAGCTGCCCGTGCGGGTGCTGTGCATAATTGTGTCGGCGGAAAACATGCCCGGCAGCCGCGCGTACCGCCCTGGCGATGTGCTGACAGCGATGAGCGGCAAGACGATCGAAATCATCAACACGGACGCCGAAGGCCGTTTGCTGCTGGCCGATGGCCTCCATTACGCGCGCGAGCTGGGCGCGACGCACCTGATCGATGCCGCGACGCTGACTGGAGCGGTTTCGGTCGCGCTGGGCGCGCACAATGTGGGTGCCTACGCGAACAACGAAACCGTGTGGGAAGCGTTTACAACGGGTCTCGCGGCGAGCGGCGAAAAGGTATGGCGGCTGCCGCTCGGGCCTGAGTACGGCGAGCAAATCCGGTCGGACATCGCGGACATCAAGAACACCGGCGGCCGCTACGGCGGCTCGGTGACGGCGGCGATGTTTCTGAAGGAGTTTGTCGGGGATACACCATGGATCCATCTGGACATCGCCGGAACGGCTTGGAATGACGACGCGAAGGCCTGGTCAGCCAAGGGACCGACAGGCGTCGGGGTGCGGAGCGTGGTGGAGTGGGTGCGGGGGTACGCGGCGTTCGACGCTGTAGACTAAGTCAAGGAAGAACGCTGATGCTTACCGAACAACAACGCGTTGACGTGTGGGAGCGGCAAATCCAGTCAGAGATACGCTCGCTCTACTTTGCCGACTTTGTCGGTCTTTATACAAAGCGCAAGCAAGCTGTCACTTTTTTGACATTTTTTCTTTCTTCCGGTGCTGCTGCAACCTTACTGGGGCGGGCACCGATTTGGCTGCCATTACACTTTCGACGCTGGCTGCAGTCAGCACAGCATACTCCGTAGCTGTCGGTTTGGATCGCAAAGTCGCAACGCTGGCAAAGCTGTATGGCGATTGGGCGTTCCTCGCGAGTAACTATGAAAGGTTGCGGCATCATGCGGATGTTGAGGATGCCGGTGAAACTCTATCCATTCTGCTGGAGAAGGATATGGATGCCTCAAAACTAGGAGCAGCGGAAGCGCCGTATGATAAGAAGCGGATCGAGCACTGGGCGGATGTTGTTCTCCAAACACGACGTTTAGTCCATGCGTAGATGTGGAATTGAGGGCAGCGGCAGCTGATCCAGAGACCCATCCCGGCACCGAATGAGCTGCCGCCTACTCCACCAAAGAACTTATAACGGGCGGTGCTCTCCTATCCAGCGAGCAAGCCCGAAGCTGGAGCGTCCGCGTCTAGGCTAACGCAGCAACCAACTTTTCATTAAACGCCGGCAGATCATCCGGCTTCCTGCTTGTAATCAGGTTCCCGTCCACAACTACTTCCTCATCCACCCACTCCGCCCCGGCGTTCTTCAGATCCGTCTTCAGCGACGGCCAGGAGGTCATCCGCTTGCCGCTCACCACGCCCGCTTCCACTAAGGTCCAACCCGCGTGGCAGATCGCGCCGACCGGCTTGCCGCTTCGCACAAAATCGCGCGCAAAGGCAACTGCCTCCGGATTTTGCCGCAGCTTGTCCGGGTTCTGCACGCCGCCAGGCAGGACGAGCATGTCGTAATCGCCCATACGCGCGTCTTCCACGGTTTTGTCGACCTCAACCGAGTCGCCCCATTCGGTGAACTTCCAGCCCCTGATCTCACCGGGCTTGAGCGAGATGATCTCCGTAGTCGCGCCCGCCGCGTCGAGCGCCTTACGCGGTTCTGTCAACTCCACCTGCTCAAAACCCTCAGTCGCGAGGATCGCAATCTTTTTGCCTGCCAACTGCTGTGCCATCGGGGGAACTCCTCCTCCGCCATAGGACGGGGCGAGATCAAAAACGCGTTGCCGCCGCATCTCACCTCCCCGTAGGGTGGCGATATGACAGTGAAGGCATGGGTGGGCACAGCAGGCCTGGCAGCCGCTATGGTCGGCTGCGGGGGCGACGCGGGCGATGTGGGCGGGGCGCGGATCTCCGGTGCGGGCAGCACGTTTGTGTACCCGGCCATGACCCGCTGGATCGCCGACTATGGGCAGAAAAATCCCGGCGTGCGCATCAACTATCAATCCATCGGCTCGGGCGGCGGCATTCAGCAGGTCAAGAGCAAAACGGTCGACTTCGGCGCGTCCGATGCGGCGCTGACCGACGAGCAGCTCAAGGACTACCCCGCCGTCGTGCAAATACCGGAAACCGCAGGGCCGGTTTGCATCACCTACAACCTGCCGGGCACTCCGGCAAACCTGCAGTTCTCCGGCCCCACGCTCGCCGGCATGTTTCTGGGCGCAATCAAGAGCTGGAATGACCCGCGCATCGCCGCGGACAACCCCGGCGTAAAGTTGCCGAACCTCCCAGTTGTGGTGGTACACCGGGCAGACGGAAGCGGGACTACCGCGATCTTCACCGATTACCTTTCGGCCATAAGCCCGGAGTGGAAAACCAAGGTGGGCGCGGGTAAGAGCGTCAGTTGGCCCGCGGGTCTCGGAGGCAAGGGGTCGGAGCAGGTGACCGGGCAGCTGCGGCAGTCGCCGGGAGCCGTCGGCTATGTAGAGCTGACCTACGCCGAGCAGAACCACTTACCGGAGGCCAAGATCAAGAATGCGGCGGGCGCGTATGTAGGGCCGACTGTATTTGCAACCACGGCGGCTATCTCCTCGTTCAGCAAGGAGCTGGCGATTGATCCGCGGCGGTCCATTGTGAACCCGCCCGCCGCGAGCAAGGATGCTTATCCGATTACCGGGCTGACCTTTCTCATCATCCCGAAGGACGGGCCGGACAAGACCAAGCGGGCGGCGCTGAAAAAGTTCGTTTCCTATGTGGTGGCGGAGGGCCAGCAAACCGCGGCAAAGCTTGAGTATGCGCCCTTGCCCGATGCCGTCCGCGCCTACGACGCGGAGCAGTTGAAGCAGCTTACCGCGGCGGGGCAGCCGCTGCCGTAATGGTCACCAGATGGAGTCGACAATATCCTGGACGGAAATTGCATGAGAGCCGACCATGAACTCAGATACTGCTTCCAGCTTAGCGGCCTGATAGCGGAAGCAGCTGTGGTCGACAGGGTCGATAAGGTAGACAGCCGGCACCCCCATGCTCTCAAAGTCGGCCAGCCTGGGAAAGAGGCGGCCAAGCCGGTCCTCGGGGCTGAGCACCTCAAAAGCGGCCAAGGGCGGAACCACCGTCACATCGTCCAAAGGTGCCGCTGCATCCAGCACGGCTGCATCGGGAACCCTGTACCGCCGCTCACCCGTCTTCGTTCGCAGCTCGCCGCGGACACGCATGCCCCACGCACGCACCCGCGTGCCGAGGTAGATTAATAGTGTTGTTTGCCATGCCGAGTGTTTCTGCTCGCCCGCGGGCCGCTCCTCGATGACACCATCCACATACTCGGCATCCGGTTCGTAGCATGCGCGGAGATAGTCTTCCACCGAGATTAAGGGCATCGCCATGGGGCGATTGTATGCCCAGTCACATCACCTCGGGCGCGGCAATCCCGAGTACGGCGAGCGAGCGCACCAGCGTCCGCTCGGTCACGGCGGCGGTGGCCAGCAGCAATGCTTTGCGCGCCGGGTCGGGCTCGGTCAGGATGTGGTGCTTGCGGTAGAAGCCGGAAAATTCCTGCGCGAGCGTGAAGCAGTGGCGGGCAAGATGGGCGGGTTCGGCGGTCTCGCGGCACTGCTCCAGCACCAGGCCGGTTTTCGCGGCGCGCAGCCAGACTTGCCAAATCGAGTCTTCCACCTCGCCTGTGAAGCCGAGCCCGGCCAGTGCGGACTCAGGTGTCAGCCCGGCTTTGCGGAAAACCGACCGCACGCGCACCACTGCGTATTGCAGGTACGGCCCGGTCTCCCCTTCAAAGGCGAGCGCGTCCTTGAAGTCGAACGCAATGACCGTGTTGCGGGTGAATTTAAGCATGAAGTAGCGGAGCGCGCCCACTGCGATCTGCCCGGCGGTTTCCCGGGCGGCTTCCGGCGTAAGCTCGGGGTTGCGCGCCGCGACCTCCGCGAACGCGGCATCGTGGAGCCGGTCGATCAGGTCGTCGGCTTTGACCCCGAACCCCTTGCGGCCCGAAACCTCGATGTAGGCCCGGCCCCGGTCTTCCTCCGACACCTCATAGCCGAGCTCGAGCGCGCAGCGCGGGGTGAGCGCCACCATCTCGTAGGAGAAATGCGTATACCGGGCGGCCTGGTCGGCGTAGCCCATGCCGCGCAGCGCCTCAATCACATTCGCCTGCGGGTCGGATTGGCGCGCGTCGATGACGTTGTAGATAGCTTCCGCGCCGCCGAATTGCGGGTGCTCGGGCTCGCCCTCGACGGCTGTAATCCAACATTCACGGTCGGGGTAGTTATAGAACGGTCGGTAGCTGAAGTCCTTCCCAAGCAGGCCGAACTTCCATAAGTGGTAGGCGATGTCCTTGCCGACATACGTCACGGTGCCGTTCGAGCGGACGATCACCTTGGCGTCCTCGTCCGATTGGATTTCGAGGCCCGCCCGCCGCATCACCCAGCAGCCCTTGTTCTTGCCCTCGATTTCCAAGCGCAGCACACCGCGTTCCTTGAGCTGCGCGAAGGCCGCGTCCCAAAAGTGCAGGTGCAGGATTTCAGATTCGCGCGGCAGCAGGTCGTACTCGATGCCGAGCCGCTGCATGGTTTGGAGGTGCCGCCGCACGATCGCGGTCGCGACCCGGTCGGCGATGGCCGCGGTTTCGTTGCCGCCCTCTTCCAAACGGTGCAGGGTGTCGAGGCGCAGCTGCTTGCGGGCTGCGGTTTCCTCCGGAGTGCCCGCCGTGTACCACTGCGAAGTGCGGGCGTACAGGTCCCAGCAGGCGTTGTCAACGCGCTCGGTGAGTTCGCGCATCCACGAGTCGACCTCTGCAAGTGAAAGTCCGAGCAGGTGCTGGAGCCCGACCACGATGTCGGCGACCTGGACGCCGGTGTTGTCGATGTAGTTCTGCACGGAAACGCGGTCGCCGGTCGCGCGCAGCAGGCGCACGAAGGTATCACCCAGGATCGCGTTCCGTAGATGGCCGACGTGCGCGGCTTTGTTCGGATTGATGCTGGTGTGCTCCACCAGCGCGTGCTGGGGCGCGCGGGCCGACTTCTCCGGCGTGTCACCCGCAAGCTCCCGGACAAGCGCAGCGCGGTCGAGCCGGGCATTCAGGTAGCCCGCGCCCGCGACCTCGAATTGCCCGAAGCCTTCGACCAGGCCGAGCGCGGCTGCTATCTCCTCGGCGATCTTGCGGGGCGGTTTGCGGAGCGTGCGCGCAAGCTCCAGCGCGATCGGCGAAGCGTACTCGCCGAGGGCGAGGTCGGGCGGCTGCTCGACGGGGATGTCGCGGTCGAGCCCGTACAGGTTCTGGAGCACCTCCCGAAGCCGGGCGGCGAAGCGGCGCTGCAAGGACAGGTACATTCTCGGGCGAGTGTAGCAGGCGGTTAGAATGTGGGTTGGCGTCCCGCGCGGGCGGCCGAACGAGACCATGCCCGAGCCGAACACCTTTTATCTCACGACCCCGATTTACTACGTCAACGCGCGCCCGCACCTAGGCCACGCGTACACCACCATCGCCGCGGACGTGATCGCGCGGCGCGAGCGGGCCCGGCGTTCATCGGAGCAGGGGCGCGAGGTTTTCTTCCTGACCGGAACCGACGAGCACGGGCAAAAGATCGAACGCTCGGCGGCCGCGGCCGGCGAGAACCCGCAAGCGTTTACCGACCGGGTGTCGGCGGAGTTCCGCGGGTTATGGGATCGGATGGGGCTCACCTATGACGACTACATCCGGACGACCGAGGAACGGCACAAGCGCGGCGTCCGCAAGTTATGGAACGTCCTGAAAGAACGCGGGTTCATCTACAAGGGCACCTACACCGGGCAGTACTGTGTTTATGACGAGTTGTATGTCGAAGCGGGTCCCGGCGCGCCCTGCCCGGACTGCGGCCGCCCGACCGAAACCGTCAGTGAAGACAATTACTTTTTTAAGTTGTCCGCTTTTGAAAGTAAGCTGCTGGAGGTGATCTGGCAGCCGGAGCTGGGCGATACGGAAGCCGACAGCGCAGATAAGTTAGTCATCGTTCCCGCATCCCGCCGTAACGAGGTGCTTTCCTTCATCCGGGGCGGCTTGCGCGACTTATCCATATCGCGCGCGAGTTTTAAGTGGGGCATTCCGGTGCCGGGCGATGAAGCGCACGTGGTCTATGTGTGGTTGGACGCGCTTGCGAACTATATCTCGGCTCTAGGGTATGGGTCGGATGACGAAGGCAACTTCAGCAAGTTCTGGCCCGCGCAGCTGCATATCATCGGGAAGGAAATCTCCCGCTTCCATTGCGTGTACTGGCCCGCGTTTCTGCTGGCCGCCGGGCTGCCGCTGCCGAAGCAGGTCGCGGTACACGGATGGCTTTTGTTTGAACAGTCCAAGATGTCAAAGTCGCGCGGCAACATCGTGCGTGCCGAAACTGTACTGGATGTACTCGGGGCCGACGCGCTGCGGTACTTTCTCCTGCGCGAGGTGGTATGGGGGCAGGACGGCTCGTTCTCCTTTGACGCGCTGGTGCAAAGATACAACGCGGACTTGGCAAACGGGTATGGGAATTTAGTAAGTAGAACGTTGACGATGGTAAGTAAGTATTTTAATGATCGCATTCCAGCGTGGGCTGGAGTTGATTCTCCTGATCTTCCAGCAATGGCACAGACTTGCATTATTAATTGCAGAGAATTATTTGAGCAGCTTAATTTTTCAGCTGCTCTTGAAAGTGCATGGTGGCTGATTAAGCAAGCCGACCTCTTTCTTACAGCAAACTCACCCTGGAAAGACCGAGTCGATCTAAGCCCTGAACAGAATCGGGATCGGCGCGCAAGCATTCTCGCCGATGCTTGTGAGTTCATACGTATTGTCACGGTACTTGTGTACCCGGTTATCCCAAACGCTGCCGAAACGGTCTGGAATCAACTCGGTCTGACCAACATTAAAAGCTTCAACCTATATCAACTTCGCTGGGGCAGCAGCTTGATAGGAACCAAACTAGGCCCGCTCGGCCCCGTATTTCCCCGCGCCGACAAGGACGCCGCCGAAAGGATGCAGCAGATGGAAGACCAGAACAGGACAGATACGGCCGCTGTACCTTTAGAACCGACCACGATCTCCGCCGCGCCCACCCTGCCTTTCTCGCCCGCCGCGGCCATGGCGACCCCGCCCGCGACGGCGCAAATCGAAGACCTGCCGATCGCCGCCTTCGAGCCCGGGTTGCAGAACTTCGAGGACGCCGCGCTCGCCGGGCAGATCAGCACACCCGCGCCGATTGCGGTCGAAACTGTCGAAAAGCCCGAAGCGCTCCCGCAAATCACCATCGACGACTTCCTCAAAGTTGAGCTGCGCGTCGCGCAGGTACTGGTCGCCGAGCGCGTTCCTAAAGCCGACAAACTCCTGCGTTTGGAGGTCGACCTCGGCTACGAGCGCCGTCAAATCCTGGCCGGCATCGCCGAAACCTACGCGCCCGAAGCCCTCCTCGGCCGCAAGGTGGTCATCGTGGCCAACCTCGCACCGCGCAAACTGCGCGGGCTGGAGTCGAACGGGATGCTGCTCGCGGCCTCGCTCGGCGACGCCGGCAAACCGTCGCTGGCCGGCTTCGCCGACGACGTCGAGCTGGGCGCGAGGCTTCGCTAGATGCTCATCGATTCCCACGCGCACCTGGACCACGAGCGCTACGCCGAAGACCGCGATGCGATACTCGCCCGCGCCTGGGCGGCAGGGGTGCGCGCGATTCTATCCATCGGCATCGGCGACGGTCCCAAAAGCATGGATCGGGCGCTGCTGCTCGCCCGCGAGCTCAACGGCAAGCCGCAAACTCCAAAAATCTACGCCACGGCCGGGATACACCCGCAAGACGCCGACAAAGCTGACGGTTTGGCACTCGCGAATCTAGACGCGCTCCTGGACGAGCCCGAGGTGGTCGGCTGCGGCGAGATCGGCCTGGATTACTACCACGACGACAACCCGCCCGTGGACGCGCAAAAGGAGGCGTTCCAGGAACAAATGGAGCTCGCCGCCCGGCACCGCAAACCGATCGCGATTCACTGCCGCCCGGGCACGGCCTTTGGAGCGCGCGATGCTTGGGTTGAAACGCTCAAGATGCTCGAAGAGCACTGGGCGCCGACAGGCTTGCCCGGTATCCTGCACTGTTTCTCAGGCGAGCAGGGCCATGCCGAGCGCGCGCTCGCGATCGGCTTTTATTTATCCTTCGCCGGCAACGTGACGTACCCGAGCGCGGGCGCGCTCCGTGCTGTCGCCCAAAACGCGCCCGCCGAACGCATCCTGGTCGAAACCGATTGCCCGTTCCTCGCGCCCGCGCCCGACCGCGGCAAGCGCAACGAGCCTGCCTATGTCGCGCGCACGGCGGCGCTCTTGGCTGAGCTGCGCGGCGTCACCCCGGAAGCCTTGGCGCATCAGACAAGCGAAAACTTCGCCCGGCTTTTCGGTCTCACCAACTTGAGCGCGGGAGCCTGACCCCGGCACCCGGACCATAATAGGAATGGAGCAGAACGTATGGCGGCAGACAATTCCTTCGATATCGTCTCGAAGGTCGAAATCCAGGAAGTGAAGAACGCGATCGACCAAGCCACCAAGGAGGTGAACGCGCGCTTCGACCTGAAGGACTCAAAATCGACGATCAAGCTGGAGGGCGATGAGAAATCCCTGGAGCTCGCTTCGGCGGACAATTACAAGCTCGAAGCGGTCACGCAAATCCTGGAGCAGAAGCTGATCAAGCGCGGCATTTCCATCAAGTCCTTGGAATACGGCACGGTCGAGCCCGCGTCGGGTAAGAGCGTGCGGCAAAAAGTCACGCTCAAGCAGGGCATCGCCGGCGAGAAGGCGAAGGAGATCGTCAAGCTTGTCAAGGACTCCAAGAAGAAAGTGCAGGCAACGATCCAAGGCGAGACAGTGCGGATCACCGGCAAGGACCGCGATACCCTACAGGAGACCATCGCGCTCCTGAAAGGCCATGAGTTCGGGATCGATATGCAGTTCACGAATTTCCGCTCGAACTGACGCGGGCTGGGGAGAGCAAGATTGGGCACAGCGGCGGTATCGACGGCAAAGGAAATGTTCGACCTGCTCCAGGACGATCTCGAAGCGATCGAGCGGGAGCTGGGCCGGGACACGGTTTCCTCTGTCGCCGCCATCACGGAGATCGCCGAGTACCTGCGCGAAAGCGGGGGCAAGCGCCTCCGGCCTTCCCTGCTGCTGCTGGCCTGCCGTGCCCTGGGCTACGCGGGCCCGGCCATGCACCGGCTGGGCGCGGTGGTGGAGATGGTGCACACCGCGACGCTGGTGCACGACGACATCATCGACGGCGCAGAGCTGCGGCGCGGCCGGCCCTCGCCGAACACCACCTGGGGCAACACCCGCTGCGTGCTCGCGGGCGACTGGCTGTACATGCAGGCGTTCCGCATCGCGCTGGAAGAGCAGAACTTCCGCGTGCTGGATCTGTTGATCGGGCTGACGCAGGTCATGGTCGAGGGCGAGCTGCTGCAAACGGAGAAGCTGGGCCGCCCCATCACGGAAGACGAGTACAACGAGCTGATCTACCGCAAGACCGCCTGCCTGTTCGAGGTTTCCATGCGTTTGGGCGCGGTGCTGGCCGGTGCCGACGCCGAAACCGAAGCAGCGCTGGCCGCGTACGGGCACGCGCTCGGGTTGGCTTTCCAGATCGTGGATGACGTACTCGACCTCACCGCGGAAGAGGAAGTGCTGGGCAAGCCGGTGGCGAGCGACCTGCGCGAAGGCAAGGCGACGCTCGCGGTCGTGCATGCGCTCGGGCGCGCCACGGACGAGGAACAAAAGCAGATCCTTCGGGTGCTGGCCGACGGCGCGTTCACCCGGGTCGGCTATGAAGATGTGTTGGACTCGCTCAAGCGCTACGGCTCGGTCGAGTTCGCCATGGCCGAGGCGGCGCGGCTGGCCGAGCGCGCGCGGGCCGCGCTCGCGCCGATCAAGGACTCAGAGTATAAGCGCGCCCTGCTGTGGGTACCGGATTTCGTCGTTAACCGCGACCGGTAAGGTGGTTTTCCGTTGAGAGAAGCCGCGTAAAGACGCTTGCAGCATTGGCGCAGCGGTTCGCACTGAGCCTTTCTCATGAATATTCAGCTTCAACCGTAACGGCTCCGCTGTTCAAGAGTCGCATTCGGCGTGCTGCTGCTTTTCAGAAGCTGCACCCGAGGCTTTACCCATGCGATCCCAGACTTGTGCAGTGATGGCCTTTCTCTTCGCGCCGCTTGCGTTTGCGCAAACAACATCCCCAACCCAACAGCAGTATCGGCAGACAAATCTGGTTGCCAGTTCCACATCCGTCGCCTCCGACGCCGCTGTGATCGATCCCAACCTGGCCGGTGCTTGGGGCATCTCGCGCTCGTCCAACGGCCCCTGGTGGGTGGCCAACGGCGACGGCGGCGGCAGCGGCACCTCTTCCCTGTACAACGGCGCGGGTGCCCGGCAATCGCTGGTGGTCACGGTGCCTCCCGCAGACCCGACCAAGACGCCCAAGGGCTCGCCGGTCGGCATCGTTTTCAATGCGAACCCAGCCAACTTTATCCTGCCGGACGGAACAGCGGCAGTATTTCTTTTTTCCACGTTGGACGGCTTGATCGCCGGCTGGAACGGAGCGGTACCCAACAGCACAGCCCAGATTGTGGTGAACGCCGCCTCCACATCAGTCTTTACCGGCCTTGCCGTCGCTCAAGCAACGGTGAACGGCAGCACCGGCACATACCTGTACGCGGCTGACGCGCGCGCCCGTAAGGTAGCCGTGTTCGACAGCAGCTTCCGCCACGTGGCCGCGATAGAGAACGCGATTGCGTCGCTCGGGCTGCCCCCCGGCTTCGGCCCGTTCGGCATTCAAAATATCGGCGGTACCCTGTACGTGACCGTTGCCCCCTCCGACCAAAGCAGCGGCCCGGGCCAAGGCGGCGTCGCCGCCATCACGCCCGAGGGCAGACTGATCGGACTGCTCCAAAGCGGGTCTTACTTCAACGCGCCTTGGGGCGTCGCCCTCGCGCCCAGCGACTTCGGCCAGTACAGCCACGATCTGCTGGTGGGCAACAACGGCGACGGCAAGATCAACGTCTTCAATCCGCAAACCGGTCAATGGCTCGCGACGCTGGTGAACGCGAACAACCAAACCATTGAGATTCCCGGGTTGTGGGCGCTCGGCTTCGGCAACGACCAAACGGGCGGCGGGCCGGCGACGACCCTGTACTTCTCAGCAGGGGACGGCCCCGGTCAGTCCGGCGCGGGCTTGTTCGGAACCCTGACCCCGGTACAGAACACGTTCGGCAGCGACCAGTAACGACAGCCGCGCGGAGAAGGGCTGAAGTTGTACCGGCCTTTCTCCGCGCTTGCTCCTACGGATTTGCCGCCGCGAAGGCTTCGATGCGGTCGTATTCTTCCTGGTTTAAGCGAAAGCCCGCGGCGGGAAAAGTACCGTCCACCTGCCGCGGGCTGCGCGCGCCCACGATCGCCGCCGTGATCGCGGGGTTGTGCAGCGTCCAAGCGATCGCGACAACGCCTGTTTCCACGTCGTGCTCGCGGCCGATTTCACCTAGGAGGCCGGCCAGCTTGAGATTGCGGCTCAGCTTCGGCTCGTTGAAGTTCGGGCTTTTCTTGCGCCAATCGTCATCCGGCATCGCGGCCACGCGCTCGGCGGTCATCTTGCCCGTGAGCAGGCCGGAGGTCATGGGCGAGTAGTTGATTACGCCGATTCCGTTGCGGAGGCAGTACGGCAGGATCTCATTTTGCACATCCGGCCGGATGAGCGAGTACGGCGGCTGGAGCGAGGTGACGGGCGCAATGGCCCGGATGCGCTCCATTTGCGCGACGTTGAAGTTGGACACGCCCAGGTACCGCACCTTGCCTTCATCCTTGAGCTTGGCGAGCTCGGCCCAGCCTTCATCAATCTCGTTTTCAGGATTGGGCCAGTGCACTTGGAGCAAGTCGATCGCCTCCACATGGAGCCGTCGCAGCGAGTCCTCGCACTCCCGGCGCACCGACGCCGCTTGGAGCGAGCGGTAGATTTTTCGCTCGCGCAGGTCCCAGCGCATGGAGCACTTGGTGAACACGTACGGCTTGTGCGCGGTTCCGCGCAGCGCCCGGGCGACGACTTCTTCCGAGTGGCCCAAACCGTACACCGGCGCCGTGTCGATCCAGTTCAGCCCCAAGTCGAGCGCGCGATGGATGGCGCGGATGGAATCCTCATCGTCCTGCGCGCCCCAGCCGAACTCCCAATCATTGCCGCCCACGGCCCAAGCGCCGAAGCCGATGCGGGTGAGATGGAGGTCGGAGTCGCCGAGTCGGCGGGTTTCGAGGCGGGTGGGTGCGGTCGCGGCCATATCCGGCTCAGATGCCGGAGGGTCGGAAAGCGTGCGGAGGCAGAAGCCGCGCGGGCGGTGGCGTGTCATACCGGCCCTCCAAGCGGAAACTCTCCGGCGGCTGTCCAAGGGCCGCCCTCGTAATGCCACAAGCGCAGGCTTGCGGCCCTCGCTGTTTCCGGCCGGAAACCCCCGCCGAGCCGCTCGTACAAGGCCCGCGCCGCTTCCGGCTCCGCTTTGTTCTGGATAACAATGTGCGGCCGAAAGGGCTGGAGATCCTGGGGCGTCAGCCAGGGCAGCCACGCCGCGCGCAAACGCCCGTGCAATTCCGCGAACTCCGGGGCGCGGACCTTATAAGCCACGCCCTTTCCGAGCCGCATCAGGTCGTGAACTTCAATCTCAAAACGGGGTGTTTCCGAGGCGGCCGCGCGCAGGGCCGCTTCCACGGCGGGCAGCTCCTCCCCGGGCAGCGCGTGGAACAGCGAGATATGCGCGGGGATGCGGTTGAGCTTGGCCGGGTAGTGCCGCCGGCGCTCGGCCTCGAACCGTGCCTGCGCTTCAGGCTCGAGCGCGAGGGTTACGATCAGCGGCTTGGGAGCCGGGCCGGCGCGCGGTGCTGGGCGGGGAGCGTCCATTCCTTCTGTCAGATGCCGCGGGCTTTGCTAAAATGACGACTGGCCGTAAACGGCCTTCATTCCTGTACGGACGCCGACGGCTCCCAGCCGCGGCGGGTGAAAGGTTCTCCTCAGTGTTGATGATTCGTTTAGCGCGGTTCGGCGCGCGCAAGAAGCCGTTTTACCGGGTTGTGGTGATTGAAAAGGACCGCGCGCGCAATGGGCGATCGGTGGAGCTTGTAGGCACCTATAACCCCCGCACCACCCCGGCGGCGGTCGACTTCAAGCGCGACCGCATCGAGTACTGGACCGGCAAGGGCGCGCAAATGTCGGACCGCGTGGCCAAGCTGATGAAAGCCGCACCCGCTGCCGCACCCGTGGAAACCGCCGCCTGACTTCCGTAACGGGCGCGCGTGGTTGATGAAACCGGACCTGTTGCGCCCTATGCGCAAACTGCTACTATGAGCGCCATCCCGCGCGGGCGCTTTCCGCCGGCGCGGCGGGAGCCCGGGCGATGAACGAACATGAGGAAACCGCGGACAAAACCACGACGCTCGTGACGGAAATAGCGCGGGCGCTGGTGGACTATCCGGACCAAGTGCAGGTGGAAGCGCTCAAGATGGACGAGTCCACCGTACTGCGGCTTCATGTTTCCGACGCGGACATCGGCAAGGTGATCGGCAAGCAGGGGCGCACCGCGCACTCCCTGCGGACGATCCTGAGCGCGGTCAGCATGAAATACCACCACCGCTATACCCTCGACATCGTCGAAAGCGACGCGCCCCGGGGCGAGTCCTAGCCGCTTGGCACCGCCCGCATGGCTGCGTGTGGCGCTTGTGGTGCGTCCGCAGGGGCGTACGGGCGAGGTCCTGGCCGAGCTCCTGACCGACTTTCCCGAGCGCTTTACCGACAACCCCCGTGTGTGGCTCCGCTTAGACGAAGGCAGTTCCACGCGCGAAGCCCGTGTGGAGCGCTGGCGGCTGCACGGCCGTCGCATTGTGTTCAAGCTGGCGGGCGTGGATACGATGAACGATGCCGAGGCCTTGCGCGGGCACGAGCTGCTGGTACCCTGGGCCGAGCGTCGGGCGCTTGATGAGGACGAGGTGTACGTGGCCGAACTGGCGGGCTGCACGCTCGTGGACGCCCGCACCGGCGCGTCTGTGGGCACCGTCGCCGATGTGGACGAAGCCTCAGGCGCGGGCACGCTGCTGGTGGTGGAGCGCACGGGCGCGGGCGAGCTGCTGGTTCCGTTTGTCAAGGCATTCGCGCCGCGCTGGGACCTCGAAGCGCGGGTGCTCACCATGGAGCTTCCCGAGGGCTTGCTGGAACTCGATGCGGTTTGACATCCTGACCATCTTCCCCAACTTCTTCGGCGCGCCCGCCGGCAAAAGCGTGGACGGCGAAGGGATCTTCGGCTCCGGGATGCTGCGCCGGGCGCTCCACTCCGGGGCCGTGGAAGCGCATGTACACGACCTGCGCCTCTTCGCCGAGGACAAGCACCGCACCGTCGATGACCGCCCGTTCGGCGGGGGCGAAGGGATGGTGCTCAAGCCGGAGCCGTTCGCGCGCGGGCTGCGCTCGCTCGGGTTCGCGCCCAAGGGCAGCCGCTCGCGGGAGGTTGTGGTTTTGCTGGCGGCGGGCGGCACACGGTTTACCCAAGCAGCCGCGCGGGAGCTGGCCGGGCTCGATCGCGTGGCGCTGCTGTGCGGCCGCTACGAAGGCGTGGACGAGCGCGTTGCCGAGCAGCTGGCCGACCGGGAGCTTTCAATCGGCGACTACATCCTGACCGGCGGCGAGCTCGCGGCGGCGGTGATCGTGGATGCCGCAGCGCGGCTCGTGCCCGGCGTGCTTGGCAATGCGGCCTCGCATGCCTACGAGAGCTTCGGGGCCGCCGACTCCGCCCTCACGCATGAGGAGCTCTCGCCGCAGGCGACCCACGGCGCGGGCGGCTTGCTTGACTACCCGCAATACACCCGGCCCGCGGAATGGGAGGGAGCGCGCGTGCCGGAAGTTCTGCTCGCGGGCGACCACGCCCAAGTACGCCGCTGGCGGCGCGAGCAGGCCCTCGCACGGACCCGGCGCAGCCGCCCGGACCTGCTGGCCGGGGCGGAGCTGAGCGGGGAGGACCTGGCATTTCTGAAAGCGCTTGAGCTGCCGTAAGCAGAAGCAAAGTCACTGTATACTTGAGGTTCGGCCTACGCCCGGTGACTACCCACCTGTGTGCCGCGACTGAAAATCAAGCTCAGGAAGTCCCGAACGATGTCGATCCATCCCGTCATGCAGCGCCTCGCCGAGAAACTGAAACGCACCGACCTGCCCGCCTTCGGGCCCGGCGACACCGTGCGCGTGCAGGTCAAGATTAAGGAAGGCGAAAAAGAGCGCCTACAGGCTTTTGAGGGCCTCGTGATCGCGTACAAGCGGGGTCCGCAGGGCTCCTTCACCGTGCGCAAGGTGAGCTTCGGGCAGGGTGTGGAGCGTATTTTCCCGTTCAACTCCAAGGTGATCGACAAGGTGGAAAAGGTCCGTTCGGCCAAGATCCGCCGGTCGAAGCTGTTCTACCTGCGCGGCCTGCGCGGCAAGGCGGCGCGGCTCAAGGAAGTGGAACGCTCCTAGCTCCCCATTGCCCGCCGCTGCCCCGCCTTCGAAGCAAACCCAGAAGCAGCGCATGCTCCGGGCGCTCGCCTGCGACGATGCGTTTGAGCGCGCCGCCCGC
>CAXTSB010000074.1:0-16022 GCA_964246845.1 uncultured Acidobacteriaceae bacterium
GCTTGAAAAGAGCCCGGACTTTTTGGTCGTCGGCGCATACCCGCCGGGCCAAACGTGGGATATCTGCCGCGCCGCCCCCGATACCGCCGCCCGCGCCCGCATGGCTTCGCTCCCCTTCCCGCACACCGACCCCGTGCAGGGCCCACCTCTGCGCCCCTGGCTGCCCCGCACCTGAGCGGCGTTCTCGCGAATCAAAAGTGATATGCCGGAGCTGCCGGAGGTTGAAACAGTCGCGAACGGCGTCCACGCACGCATTGCCGGGGAGCAAGTAATTTCCGCATGGTTCAGTGGGAAGCCGGAACCGTTCAAAACCGAACCTGCGCGCATGGCGGACGTACTGACAGGCCGGACCTTGCAGCGCGTCCGCCGGGTCGGCAAGCATATCGTGGCTGACATCGCGGGTGCGGACGGCACGGTGGAGGCCGAGTGGATCGTGCACCTCGGCATGACGGGCCGCCTGCTCGTGTCGGGCGCTCACGTACCGGTTCCGGCGCACACCCATGCGCGGCTCGGGCTGTCCTCGGGTCGAGAGCTGCGCTTCGTGGACGCGCGGCGCTTTGGGCGATTGGACTTACGGGTGTTCCGAGAAGCCGGGACGCCGTTTACCGGCCCCGGCGTGGAGCCGCTCACGGTCACCCTGGAGCAGTTTGTGTCCTTGTTTCGCGGGCGCGGTTTGCCGATCAAAGCCGCCCTGCTCAACCAGTCCTTGCTGCACGGCGTGGGCAATATCTACGCCGATGAAAGTTTGTTCCGCGCCGGCATCCGGCCGACCCTGCGCGCGCACAAGGTATCGCGGCGGCGTTTGGAGCGGCTGCATACAGAACTGCGGGCAGTGCTCCAGGCCGCCATTGCGCTCGGCGGCTCGTCTGTGTCGGACTATGTGGACGCCGACGGGGTGCGCGGCTTCTTCCAGCTGGAGCACCGGGTGTACGGGCGGGCAGGCCTGCCTTGCCCGGTGTGCGGCACGCCCATCCGCCGCTCCGTGGTGGGCGGCCGCGGCACCCACAGCTGTTCTGTTTGCCAAAAATGAGGCTACATCTTTCCGAAGCGCGCACGGGCCCTTTTCTACATTTTTCGGAAGGCTGGTCTCCCGTTCTTCCGATAGGTGCTTGATTCCAGAACCCGGCAGTGTGGAATCTAAATTGCAGATAGCTTTACAGCCAGAGACGCGGCAAGCATCCGGCATAGACCGGAGCTCCGCAGAACGACCCGCTCCCCGACGGCAGGACGCCCGAAAGAGGTAGTCCCGGCGGGAAGCACCTTGAGGGAGGCCAGTGACTGGCCGTTATTGGAAAGCCGACCGTACCGGCATCACGCTCATCTCTCTTGCGGACGAGTCGAGGTTTGCGGTATCTTCACGGTAGACAAGGATAGACGCAGGCAGAGCCATGCGCCCGCCGCGCGCCTTGTGTTCAGAGCGGAAAGCCGGGCCGGCTGAAAGCGGGAGCTTTCGTGCGCTGTGTCCGTTCTTCCGCGGTCGGGACAGGGTTTTTACGAACAGCAAGCGGAACTTTCGGAAAACCGGCGGCGGGACGGCCGGTCAGGAGTAGGCGCAAGCGGATAAGTTCGCGGCGCGGACTGCTAGCCTTGCGCCAAAAAGCTCCCGAACATCGCGCCGAAGCAGTAAAAGCCTCCTTGCCGCCCGAACCGGCGGCGGGACCGCACGAGGGACGTGCACGCATGAGCGAAACAGAAAACGAGCCCGGCGCCTTTTACGGCGATGACGGCAACGGCGGCGGGGCTTCCGCGGCCGGAGAAGCGGGTGAAACCGCCGGCGACGCGGGCGCAAACGGAAACGGCGCGGGACGCCGGCGGCGCAGGCGGCGTAAGCACAAGAGCAGCCCCCCCGCCGGAGCGGCGCAGGGCAGTTCGGAACCGGCCGGAAACAATGCGCCGGAGCCGTTCGCGGTTGAGCATGCTGGGAGCGCGCCCGCGGCGCAGGCGGGTGCGGACAACGATGCGCAGCCTGCCGTACCGAGCAGCATGGAAAATGTTGTGCAAACAGCCGCCCTAGGTTCCGCGCCAAACCACTTCCAAAATCAAGGGCAGTCCGGCAAGCGGAAAAAGCGCAAGCGCAAAGGCGGCACAGGCGGTGAGAGTGCCGCGCCGCCCCAGCACGCCGGCGGGCAAAATACCGGACAGCGGCAGCGTCCCGGGGGAGGATGGAAGCGCCGCGAGGAAGGCCCGGACGGCAACCGCGAAGGCGCGCGGGGCGGCTTCGGCAGCTAACACTTCGGCGGCGCCAACGGAAACAACGGCGGCCGCAGGCGGGGCAAATTCGGCGGGGGCGGGTTTGTCGGACCC
Source organism: uncultured Acidobacteriaceae bacterium (assembly GCA_964246845.1). Lineage (GTDB taxonomy): Bacteria > Acidobacteriota > Terriglobia > Terriglobales > Acidobacteriaceae > EB88. The sequence goes on from CAXTSB010000074.1 coordinate 2,305, forward strand.
ATGGACCACTCCTACCGCATGGCGAACGGCAACGTCGCCGACCGGCAATCGCAGCAGCCGCAGCGCGTGGTCAACGGCAACCTGCGCCGCTATGACGATGTGGAGTTCGAGCCGGTCGCGGTCATCAACGAGGACGCTCCGGCGCGCATCGTCTGCTTCATCGAGGACCTGTTTGTCGTAACGAAGATGCAAGAAACCGCGCGCAAAATGGGCGTTAAGCTGCTGTTCGCGAAGGCCAACAAGGAAACCCTCGCGGCCATCACCGATGCGCCCGAAGCGGAGCGCGCTTCGCTCATCGTGTTTGACCTGAACAACGCGGCGGCTAAGCCCCTGACGACGATTCCCAAGCTGAAAGCCAAGCTCAAGCGCGGCACCTCCATCATCGGATTTCTTCAGCAGATCCAAGGCGACCTGAAAGTGAAGGCGATGGAAGCAGGTTGCGACAGCGTGATGCCCAAAGCGGCGTTCTCGCAGAATGTGCCGAATCTGCTTCGCCGGCACGGCGCGGCCGAGGCGGAAGAGTTGGCCGAGGCGTAAAACTCGCCCCAAACCTGCCATTCGCGGCACTTGGGGCGAATCGTGATAGCGTGGCAGAAATGTATGCCGGTTCTGCCGCTTGCTTTGAGCGCGGGTCCCAAGCGGGGCCTTTTCCAGCTGATGACGGTTTCGCTGCTGGCGGCCTTGGCCGCGTGCGCCCACTCAAAGGCGCAGCCGGCGCAAGCTGTCTCATCCGGCACGGAACCCGCGATCGTACAGCCGGGCGCTCCCGGCGCCCCTTCGCGGGTGCTGCCTTCGTCTACGCGGGCTGCTCTGCCGGTGCAGTCGCCGGACGATACGGCGTTCATGCAGGGCATGATCATTCACCACACCCAGGCGGTCGAGATGACCGCGTTGGTCCCTTCGCGCACCGAGAACAAACAAATCCGCGCCTTGGGTGCGCGCATCAGCAGCTCGCAGTCCGACGAGATGCGCCTGATGCAGCGCTGGCTGGCGGCGCGCGGCAAGCCGACCGCGATGGCCATGGGCGGCATGGCCCTGATGCCCGGGATGTTGACCCGCGCGCAGATGGACGCGCTGCGCGAAGCCCGGGGGGCGCGCTTCGATCAGCTGTTTCTCAGCGGTATGATCCAGCACCACGGCGGCGCGCTCAGCATGGTCGACACGCTTTTCCGGAGCCCCGGGGCAGGCCAGGATGCCGACCTCTTTAATTTCGCGACCGACGCGGACAATACGCAGCGGGCGGAAATCCGAATTATGCAGTCCTTGGAGGCAAAACAGTGAAGCAAGCGAATCTGTTGACAGTGCTCGCCGCCGCAGCGGTACTCTTGGGCGGCACCCCTCGGCTCGTCGCGCAGCAGTCCGGCACGGATGCGAAACCGGCACCGGCCAAACAAGCGCCAAATGACGTAAATGACCCGTTCGCCCCCAAGCCCGCGCCGCCTCTGCCCGCCGGAATGACCGGGTCCGATGTGAACGACCCGCGCTACAAGCTGAAGGCCGGCATGTACGACGCGGGCGAAGCCGCGATGGGGCTCAAGCACCTCCAATTTCTTGAAAAGCCGCAAGCTTTCCAGCTGCCGCCGAACGCGCTTGAGACCGGCAACGCGGAAACAACGCTGAACCGGCTCGGCGAGGGCGGAGCGCTGAAAGCGCCGAAATCGGCGCAGGCCATATTCGCCGAACTCGCCTTCGCCAACTCCGATTTCGCGTTCCAAGGCACGCACCTATTCCAGGGCAACTTCTACGGCGTCAATATCTATGACATCGCCGACCCCGCGAAGACAAAGCTGTTGACCTCTCTGGTTTGCCCAGGCGGCCAGGGCGATGTTTCGGTCTACAACAATCTCCTGTTCATGTCGGTCGAGGCGACCAACGGCCGGCTTGATTGCGGCACGGAGGGCTTCCCCGCCGAGCCAGCGCCGGCAGCCGGGCAGGAACATGAGCACCGCCCGCCCGCCGCGCAAAAAGAGCGCTTCCGCGGCGTCCGCATCTTCGACATCTCCGACATCCGCAACCCGCGCCAGGTGGCCGCCGTGCAGACCTGCCGCGGCTCGCACACGCACACACTTGTCGTGGACCCGAACGACAAGGACAACGTGTACATCTATGTGTCGGGAACCTCATTTGTACGCCAGCCCGAGGAGCTTGCCGGCTGCTCAAATGAGGTCCCCGGCAAGGATCCGAACACGGCCCTGTTCCGCATCGATGTCATCCAGGTACCGGTGGCCGCGCCGCAGGAAGCAAAGATTGTGTCGAACCCGCGCTTGTTTGTGGACCCGCGTACCGGCGCGCTGAATGGGCTGAACAACGGCGGTTCGCACAGCAAGGCGGAACCCGCCGACACCAACCAGTGCCACGACATCACGGTCTACTCGGCCATCGGCCTGGCCGCCGGCGCATGCTCCGGCAACGGCATACTTCTCGACATCAAGGATCCCGTGCACCCCAAGCGGGTCGACGCGGTCAACGATCCGAACTACTCCTACTGGCACTCCGCTTCATTCTCGAATGACGGGAGCAAGGTGGTGTTCACCGACGAGTGGGGCGGCGGCCTGGGCGCGCGCTGCCGCCCGAACGACCCGAACAAATGGGGCGCGGATGCAATCTTCCGGCTTAAGAACGACAAGCTGAGCCTGGCCAGCTACTACAAGCTCCCCGCCGCGCAGGGCGACACGGAAAACTGCGTGGCCCACAATGGATCGCTCATCCCGATACCCGGCCGTGACGTCGAGGTGCAGGCTTGGTACCAGGGCGGCATTTCAGTGATGGACTTTACCGACCCGGCGCACCCGTTTGAGATCGCCTACTTTGACCGCGGCCCCATTGACGCGAACACGGTCGTGCTCGGCGGCGACTGGTCGGCCTACTGGTACAACGGCAATGTGTACGCGTCGGAGATCGCGCGCGGTCTCGATGTTTTCGAGCTTACCCCGACTAAGTTCCTGACGCAGAACGAGATCGACGCGGCCAAGGCCGTGCGGGTCCGCGAGCTGAATGTGCAGGACCAGCAAAAGGTGGACTGGCCCGCGCAGCTCGTGGTGGCGAAGGCCTATGTGGACCAGCTCGGGCGCTCCAAGGCGCTGCCAGCCGGGCGCATCGCCGATCTACAGAAAGCACTCGACCATGCGCAGCAGTCAAACCTGAGCGCGAAAGACCGGGCGAAGCTGGGCGGCATGGCTGATAAGTTGAGCGCAAGCGGGGCGAGTGCTGCGGACGCGGCGCGTATCCAGGCGCTTTCCGGGATTCTGCGTAACCCCGCCGCATTGGAGACAGCGGGCGGCTCTTTGTGAGCCGCCGGTTATCTTGCATTTACACCGCAGTCGGTAGGCTGGGTTGGATGAAGCTTGCCGCCCTACTGCTTTTGCTGATTGCGCCGGTTCTCCACGCCGCGCCGCCTCCGGCGCGCAACGTGGTCCTCGTCATGACCGACGGCCTGCGCTGGCAGGAGCTGTTCCGCGGAGCGGATGCGTCGCTGCTGACGCCGAATCGATACTATGACAAGCGCGGCGTGGACGCGCTGAAGCAGGAGTTTCTCGCGCCCACTCCCGAAGAGCGCCGTGCACGGCTGATGCCGTTTGTGTGGGGCACGCTTGTACCGCGAGGGGTGATGTGGGGCGACCGCGACCTCGGGTCGGACGCCTACGTCACCAATGGTTTGAACTTTTCCTACCCCGGGTACTCGGAAACACTGACCGGCCACCCCGACCCGCGCGTCCGCTCGAACGACAACATTTCCAACCCGAACGTGACCGTGCTCGAATGGCTGAACCGGCAGCCCGGCTTAGAGCACGCAACGGCCGCGTTCGGCGCGTGGGAGGTCATCAACGGCATCGTGAACAAAGACCGCTGCGGGTTTCCAGTCAACGCCGGTTGGGACCCTTTCGTAATGAGCCCGCAGCCGCCCGCGCTCGCTTTATTGAACGAGCAAAAGGCCGATGCGCCGCATGTGTGGGACGACGAGCCGTTTGATGCGCCTGTGTTCGGGACTGCGATGGAGTACGTGAAGCGTAAGCATCCGCGTGTACTGTTCATCTCCTTCGGCGAAACGGATGACTGGGCGCACGCGGGCAACTACGGCGAGTACCTCTTGTCCGCGCATCGCGTGGACGCGTACCTCGAACGGCTGTGGACCGCGCTCCAGGCGATGCCCGAGTATCGCGGCTCGACCGACCTGATCTTCACCACCGACCATGGCCGCGGCATGGATGCCGACGAGGGCTGGAAGGGGCACGGGGAAAAGCAGCCCGAATCAAAGTACATCTTTATCGGGATGATGGGTGCGGGCGTGCCGGTGCGGGGGGTGCAGCAGCACACGTTACCGGTAACGCAAAGCCAGATCGCCGCAACGATGGCGACCGCGCTCGGGCGCGATTGGAGCAAGGCGGAACCCCGCGCGGGCAAGCCATTGCCGGTGCGATGAATCGTATTTGCAAGAGCGGTCCGCTGCTACACTCGACGCATGACGAACCAGCAGCTCTACCTCTCCATCGGTCTGCCCTGTTTGCTGGTATTGCTTAACGCGACCATCATGCTCTATCTGTTCAGCCGCTTAGAGGCGCGCATCGACAGGTTAGACACTAAGCTGGACGTGAAAACAGAAGCCTTGAGCAGCAAGATTGACAGCAAGGTGGATACGCTCAGGATCGAGCTGCGCAACGAGCTTGGGGGCAAGCTCGACAAGCTAGCGTCGGATTACACCAACTTCTACGGCGAGCAGTCTCGGCATGACGAACGGCTAAGCGCTCTGGAGCGGCAGCGGCCGCCCCAGGCCTAATTACTGCGGCGTAGGCCCATCCTCCTGCGGCACTTCCTTGCCTTCGCCTGGGAACGGCCACTGGCGGTTAATGGGCTGCCCTTCTTCCCGTACGTTCTTCGCGACGTTGTTGGTCTTCAGGTTCTCAAGCATGTGTACGCCCAGCTTGCCCGCGGTCGCGATATCCATATCGCCGTCGCCGTCCAGGTCGGCCGCGATCACCTGTGTCCCGATGCTGGCTGTTCCATTCTCAGACAGCGTGGTGCGGATGAACACCGGGTCTTTCGTGTTCGCGAACTCACCGGCCGTGGGCAGCCGGTAAGCGTACACCACCACCGGGTCGTACGAGCCCGGGTCCGCGCCGGAGTGCCCACGGTAGCGTTTGCCCGTCACCAGCTCAGGTACGCCGTCGTCGTCCAGGTCCGCGAGTGCGAGCGCGTGCGACTGTGAAAACGACTCATCAATGGTGTGGCGCTCCCATTTCGGGGCCGCCGCCGTGCCGGTCTGTTCCAGCCAGTACAGCCCGTAGCCGTGGCCCTGCCCATAGATCAGGTCCATCCTGCCGTCATGGTTCACGTCGTAGCCCAGGATCGGAAAGCCCGCGTCGCCGAGCGTCCAGTCCAGATGCCACACCCACTTGTCCGCCCGCGCGTCCACCTGCTCAAACCACCCATGGGTGGTCAGCACATCGGGCTTGCCGTCGCCGTTGATGTCCGCGACGCCGACTCCATGGCCGTCCTGCACCTTGGTGCCGAGGTGATGCACTTGCGGCGTCTTCTCGGCAAAGCTGACCCACAGCACGCCCGCGCGATTGTAATGCGCGAGCGCGAGGTCCGGCTTGCCGTCGCCGTCAATATCGGCCCACGCGCCGCCCTCGGTGTCGAACGAGTCCGTGATCTTCTGCCCCTGCCACATCGTGCCCGCAGCCGTCGCTTGGGGGCCGGGGTTGCGGTACCACATTAGGCCGTTTTGGATCCATCCGGCGGTCACTAGGTCCGGCAGGCCGTCGTGGTCCACATCGACCACCCATTCGCCGCAATCCGACACGAACTCATTGTGAAGGCCCACCGTCCGGTACTGGTGCTGCTTCCACTCCGCGCCGCCCGGGCCGGGGTTTTGGTACCAGTATGCGCCGCTCAGCAGGTCCGGGCGGCCATCGCCGTCCACGTCCATCATGGCGATGCCTTCGGAGTGGTCCGTCCCGAGCCGGTGCGCGATAAAGGCCATGCGCTCGGCCCCGCCCGGGCCCGCGCCCGGGTGCTGAAGCCGGAACTCGGTGGCGTGCTCAGGGTCCTGCGCGAAAGCCGCGAATGGAACCGCGAAGAGGAGAAGAGCCCAGCGCCGCATCAGGACACCACCTTCATCGCATCTGGATCCCAGCCGATGATCGCGTTCTTCTGAATGCTCATGTTGCCGAGCAGCGCCGCGCCCGCCGCGCGGAAGCCGAAGGTCGGATCCTCCACCGGCTCCTTGCGGCTCCGTACCGACGCGAAGAAGTTCTTGAAGTGGTCGTAGGAGTCCGAATAGCTCTTGGGCGCGACAAACGTTTCGGTCTGCTGCGCGGGCGGACCTTCCGGGTGCTCCGGCGGGTACTTTTGCCGGTACTTCGCGACCGTCTCCTTTTGCATGGCATCGGCGAAGGTCGAGACTGTATATCCCGGCTCCACTTCGCGCGGCGTGCGGGTCACGGTCACGCTTTGGGTGGTTCCGTTGATCTCCATCAGCCCTTCCGAACCGGTGAATAAGAACCCTTCGCCTTCCGCGCCGCCGTCGACGAAGTTCACCCGCAGGCTCAGGTTGAAGCCTTCGCGGTAATCGAACAGCGCAAGCAGCACATCATTCGCGTCGCGACCGTCCTTCCAAAACCGCAGGCCGCCGGTCGCCATGGCGCGGGTGGGGCCGTGCGCGCCGGTGATGAAATGCGTGCCGCTGAACAGATGGACAAACAAATCGCCCGCAACGCCCGAGCCGTAGTCGCTCCATTTGCGCCACTGAAAGAAACGCTCGGCATTCCAAGCGAGGTGCGGCGCGGTGCCTTGGAACCGCTCCCAATCGCAGGTTTGGGTGGAGGCATCGAGCGGAACCGTGTAGTTCCACGCGCCGAGCGAGGAGTTGCGGTCCCAGTACGCGCTTACCTGGTTCAGCTTGCCGATCGCGCCCGACTGAAGCAGCTCCTTGGCCTTGAGGTACACCACCGAGCTCACGCGCTGCGAGCCGATCTGGCAGATGCGGTTGGTCTGCTTGGCCGCCTCGATGATCGCCGGCCCGTCCGGGTACACGTGAATCATCGGCTTTTCCAGGTACACGTCCTTGCCGGCGGCCATGGCGTCGCTTGCCGCCTGCTTGTGCCAGTGGTCGGGCACCGCGATCAGCACCGCGTCCACGTCCTTGCGGGCCAGGATTTCGCGGTAGTCCCGCGTGGTGAACACGTCCTGCCCATACACTTCCTTAATGTGCGTGAGGCGGCCGTCGTAGCAGTCGGCCGCGGCCACGAGCTTCACGCCCGGAACCTGCACAGCAAAGGACGTGTCATGCTGGCCCTGGATGCCCGCGCCGACGAGCGCGAGCTGGATCTGGTCGTTTTTCGATCGCGGCGCGGGTGCGGCCGGCTCGGCCAGGAGAGTGTGAAAGCGGCCGGCGGCCCCGGCCAGGGTTGCGGTTCGAGCGGCGGTTTGAAGAAACGCTCTACGGTCCAGCATCGTTCGTGGTTGCCTCCGGTCTGCGATAGGCAAGCCTATGCGAGCGGGAGCGGGACTGTCCAGCGGCCGCGCCGCTTCCGGGTAAAACGGCTCGTCAGGTATCCTGAAAAGCGACGCTGCCCGACAGGCGAGGCAGGCGGCGGGTTCTGCCCGCGCCCGTGAGGAGAAATGCGTTTTGGGGTTTAAGCAACTTGTTGTGTGCGCGGCCGCCTTGGCCGCTTCAGTTCCATGCGCAAGGGCGCAAGTGACGGCCACCGCGCCTTCCGTGACCGGCCCCACCGATACCGAGAAGCTGGATGTTCTGGGCGGCGCGGCTTACTCGCACTTCAACCCGGGCTTCGCGCATCAGGTCCGCGCTACCAACCTCATCGGTTGGCAAGGGTCGGTCACGGGCTGGTTTTCGCACCTGGTCGGCGGCGAGGCGACCGCGCGCGGTTTGTACGGCAGCTATACGCTCCCGACCAACGGCTTCAACCTGCCCGCGACCTCGAACCTGTCCGAGTACCTGTTCCTGTTCGGCCCGTCGTTCCGGCTGTACGAGAAGCCGCGCTACACCGCCGGTGCGCACGCCTTGATCGGCGGCGCAATCGGCCGGTTCAACCAGAGCTTCTCGAACTCAGGCACGCTTGGCCAGCAGATCGGGATCTACAACAACCAGACCGCCACCGCCTTCGCCATCGGCGGCTGGGCCGACTATAAGGTCGCTCCCCGCTTCGCCGTGCGCTTCACCGGCGACTACCAGCCGACTAAGTACGGCGGGCTCACGCAAAACGAGTTCTTCGGGGCAGTGGGGATTGTGTATAAGATCGGGCAGAAAAAGTAAGTATCTGCCCGAGACTTGAGAGCCGGTTTGCTGTTTCGGCCCCGCGCCGTTTTCACATTCAAGACAACGGTAAGAGTAGATTCACCAGCGTTTTGTGTCGCCGGTCGGTACTTGGCTCACGAGCTTGCTGGGAAGACCATTAACGATCGTGCCCGCTTGAGCGAAGTTGGGTGAAAGGTTCTGATTAAAGTCGAAAGGAAAGTTGAGTGTCGGCTTCGATGCGGCGTCGAGCGCCGCGACCTGCTCGGGCGGCAAGTGAAAATCAAGCGCCTTCAGATTAGCTTCAAGATGCTCCATGGTGCGCGCGCCCAGGATGGTTGAGCTCACCCCGGGGCGCTGCTGCACCCAGGCCAGCGCCACCGTGGGCACGTCTGTTCCCAGTTCGGCTGCGACCTTCTCCGCAGCCTCAACAATGTCAAAATCACGCGAGGAAAGCTGACCGACGTAACCCCGATGCGCCGGCATCTTGCTGTCGCCCGCGCGCTTGTGTTTACCCGAAAGCGCACCCATGCGCAGAGGACTCCAGGGCAGCACGCCCATCCCAAGCTCTTCCGCCATAGGGATGAGTTCGCCTTCCACGGTGCGCTCCATCAGCGAGTATTCAATCTGGAGCGCGATCAACGGAGCCCAGCCTCTGAATTGCGCAATGACCTGCGCCTGCGCAACCTTCCAGGCAGGCGTATCAGAGAAGCCGATGTAACGCACCTTGCCGGCCGTCACCAGGTCGTCGAGCGCGCGCATGGTTTCCTCGATCGGCGTAAAGCGATCCCAGTTGTGGAGGTAATACAAATCGATGGCATCGGTTTGCAGCCGGCGCAGGGACTCTTCGCATTGCGCAATCACCGCGCGACGGCTGCCGCCTCCTCCGTTCGGGTCGCCCGCGAAAAGATTGAAGAAAAACTTTGTCGCAATTACCGCACGACGACGCTCCGCTTTTCGTTTGGCGAAATAGTCGCCGATGATCTGTTCCGAGTGCCCGCTGGTATAGCTGTTGGCGGTGTCGACGAAATTGCCGCCGATTTCAAGGTAACGGGAAAGAATGGCTTCCGAATCCGCGATGCTGGAACCCCAGCCCAGGTCTTCGCCGAACGTCATGGCACCGAGGCAAAACGGGCTGACGCGCAGGCCCGAGCGGCCCAGGGTGATGTAATGATCGAGTGGCATGGTGCTCCTTCATTAAAGTTATTCGACGGCTTGTACCGTGCGGGTATTGTCTGAGTTGTTGGATTAAGCTACCCCGGTACGAGCGCCATGCATTGTTACTATAAGCGTCATGCCTCCGGTGCATTTGCGCGGCTTGGACATGAACCTGCTCCTGCCGCTGCAGGCATTGCTGGAAGAGCGTAACGTGACGCGGGCGGCACAGCGGGTCAATCTCAGCCAGCCCGCGATGAGCCGTGCGCTGGAACGTTTGCGCGGCGTACTTCGGGATCATCTGCTGGTACGCGCGAATGCGAAATACGAGCTGACGCCCCGCGGCGCGCAACTGCTGCGTGAACTGGAAGTGTTGCTGCCGCGCTTAGAGCAATTATGGTCCGGCGAGCAGTTCACACCCAAATCCATCCAAGCCCGTTTGCGCCTTGCAATGACCGACTATGCCGCCGCCGTCGTGCTGCCGCCGTTATTGCAGGCCTGCGAACAAGCCGCGCCGGGGCTCAGCCTGGATATCGTGCCGTGGCACGAGCGATCACACGAAGAACTATCCGCCGCGACCGTGGACCTTGTCTTCAGCCCGCTTGCCATTCCAGCGTCCCTCCGCGTTCAGAGGCTTTTCGAGGAGCGCTTTGTCTGCTTAGTCGGGCTGCGGAACGGATTCGGCCGCCCAGCCTTTCCGCTCGCAAGCTATCTTGAGGAGAAGCACGTTTCGGTAGAAACGGAGCCGAAACAGCAAAATCTGATTGACCGCCCATTGGCCGAAGCCGGCTTCAGGCGCGCGGTGGTTCTGCGGCTGCCGTACATTTCCGCCGCCGTTCGCGTGGTCGAAAACACCGATTTGGTGTTGACCGCGCCCTCGCGCATTGTCGCCGCGTTTGTTGAGCGGTTCCAGGTTCGCCGCATCTCTGCGCCGCCTCAGATTCCAAGCTTCCAGTACACGATGGTTTGGCATCCCCGGCTCGAGCAGGAAGCTCTGCATGCCTGGTTTCGGGAGCTTGTTGCCCAAGTTTGCGCGGATCACATTGCAGGGTCCGGATCGCTCATCCCCTGATTCCCACCCGAAGATGCAGCTCCCTCAACTGCTGCGGGGTCGCCGGGGTGGGGGCTTCGGTCATCAGGTCGATGGCTTTTGCCGTCTTCGGGAAGGCGATGACTTCGCGGAGCGAGCCCGCGCCGGCCAGCAGCATCGCGATCCGGTCCAGGCCCAGCGCAATACCCCCGTGGGGCGGCGCGCCGTATTCGAGCGCGTCAAGAAAGAACCCGAACCGAGCTTTCGCTTCTTCCTCGCTCATACCCAGCGCGGCGAAGATCTTTGCCTGCACGTCCTTACGGTGGATGCGGATGGATCCCGAGCCGAGCTCCAGGCCGTTCATCGCCAGGTCGTAATAGCGGGCGCGCACGAGCGCCGGGTCGGCCGTAAGCAGTTCCATGTCCTCCTCGTGCGGCGAGGTGAACGGGTGGTGCGCGGGCAGCCAGGCTCCGGTTTCCGAATTCTGCTCAAACATGGGGAAGTCGGTGACCCAGATGGCGCGAAAGGCCGTAGCGCCCTCCACCGGATTTTCCGCTGCACTTGCCTCCGCCACCACCTGCTCGGTCGTCGCGAACGCCCCATGCCGGTCGGCGTACTTGCGCGCCAGCTCGACCCTGAACGCCCCGGCGGTAGACAGCACGCCGATCTCGCGCTCGGAAAGCCGGGTGCCGGACTTGTGGTAGGAAAGCGCGGTTTGCGCCGTGGCATCGCCCGCCACCAACACCAGCAAATCTTCGGGCGCGGCTCCGGCCCGTTCACGAATGGCCGCGACCGCTTCCGGAAAGCTCTTCTCCAGGCGCTTTAAGTCGTCCAGCAGCTTTGCGCCTTTTTTCGTGTCGAACAGCGGGCGGTTCTCGTCACGCTCCTTGCGGCTCAGCTCGCCGACACGCGGGATCCTTAACGCAACCATGGGGAGTTCCGGGGCCAGCTGCAAAACCGCCAACGCTTCCGAGCTAAACAGGTCGCGCACATCCGTCAGCCCCGGCAGGCGCAGGTCCGGCTTGTCGATGCCGTAGCGGCGCATTGCCTCGTCCCAGGAAATGCGCGGAAACGGCGCGGGCAGCATGATCCCGGCGGCGGCAAATGCGGCCGCCATCAGCTGCTCGACGACCGAGAAGATCGTCTCCTGCTGCGGAAACGACATCTCGATGTCGATCTGCGTGAACTCGGGCTGGCGGTCGGCGCGCAGGTCCTCGTCGCGGAAGCAGCGGGCGATCTGGAAGTAGCGGTCGAAACCGGACACCATCAGGATTTGCTTGAACAGCTGCGGCGACTGGGGCAGCGCGTAAAACTCACCCGGGTGGACGCGGCTGGGGACCAGGTAGTCGCGCGCGCCCTCGGGGGTGGAGCGGGTGAGTATGGGCGTTTCTATCTCCAAAAAGCCAAGCCCGGAAAGCGTGTTGCGCACGGCGAGCGCCACCCGGTGCCGAACCAGGAAGTTGCGCTGCATTTCGGCGCGGCGCAGGTCCAGGTAGCGGTAGGTGAGGCGCAGCTCCTCGTTGGCGATGGCGGGCTCGGCGGGCGAAAACGGCGGCAGCTTCGCATCGTTGAGCACCCGGAGCTCGCGCGCCGCGACCTCGATCGTGCCGGTGGCCATGTTCGGGTTCACCGCCCCGGCCTCGCGCAGGCGCACGGGGCCGAGCGCCGCAACCACGTACTCCGGCCGCAGGTGCTCGGCCTTGCCGTGGGCCTCGGGCGCGAGATCGCGGTCCAGCACCACCTGGGTCACCCCGTAGCGGTCGCGCAGGTCCAGAAAGATCAGGTTGCCGTGGTCGCGCCGCCGGTTGACCCAGCCGAGCAGGGTCACGTCGCGAGAAGCGTCGGAAGCGCGGAGTGCGCCGCAGGTATGGGTGCGGGCGAGGGAGCCGAGGTGGTCGAGCATGCGTGTATGTAGGGTAGCGCGGCCGTCCGCTATCCTGTTCCTCGGAGACCGCAAAGGTGAGCACTGAGCAAAGAAGGTTAGTGTCGCAAGGGCCTGAAGTTTTTCCGATCGCCCTCGGCTGCATGGGGATGTCGGGCGCGCTCCGGCAGAAGACGGACGACGCGGAAAGCACCGCCACCATCCACGAAGCGATCGAGCGCGGCGTCAACCTGCTCGACACCGGCGACTTTTACGGCTTCGGGCATAACGAGCTGCTGGTGGGGAAAGCAATCGCAGACCGGCGCGACAAGGTGGTGTTGTCGGTCAAGTTCAACGGGTTGCGCTCGCCGGATGGCAAGTTTCTGGGGTTTGATTCGCAGCCGGAAGCGGTGAAGAACTTCATCGGCTACTCATTGACGCGGCTCGGCGTGGACTACATCGACATCTACCGCCCGTCCCGGTTGGATCCGAAGGTGCCGATCGAGGAAACGGTCGGCGCGATCGGCGAGCTGGTCCAGGCCGGCTTGGTCCGGTACATCGGCTTGTCGGAGGTCGGGGCGGAAACCATCCGGCGCGCGCACGCCGTTCACCCCATCGCCGATGTGCAGCTTGAGTATTCGCTGATGAGCCGGAAGCCGGAGGAGACGATCGTGCCCGTGCTCGACGAGCTCGGCATTGCGATGACAGCCTACGCCGTGCTCTCGCATGGGCTTTTGGTGAGCAATCCCAAGCCGGCCGAGGGCGGCATGCGCGCGCACCTGCCCCGGCTCCAAGGCGAGAACTTCGAGCGCAACCGCCGACTGGTTGCCGCGCTGACCGCCGTCGCCGAGGAAAAAGGCGTGACAACCTCGCAACTCGCGATCGCCTGGGTGCTGGCCAAAGGGGCGAATTTGATTCCGGTCATCGGCGTGAGTAAGCGCGCGCGGCTCGCCGAGTCGTTGGAGGCGCTCAATATTGAGCTGTCGCCCGAGGACGTGGTGCGCATCGAGCAGGCCGTGCCGGCGGATCAGGTGGCGGGAACGCGGTACGCCGCGCCCTTGATGAAGATGCTGGACAGCGAGCGGTAGCGGCGGGTTCGGAACTGCCGGCAGCTGACGGATTTGCGGTTAGTTCTGAAAGTTTCGCGCCTCCCCGAGCAGCGCGGCGTAGCCGAAGTCAAGCACGGGCCCGAGCAGCAGGATCGCCGTAACGCGCCGGACCACCCAGCTCCAAGCTTCGCGAGACGCCCCTCCTCGATTACGGTCCACGCCCGCTCGGCGCGGTCCGGCACCACCTAGGTCACGCCGTAGCGGTCGCGCAAATTCAGGAAGATCAGGTTGCCGTGGTCGTGCCGTAGATTGATCCAGCCGAGCAGGGTCACATCGCGGGGAGGGGCTGCGGAAAGAGCCGCAGGTGTG
>CAXTSB010000075.1:0-15929 GCA_964246845.1 uncultured Acidobacteriaceae bacterium
CGCCTTCAGCCGTCGCCGTCGAGCACGGCCCGCAGCCGCTCGATCAGCCCGTCCTCGATGACAAGAAATACTTGCGGAAGGAGGCCCTCTTCAGTGACGAGCGCGTCGGCGGTGATCAACGTCCTCATGCTCGCCCTAGAATACGGGCAATGGCCACCAAGCGAATCGGCATTCACCTGGGTACGGCGGGCGGCGCGCACACAGCGGTCGAACGTGCGGCTGCGGCGGGCGCGAATACCTTTCAAATCTTCACCTCCTCCCCGCGTACTTGGCGGGCCGCGCCGGTTTCAGCCGAGGTCGCCGCGAAAATGCGCGCGCTGCGGGCCGAGCACGACGTCCACCCTGCCGTGGTGCACGCCAACTACCTCATCAACTTGGCCTCGCAAACGCCCGCCGTGCTCCAAAACTCCACAAAAGCGTTTCGGGGCGAGGTGGAGCGCTGCCTCGCGCTGGGGGCGGAGTTCCTGGTGCTGCATCCGGGTTCGTGGAAGGGTCTGACGCGCGGGCCGGGCTACCAGCAGGCGGCCGCGGCGAGTGAGGCCGCGGTGGATGGGCTCGCGATGGACGGCTTCCGCCTGCTGCTCGAAAACACGGCCGGGGCTGAGTTTTCGCTCGGCGGCAGCTTTGAGCAGGTCGCGGAGCTGCAAGCGCTCTTGGAAAAGCACCTGCCGGTCGGCGTCTGCCTGGACACTTGCCATACGCATGTCGCGGGCTATGACCTGGTGAACGAAGCGGGCTGGGAAGAGACCGTGCGGCAGATCGAAAGCACGATCGGAGCCGCGAACGTGCGGGTGTGGCATACCAACGACGCGAAGGCCCCGCGCGGGTCCAAGCTCGACCGCCACGAGCATATCGGCGAGGGAACGATTGGGCCCGCGCCGTTCCGGCGGCTGCTCAACGACCCGCGGTTCGCGCACTGCGCCTTTATCGCGGAAACGCCCGTGGACGAGCCGGGCGATATAGAGAAGAATGTGCGCGCCCTGCAGGGGCTGGCCTCGCTGGGAGGGAAGTAAACTGGAAGTTCCCTTATGAGTGAACACGAGAAGGAAACGCGCTACAGCCCGGCGGAAATCGAGGCGAAATGGGCCGAGCTTTGGGCCGCCGACCCGGATCTGTATGCCGCGGATTCCACTGTCGCGGGCAAACCGAAGTATTACGTGCTCGAAATGCTGCCTTACCCTTCAGGCCAGCTGCATGTAGGGCACGTGCGCAACTACGCGATCGGCGACGCGCTGGCCCGCTACAAATGGATGACGGGCGCGAACGTGCTGCACCCGATGGGCTGGGACGCGTTCGGGCTGCCGGCGGAAAACGCCGCGATCAAAAACAACACGCCGCCGCGCGCGTGGACGCTCGCGAACATCGCCGCGATGAAGCAGCAGTTCCAGCGGCTGGGCATGGCCTTCGATTGGCAAAACGAAGTCACCACCTGCCTGCCTGAGTACTACCGCTGGAACCAGTGGTTTTTCATCAAGATGTGGGAGCGCGGCCTGGCTTACCGCAAGCAGAGCAAAGTGAACTGGTGCCCGCTGTGCGCCACCGTGCTCGCGAACGAGCAAGTGGTGGACGGCTGCTGCTGGCGGCATGAAGAGCAGCCGGTCGAGCTCCGGAACTTGGAGCAATGGTTCCTGCGCACCACCGCGTACGCGGACGAGCTGCTGGACGGCCTGGACGCGCTGCCCGGCTGGCCGGAAAAAGTCCGGACCATGCAGCGGAACTGGATCGGGCGGAGCGAAGGCGCGGAGGTTTCGTTCGCGGTTGCAGCGCACGTGGAAGCCGGAGAAGGCAAGGAGATCAAGCCCGGCGAGGGCGCGGGGCTTACCGGCGAGCGGATTACGGTCTTCACGACCCGCATCGACACCATCCACGGCGCAACCAGCTTGCAGCTCGCGCCCGAGCATCCGCTGGTCGCGGCATGGGCTTTGTCAAACCAGCAACTGCAAGCTCAAGTCGACGCCATGCTCGAAGAGCAGCGGCTGGCGCGCGAAACGGGCGATATGGCCGCGCTTGAAAAGCACGGCGCGTTTACCGGCCATTACGCCTCAAATCCGTTCACGGGCGAGCTGCTGCCGGTCTGGATCGCCAATTACATCCTGGCCGACTACGGTACGGGCGCCATCATGAGCGTCCCGGCGCACGACGCGCGCGATTGGGAGTTCGCGGGCAAATACGGCCTGCCGGTGCGGCCGGTGATCGAGGTGCCGGGAGTGGAGAACGCCCTGCCTGTGCTGGCCGATGCGGAAGACGGCGCGGTGGTCATCGCCTCCGGCTTGCCTTGCGACCGCGCGCGCGCCGAGCTTTCGCGCCAGGCGGAGCAGGGCGGCTACGGGCGCGCAACCATCACCTATCGCTTGAAGGACTGGGGTGTAAGCCGGCAGCGCTACTGGGGTACGCCGATCCCCATGCTGTACTGCGGAAGCTGCGGTATCGTCGCGGTTCCGGAAGGCGAATTGCCGGTGCTGCTGCCCGAGAACGTGACGATCACGCAGCAGGGCGGCTCGCCGCTCGCGCACTTGCCGGAGTTCGTTCATGCAGCCTGCCCCAAGTGCGGCGGCGAGGCCAGGCGCGAAACCGACACCATGGATACGTTTGTCGACTCAAGCTGGTACTTCTACCGCTACACCGACGCGCATAATGCCGAAGCGCCCTTCAGCAAGGAGAAAGCCGAGTACTGGTTTCCCATCGACCAGTACATCGGCGGCGTGGAGCACGCGATCCTGCACCTGATCTACTCGCGGTTTTGGACCAAGGTGATGCGCGACCTGGGCCTGGTCGCGAACGCCGAGCCCGCCGAGCGGCTGTTCACGCAAGGCATGGTGATCCGCAACGGCGCGAAGATGTCGAAGTCGCGCGGCAATGTGGTGTCGCCGGACGAGATGATCGCCCGCTACGGCGCGGACGCGACGCGCGCCTACGCCCTCTTCGCCGCGCCGCCGGACCGCGACCTGGACTGGCAGGAGGACGGCATCCAGGGCGTGTTCCGCTTTCTGGGCAAGGTGTACCGGTTCGTGCTGCGGCATGGCGCTTCGGGCGTGGAAGGGCCGATCGAAATCCGGAACGAAGCCGAGCGCATGGTGCTGCGCAAGCTGCACCAGACCATCCGCAAAATCACCGACGACTTCCAGGACCGTTGGCACTTCAATACCTCCATCGCGGCTGTGATGGAGCTCCTAAACGCGCTCACGGCCGAGGACGAGCGGTTCGCCTCGGGCGGGATTGCGCCCGCAGTGACCGCGCACGTGCTTACAAGCCTGGTGCTGCTGCTGGCCCCGTTCGCGCCCTACCTGTGCTGCGAGTTGTGGTCTGCCCTGGGGCAGCGCGGCCAGCTGTTGCGCGCTCCGTGGCCCGCATTCGATGCCGTGCTGGCCCGGGAAACCGAGGTCGAGTTCCCGGTGCAGGTCAACGGCAAGCTGCGCACCGTGGTACGCCTCGCGGCGGACGCGGGCGAACCCGCCCTGCGCGAGGCCGCCCTCCGCGACGAGAAAATTCAAGCCGCGCTCGGGGGAAAAGAGGTCGTCAAAATGATCGTGGTCCCGGGCAAGCTGGTCAATCTCGTCGTGCGTTGAGCGCGCGTTCTCGACAAGGGGGTGCTTTTGGCGGTTTACCCGGCGGAAACCGGCGGGCGCGAAACAGCTGGGGTCACGCGATGGCTCGGGCGGCACCCCTTGTTTCAGGAGATCCATCGGCGTCCGGTGCTGTTGGCGCTGGAGCTGGCCTGGCGCTGGGCCGCGGGCTCGCTGCTGATCCTGCTCGCCGTTTGGGCCTCCTGGCGTATTTGGGCGTCGTCGCTGGCGGGGGTACACGCGACCGGTCTGCTGGCGTTCACGCCCGGGTCGGTGCTTGTGGAACCTTGGCAGGTTGTGGATGCGCTGCTCGGGTCGTACCGCATCCTGGAGCCGCCGGTTCTGCACGCGGCGCTCGGCTTGACGCCGCTGATCGTGTTCGCCTGGGTGTGCGCGTTTGCCTGGGGGCGCGGGGCGGTGCTGCGGCGCTTCGACCCGCTGCTGCCCCGGCGCCCATGGCTGCTTGCGGCGAGTGAAGCGCTGCGCATCACCGTGCTGCTGGGGAGCTTGCTCATGTCGAGCGGCGCGGTGTGGATCTCCACAACCCTGGCGTTCCGCGGCGCACGCATCCATGTGCTGCCGTACATGGTGTTTGTACCGCTCTTCGTGTGGGGTCACCTCTGGCTGACAGGCCGGTTTCGCCGCGCATTTGCCATTGCGATTGCCGCGGGAATCGTCCGAAATCTTACGCTGCCGGGGGCGCTCCTCCACGGGTGGCGGCTCGACAAGCATCACCGGGCGATTCCGCTGCGCCGCGCGGTCGGACGGGTCCGCATGTACCTGCTGCTTGCCGGGGTGGCGTTCGCATTCGTGCCCGCGCCGTTTGCCCTGGGCTGGCCGCTGGTGGTTTGGTGGATCCTGTTTTCGCTGCCGCCCTTGGCCGCGGCCGATGCTTGGCGGCTTGGGGCCCTGTTCGCGGCTGTCCGCGCGCTGCAGGATGAGCAAGCGGAGCTCGCGCAGTCCGCTCAGGCCTTAAACTGAAGCCGTGGACTCCTCGGTCGTCATCCTGGATTTCGGTTCGCAGTACACCCAGCTCATCGCCCGTCGCATCCGCGAGCTCCAGGTCTTTTCAGCGGTGCTGCCGTGCACCGCGCCGCTCGCGAAGATACAAGCGCTCAAGCCGCGCGGCATCATCCTTTCGGGCGGCCCGTCCTCGGTCTACGATGCCCACGCACCCGCGGCCGACCCTGCCGTTCTCGCCCTGGGCGTACCCGTACTCGGCATTTGCTACGGGCTGCAGTACATCGTGCACACACTCGGCGGCAAGGTCGAACCCGCAGCCCGGCGCGAGTACGGCGATGCGGAGGTCACCGTCACCGACCGCGAAACGGCGCTGTTCGCCGGCCTGCCGGAAACGCTGCGCGTGTGGATGTCGCACGGCGACGAGGCGCTCGCCATGCCCCCGGGCTTCCACCCGACGGCGAAAACCGCGAACGCGCTCGCCGGCATCGCCGACCCGGAGCGCCGGATTTGGGCTGTGCAGTTCCACCCAGAGGTCCACCACACCCGGCAAGGTACCGACCTGCTCCGCAATTTTGTTTTCTCGATCTGCGGCGCGCAGGTCGACTGGACCGCGCAAGGCTTCATTGAGGCGACCACCGAGGCGGTCCGCGCGCAGGTAGGCGAGGGCCGCGCCATCTGCGCGCTTTCAGGCGGCGTCGACTCGTCCGTCGCCGCGACCCTGGTGCACCGGGCCATCGGCGACCGGCTTACGTGTGTCTTCGTCGACAACGGCGTGCTGCGCCGGAATGAATTCGAGAAGGTGCAGGAGAACCTGCGCGGCAAGCTGGGGCTCAACCTGGTCGCGGTGGATGCGCGGGAGCGGTTTCTGGCCAAGCTGGCCGGCGTAACCGACCCGGAAACCAAGCGCAAAACGATCGGGCGCGAGTTTATCGAGGTCTTCGACGAGCAAGCCGAGCGCATCGCGGTCGAGTCGGGCGGGGTCGATTGGCTCGTGCAGGGAACGCTTTATCCCGACGTGATCGAGTCCGCCTCGGTCCACGGCCCTTCGCACGTGATCAAGAGCCACCATAATGTCGGCGGCCTGCCGGACACCATGAAGCTCAAGCTGATCGAACCCCTGCGCGACTTGTTCAAGGACGAGGTCCGCCGCGTGGGCCGCGACCTCGGGATGCCCGAGGACATCCTCCAGCGCCAGCCATTCCCCGGGCCCGGCCTTGCGGTGCGCATCCTGGGCGAGGTCACGCCGGAGCGGGTCGCGGTGCTCCAAGCCGCCGATGAGATCGTGGTCGACGAGATCAAGCAGGCCGGCCTGTACCTCGAAATCTGGCAGGCCTTCGCGGTGCTGCTGCCGGTCAACTCGGTCGGCGTGATGGGCGACCAGCGCACCTATGCCAACGCCTGCGCCATCCGCGCCGTGACCTCTGAGGACGGTATGACCGCCGATTGGGCGCAGGTTCCGTATCCGGTGCTCGCCCGCATCTCCAACCGGATCGTGAACGAGGTGCGCGGCATCAACCGCGTGGTCTACGACATCACCTCGAAGCCGCCCGGGACGATCGAGTGGGAGTGAGTTTTACATGGCGAGCTCGCGAACAACTTACTATGTCGGGCAGCGTGGGAGAAAAAATGTCGTGACTGGGACGGTAATCTTGCTTTACAGCTTATGGGGCTGCTCGCTCTCATTAAGCTGCTTTGTACTCTTTCCTTTCTTGCGGGAGTACGGTTGCTTGCTTAACGTTGAGGCAGCAACATGCAATCTCTGGGTGATGTGACCAAAATGCAACTCCTTAGCCCGTATAATTGCCTGCTTCTTGCAGGCGAGCGTCTGCTTTAATGGTTATGCGAGTGCCTTCAAAAGCTGTGCAAGACACGCGAGTTTGTGGTCGAAACTTCGTGAATCTTCCACGAAAGTGGTGTTCCAGCTGACGCTTAACCCTGTAGGCGATTCGATCAGCCGTCGTGGAAAGCCTCCATCTACGGTTCTACATGCGCGGAAATACCATTTACTCCCAGGGCCACCTCCGTTGAGAGTTGATGTCCGTCTGGATAACTGCCGTCGTTTTGTCGGCGGTACGGAATTGGCCTATCCAGGAACAATCGAGCGAGCCGCTTTTTTAATGCCTCCTTTGCTGTCTCAAGGCCGTCGGAATTGATCCTCACCGCGTCGTAGACAGCGAATGTGGGCAGCACTTCCATCCCCGCAAAGAACAGCGTTCCATGTGTAATAGGAAACAACAGTTCTTCAATTGGTCCGTTGATACCTCTGCCGCCATAGTCAACTTCTGGACCTCCAATCGTCACGGAAAGCAAGGCCCGCTTACCGGCGAATCCGCCCTCACCATAGCGATAACGATTTCCTGCACCCTTGTAGCCATAGGCGAGACCAAAGGCGAATACCCGATCCACCCAGCCCTTTAGGATGGCGGGAAAGCCGAACCACCAGAGCGGAAACTGAAAAACTACCGCGTCCGCCAGAGCTAATTTCGCTTGTTCTTGCTCGACGTCCTTCGTCTGCCTGCCGGTTGCGTATGCATGACCGGATTCGTGGATGAGAGAAAGCCTTTCAGAATCTGCTCGCACCGGAAAATCGTCAGCGTCGAAGACAGCCTTCCAACTCATTCCATATAAATTGCTTTCCAGCACGCGATGTCCAAGTTCATCAAGAGTAATTCTTGCTGTTTCGGCCAAGCTGCGCGTCAGCGATTTTGGCTCCGGGTGAGCGTGAATGATCAGAACAGTTTATTCATCAAACCTCCTGGCACCGTGACTGAACCTCGGTTAATGGTAGAGAGATGGGCGCCGACAGCAGCGAGCTTCATTATTTTGTTATACTTACAAATATATCCAATACTAACCTTTTGGGAAGTGAGCATGAAGCGGCGCCGCTTTAATAACTACGAACTCGACACGGGCTGTGGAGTGGAGGCTTGTCTTGAACTCATCGGGGGCAAATGGAAGGGTGTCATTCTGCACCATCTCCTGACGGAGCACACATTGCGCTTCAGCGAACTACAAAAGCTCAAACCATCTCTGAGCTCACGTATTTTGACGGCGCAATTGCGTGAGTTGGAGAGCGATGGCTTGATCGTTCGCAAGGTCTATGCCATTGTCCCTCCTAAAGTTGAATACTCGCTGTCTCCAATCGGGCGATCACTCATACCGCTCATCAAGGCGATGCAGAGATGGGGCGACAAATATCTGCTCCACATCAAAGCTGACACTCGGCCGAGGAGTTCTCAATAGTTAAACGGAGGCAAACTCTTAGGTATGCTCTTTGTGAGGAAACATGGCCCAACGGATCGAGGACTACGGGATCATCGGCGACTGCGAAACCGCAGCATTGGTCGGCAAGAACGGCTCGATTGATTGGCTGTGCTGGCCCAACTTCGCCTCCGACGCCTGCTTCACCGCGCTTCTCGGCGATGAAGGGAACGGGCGTTGGCTGATTACGCCGGCGGAACAAAGCTGGACGGCGACCTGGCGCTACCTCCCGCAAACGCTGGTGCTTGAAACCCGCTGGACGCGCGGCGAGGACGTCGTGCTCGTCACGGATTTCATGCCGGCGCGCGGCGGGCACTCGCATATCGCGCGCAAGGTGGAGTGCCTGGCCGGGGAAGCGCCCATGCGCATGGAACTGGTGCTGCGCTTCGACTACGGCCGCTCCGTCCCGTGGGTGACGCGCGAAGGCCACGCCACGCGGGCTATTGCCGGGCCGCACATGGTGGTTCTGCGTACCAACCTCGAAACCCACGGCCGCGACCAGAAGACAGTAACGAACTTCACGGTGAAGGAAGGCAGCCACGTGTGGCTCACCCTTTCCTACGGCCGCTCCGCCGAGCCCGAGCCGCCGGAAATCGATCCCGACGAAGAGCTTGCCGAAGCGCTGCGCTACTGGAGTGAGTGGGCGCAGAAGTGCTCGGGCGCGGGCCGATATACCGAGGCGGTCGAGCGCTCGCTGATCACGCTCAAGGCCATGACCTTCCGACCCACGGGCGGTGTGGTGGCGGCGGTCACCACTTCGCTTCCCGAGCAGCTGGGCGGCCCGCGCAACTGGGACTACCGCTACTGCTGGCTGCGGGACTCCACCTTCACGCTTCTGGCGCTGATGAACGGCGGCTTTTACAAGGAGGCCGAGGCCTGGCAGGACTGGCTGCTGCGGGCCATCGCCGGCTCCCCCGAGCAGGTGCAGATCATGTACGGCATCGCGGGCGAGCGGCAACTGCTGGAGTGGGAGGTTCCCTGGCTCGCCGGCTACGAGGGATCCCGGCCCGTGCGCATCGGCAATGCCGCAGCCGAGCAGTTGCAGCTCGACATCTACGGCGAGGTCATGGATGCGTTCTTCCACGCGCTGGCCGCGGTGAAGGCCCCGCGCTCGGTTGACCTGCACTTGCAGCAGCTGCTCATCGATCACCTGCTGACCATCTGGAAGCAGCCGGACCAGGGTATCTGGGAAACCCGCAGCGGTGCCCAGCATTTCGTGTACTCGAAGATGATGGTGTGGGTCGCGCTCGACCGGGCGGTCGCGATTGCGGAAACAACGGGCAGCGACGTGCCGTTGGACGAGTGGCGCGCGGCGCGCGATGAGGTGCATGCCGAGGTGTGCCGCCGCGGCTTCAACACGAAGCTGAACGCCTTTACCCAGGTGTACGACGGCGAGCAGCTCGACGCTTCGCTGCTCCTGATGCCGCAGGTAGGCTTTTTGCCGCCGGGCGATCCGCGGGTCAAGGGCACGATCGAAGCAATCGAAGCGGGCCTGATGAAGGACGGTCTGCTGCTGCGCTATGACACCGGGCGTTCGGCGGACGGACTGCCCGAGGGCGAGGGCGCGTTCCTGGCCTGCTCCTTCTGGATGGTGAGCTGCCTGAAGATGATCGGCCGCGAAGCAGACGCGCGCAAGCTGATGGACCGCCTGCTCGCGCTCCGGAACGACCTGGGCCTGCTTTCGGAGGAGTACGACACAGCCAAGCAACGGCAGGTGGGCAACTTCCCGCAGGCGTTCTCGCATATCGCGCTCGTCAACGCCGTGTTCGACCTCGAAAGCACGGAACAGCAGGTGCGGCAGCGGCACCAGAGGGGTACGCGTCCGCTGTCCGCCGTGCCTGAGCAGGCGAGCACGCCCGAGCTGGATCCGCATCACGCTGACCCTTCCGCCAATCAGCAATCCAGTCAAGCAAACGAACCTGCATCTACCTGAACGGAAGGTGAGGGAAGATGCACGAGTTTCGCGTATGGGCGCCGACGGCGCAGCAGGTCGAGGTAGTCGCGGGCGGCGAGAAATACGCCTTGAACACCGACGAGGGCGGCTGGTGGTCGGCCGAGGTGGAGGCCGCCGGACCGGGCACGAACTACCATTACCTGCTGGACGGGGACGAGCTGAAGCTGCCCGACCCGCGCTCGGCGTTTCAGCCCGAGGGCGTCCACGGGCCCTCGCGGATCGTGGACCATGCGGCATTCGCATGGACTGATGCGGGCTTTCGCGCGCCTGCGTACCAGTCGGGGATCATCTACGAGCTGCACATCGGCACGTTCACGCCCGAAGGCACCTGTGACGCGGCTATTGCGCGACTGGATTACCTTACGGAGCTTGGCATCACGCATGTGGAACTTTTGCCCTTCGCGCAGTTCCCCGGCAAGCACGGCTGGGGCTACGACGGCGTGGACCTGTTCGCGCCGCAGAACTCCTACGGCGGCCCAGACGGGCTGAAGCGTTTTGTAAACGCGGCGCACGGGAAGGGCCTCGCAGTGCTGATGGATGTGGTCTACAACCACTTCGGACCCGCCGGAGCGTACATCAGCAAGTTCGG
The DNA here is from genome assembly GCA_964246845.1 of uncultured Acidobacteriaceae bacterium. Lineage (GTDB taxonomy): Bacteria > Acidobacteriota > Terriglobia > Terriglobales > Acidobacteriaceae > EB88. The sequence goes on from CAXTSB010000075.1 coordinate 10,331, forward strand.
GCCGTACCTGACCGCGGAGCACAAAACGCCCTGGGGCGACGCGGTGAACTTCGAGACGGCCGGCTCGTATGAAGTCCGGCGCTTTTTCTGCGACAACGCCCTGATGTGGCTGCGCGATTACCACCTGGACGGTCTGCGGCTGGACGCCGTGCACGCCTATATCGACCGCTCGGCGATCCACTTCATGGAGCAGGTCAACACGGAGGTCCACGCGCTCCAGGCCGCGACCGGGCGCACGTACCTCATGATCGCCGAGAGCGACCTGAACGATCCCCGTTTGATTCGCGCGCCCGAGGCGTACGGGTATGGCTTCGACTCTCAATGGTCCGACGATTTCCACCACGCGCTGGTGACCGTGCTCACGGGCGACCGCGGCGGCTATTACGCGGACTTCGGCGAGTATGCCGACCTGGGCAAAGCCCTGACGCAGGCGTTTGTGTATGACGGCGAGTACTCCGAGCATCGCGAGCGCGTACACGGGCGCCCCGCAACGGGCCTGCCCGGGTGGAAGTTCTGCGGCTACTCGCAGAATCATGACCAGATCGGCAACCGGGCAAAAGGCGAGCGGTTGGAGCACCTGACGGACGTGCCCCGCGCGAAGATCGCCGCCGCGCTCACGCTGCTCGGCCCGTTCCTGCCCATGCTGTTTCAGGGTGAGGAGTGGGCGGCGAGCTCGCCGTTCCAGTACTTCACCGACCACGAGGACAAGGAGTTGGGCCGTCTGGTGTCCGAAGGCCGCAAGAAAGAGTTCGCGGCATTCGGATGGGACCCGTCGGAGATCCCCGACCCGCAAGCAGCTTCGACCTTTGAGGACTCCAAGCTCAAGTGGGAGGAGCTTGGGGGCGAAAAACACGCGGATATGCTGCGCTGGTATAAGACACTGATCGCACTCAGGAAAGCGACGCCAGAACTGACCGACGGCGCGCTCGAAACCGTGGACGTGGACTTCGACGAGGAAGACCGCTGGTTCACCATGCAGCGCGGCGGAATCGTGGTCGTGTCGACGCTGGCGGAGGAGGGCTACTCAGCGACACTAGAGGACTCGGTCGAGCTGCTGCTCGCCTCCGAGCCCGGCATCACGGTCGAGGACGGTCATTTGCGGATGCCCGGCGCGGGAGTGGCGGTGCTCCAGGTCCGATGAGAACCGTGCGATGAGGAACCGCTGCTACCAGGGGCCGCGGACAGACCACTTTGACGGCGAGCGCTTCTTCCACCCCGGCTTGCCGTCGTCCGACAAAAGCTTGGGCACGGTGCTGCGTTGGCGTTTGCTGGGCAAGCGAGTGCGTTGGCCTGAGCGTGTGCCGGCACGCTCCGGGGTGCGTCCGGACGAGCGCGCGGCGGGGCTGCGCATCACCTTCATCGGCCATGCTTCGCTGCTGATCCAAACCGCCGGACTGAATATCTTGGTGGACCCGGTTTGGTCGGAGCGGGCGAGCCCCTTCCGCAAGCTGGGTCCGCAGCGGCATAACTCGCCCGCGGTCGCTTGGGAGCACTTGCCGCCGATCGATGCGGTGCTGATCACACATAACCATTATGACCATTTGGATATAGCAACTCTGGCGCGGCTGGCCCACGGGCATAGCCCGCGCATGCTCGCGCCGCTCGGGAACGACGCAATCATCTGTGCCGCCGTGCCGAAAGCGCGGGTAGAAACTGGGGATTGGTGGGATGGTTTTTCGCTGAGCAGCAGGGTAAGTGCGACGATCGTACCTGCGTATCACTGGTCCTCGCGGTGGCTGGGCGACCGGCGCGTGGCACTGTGGGGCGGTTTTGTCCTCCATACGCCCGCGGGCCGCGTGTACTGCGCGGGCGACACCGCGTATCGCGATGGGGCGATTTTCCACAAAATCCGCGAGCGGTGCGGGCCGCCCGATGTTGCCGTGCTGCCCATCGGTGCGTATAACCCGCGCTGGTTCATGGCGACCCAGCACTCCAATCCGGAAGAGGCTTTGCGCATCGCGGAAGAGCTTGGGGCCAAGCAGCTGTTAGGTGTGCATTGGGGGACGTTCCAGCTTACGGATGAGCCATGGGACGAGCCCCCAAAACGGCTGCTTGCAGCTGCCGGGCCGGGCATACAAGCGCAAGCTTTGCAACCCGGCGATGTTATCGACGTTCCGCGATCTCCGACAAAGGCTGCTGCTGGACTGGAATAAGCTCGCTGGAAACAGTCCGAGTCTGCCGGAACACTTCACCCCCCAGCAGCAGCATGGGCGCGGGGCCAGGCGCGGTGACGTGCAGGAGGCTGAGCGTGGTGCGGGCGACCTGCTGCTCGGGGCGTCCGGCGTGCGAAACCAGCACACACGGGTAGTCGCCGGGCAGCCCTTGCTTGCGCCATTCCTGCGCGATGGCCGTCAGGTCGCGCCCGGGCATGTAGACCACGCGCGTCGGCTCGGGGTTCGCACTTTCACCCGGCGCATGGTGGCCCGTACTCAACAGAACGGAAGATGCGGCCCGCCGGTCAGTGAGTGAGCAGGGCAGGGCGGCGGCCGCAGCGGAAACGGCGGTCACGCCAGGTACCACCTCGAACGGCACGCCCGCGGCCCGAAGCGCGTCCATCTCCTCGCCCGCGCGGCCGAACAGCAGCGGGTCGCCCGACTTCAACCGCACGATTGCGCGCCCGGCCCGCGCGCCCGCGATCATGTGCTCATGAATTTGCGCCTGCGTCACCGACGCGCGGCCGCAGCGCTTGCCCACGCTGAGCACCTCCGCCGTCTTCGGGGCCATGGACACGATCGCCTCGGGGACAAGGTCGTCATGCAGCAGCAGGTCGGCGCTCGCGAGCAGGCGGGCGGCCTTCACGGTCAGCAGGTCGGGGTCGCCCGGGCCCGCGCCCACCAGCATGACCGTGCTCGCGGTTTTTGCAATCGGGCGAACGGGCGCATCCGCTACGGGCTTCGGCGAGAGCAGCGCTTGTGCGTGCAAATGCGGCAAGGCGAGCCGCCGCGACGGGCAGCCTTCCAGCTCGCAAACCTGCCGGCTGCCGAGCATCTGCAGCAGCGACTTGCGCGCCTCGCTCGCCGGGTAGGCCGCGAGCACCTCGCGCCGGAGCGAGCCCAGCGTGTGCAGCCAGGGCCCGAGGTCCGCGGGCAGCACCGCGTCGAGCTCCTTGCGCAAACGCTGCGCGACGGCCGGGCTTTCGCCCGCGGTTGAGATGGCGATTTGTAGGTCGCCCCGGCTCACCACCGAGCCATAATAAAAATCGCAGTGCGGTGGGTCATCAACCGCGTTGCACAGGATGTCGCGCTCGATGCACAGCCGGTATACATGCTGATTCACATGCGCGAAGTTTGTCCCCGCGACCACGACGAATTGCCCGTCGATGTCGGCATCGTCAAACTCACGCCGATGCCAGGCAATCGCATCGCGTTCGTGAAGACGCACGATCTCCGGACGGGCCCAAGGGGCAACGACTGTCACCCGCGCCCCGCTTGCGACCAAGGACTCGATCTTGCCCGAGGCGACCTCGCCCGCGCCGACCACCAATGCCGGTTTACCGTCGAGCTTCAAAAAAACAGGCAGCAGGCTCATGCGGATTGGATTACATATCCGCCGAGACGGTCGCGGGCGCGCCGCCCGCGTCGCGCTCCACCGGCGTGACCTGCTCGCCGGCGAGTTGCGCGCGCAGCTCGTCGTTCGAGTGCCGGGCGAAGTACGCCCGCCGCGACTCGCCCTCGCCCCAGCGCCGCCCCTGGTAGGTCTTGAGCAGCCGTTCGATGGCCTCCGGAACCTCGATCGCCGGAATGCGGTACCCCACGGGCCGCGCCGCTCCCGCGAACTGCCCGACCGACCCGCCCACGCAGAAGTAGTACGCATCCACCAGCCGCCCGTCGTGCTTGATCTTCTTGCCCTCGATCCCGATATCGGCGATCCAATGCTGGCCGCAGGAGTTGGGGCAGCCCGTTACATGGAGCCGCAGCTGCTGGTCGAATTCCGGCACGCGCTCTTCAAGCTCATCAACCAGCCAGCGTGTGAAGCCCTTGGTCTCCGTGATGGCGAGCTTGCAGAACTCGGTCCCCGTGCAGGCCACCGCGCCGCGCCAGAACTGCGAGCCCTCGACTTTGATCCCATGCTGTCCCAGCTCCCGCGCGAACGCGCCCGCGCGCTCGGTCGGGATGTCGATGAAGAGCAGGTTCTGCCCGACCGTCGTGCGCATGTGCCCGGAGCCGTACCGCTCCGCCAAGTCGGCGACCGCCGTCATCTGGTCGCCGGTCATCCTTCCGCGCAGGACCGAAGCGCCTACGTAGCTGAGGCCGGGCTGCCGCTGCGGGTGGATGCCGACATGGTCGCGCAGCACGTCATCCGGGATGTTTTCAGGAACCGCCTCGGGCAGCGGCTCGCCTAAGCGCCGGTTCAGCTCTTCGAGGAACGACTCCGCCGTCCAGCCCTCGCGCATGAACAGGTACTTGAGCCGAGCGCGGTCGCGGCTTTCGCGCAACCCTTGCTGGTCGCGGAAGATTTCCGTGATCACCCGCACCGTCGCGAACGCCCGGTCCTCGGGCACCCAGCAGGGGAGCTTGAGCGCCATGTGCGGCTCGTTCGACAACCCGCCGCCGACGCGGAGCGAGAAGCCTTTTTCTTGCCCGCGCATGGCCGCGGTCAGGCCGATGTCGTTGATCTCCGGGTACGAGCACCAGATGGGGCAGGCGGTGACCGAAACCTTGAACTTGCGCGGCAGGTTGTAAAACGCCGCGTTCGCGATCAGGTCGTTCGCGATGGCGAGCGCGACCGGCGAGGGGTCGAACACCTCGTGCTTGTCGATTCCGGCGAGCGGGCAGCCGGTGACGTTGCGCACCACATCGCCGCACGCGCCCTTGGGCGAAAGCCCAACCTTTTCAAGCGCATCCACGACTTCGGGCAGCGACTCGATCGTCAGCCAGTGCAGCTGAATGTTTTGCCGCACGGTGATATCGGCCTGGTTGCGCGCATACCGCTTGGTGACCTCAGCCACCGCCCGCATCTGCGCCGCGGTCAGCTGGCCCGCGGGCGCGATGATCCGCATCATGAAGTAGTCGCTTTGCAGCCCCTCGCCGGCTTTGCCGCCGGTCACGCCCGCGCCGTCGCCCTGCGTGTACACGCCCCACCATTTGAAGTACACCCCGGCCCAGTCCGGCAGCACGCTCGCCCGGCCTTCGCGCGCGAACCGCCGCACCTCGTCGAACATCTCCCAGGCATTCTTTTCGACCTTCAAGCGCTCTACACGCTGGGCTTTGGTTTCTTTCACTTCGGGCATCGCGGGTCCTTCTTCATCGGTACGTTCGCAGCTAGAAAAAGCCCGCCGGGCGCAAAGGCCGGGCGGGCGGGAGCGGAGGCACTCCCTACCGCGCGCAAACGCAACAAGCGCGGGCTGGGCAGGTGTGCATGGCTTAAGATTACGAGGGCGCGCCGCAGGCAGTCAACCGCCCTGGTTTGACCCGGTTAGAACGTCAGTGTGGACTGAAAGAACACACGGCGCGAGGCTGCTCCGTTGCCGGAAGAAAATATCTGCCCCGCAAGCGCGTTCGACCGGCCGAACGTCGGCGAATCGATCGTCCCCGTGGGCGGGGCATAGTTGATGACGTTGAGCAGGTTCAAGGCTTGCACGTTGAAGTTGAGGTTATAG
>CAXTSB010000076.1:0-15771 GCA_964246845.1 uncultured Acidobacteriaceae bacterium
CCCGGGGCTGTCCAACTTCGGAGCCGCGAACTTGGGCTTCGTGTAAGAAGCGTCGGTAGGCCTCGCTTCAGGGCGGGGCCTGCTTTTTAGTTCAATCCGCCGCGCTTCGAGCGCCGGTTCTGCCAAGCCTCGTAAGCCTGCTCTTCGGTCCCGGCGCCGCGCTCGCGTTCATTGCGGCGCTGCTTGTCGCCGGCCGCGAAACCGCGCTCCTCATTCCGGCTCAGGCGGCGGTGCGCCACCATGCCTTCCAGGAGGAACTCCGCTGCGCCCACCACGGATTCCGGCGTATCGGACGCCTTGACGCCGAGCGGCTGCAGCTTCTCAAACAGCCCTTGGATTTGCTTCAGCTCGCGGGCGATCGCCGCTGATGGCTCCGTGTCGTCGATCTTGAGCGAGCCGCCGAGGTTGAACCACTGTTCGATCTGCTGCGTATTGGTGTCGGCGAAATAGCCGTCGTAGACCGAGGCGATCGCGCCGCGGATCAGCTCCCGCACCACTACGTCGGCACCGCGCATTTCGCCTTCGTACTCCAGCTCGATCTTGCCCGTGATGCCCGGCATCGCGGTGTACAGGTCGCTGATGCGGGGCAGCACGCGGTCTTCGCCGTGCACCACCGCGCGACGCTCCGCGTTGGAAATCACAAGCTCCATGGTGGTGATCGGCAGGCGCTGCGAAACGCCGGAGCGCTTATCGACCCGCTTGTCCCCGCGCGCCGTGAAAGCGACCTGCTCAACGATCTCCCGCATGTAGCGCGGAATCTCGATCGAGCCGCCGTCGCGCTTGGCCCAGGCTTCCTGCTCGGTGATGGCGATGCCCTCGGCGAGCGTTTCCGGGTAGTGCGTGCGGATTTCCGACCCGATGCGGTCCTTGAGCGGGGTGACGATCTTGCCGCGCGCCGTATAGTCTTCCGGGTTCGCGCTGAATACGATCGCGACATCGAGCTGCAAGCGCACCGGGTAGCCCTTAATCTGCACATCGCCTTCCTGCATGATGTTGAACAGGGCGACCTGGATTTTTCCGGCAAGGTCGGGAATTTCGTTGATGGCGAAGATGCCGCGGTTGGCGCGCGGCAGCAGGCCGTAGTGCATCGTGAGCTCGTTGGAAAGATCTTGGCCGCCGCGCGCCGCCTTGATTGGATCAAGGTCGCCCACCAGGTCCGCCACGGTGACGTCCGGGGTCGCGAGCTTTTCCACGTAGCGGTCATCGCGGCTCATCCACGCGATCGGGGTATGGTCCCCGTGCGCGGCGATCAGGTCGCGGGAGTGCTTGGCGAGCGGCTTCCACGGGTTGTCGCGGATCTCAGACCCGGCGATATACGGCGCCCATTCGTCGAGTAAATGCGTCAGCGCGCGCAAGATGCGGCTCTTGGCCTGCCCGCGCAGCCCGAGCAGAATGAAGTTGTGCCGCGAAAGCACCGCGTTCACGATTTGCGGTACGACTGTATCCTCGTACCCCACGATGCCCGGGAAGATCGGCTTGCCCGAGTTGCGCCCGGCCCGCAGCGCGGTCAGCAGGTTTTCGCGCAGCTCGTCCTTTACGGAGCGGTTCCGCAGGCGCGCTTCGCCGTAGAGCGGATGGTCGCGCAGTTCGCCGAGTGTTTTAGGAAGCGCAGCCGAGGATGGGGTGGTATATGCGGCGGAAGGCATGCTGGAAAGCTCCTGGAAGGGAAGCGCGGCGCGCCTCGGGGAATCGGGGCCGATCGGGAGTCTTGCGCCGACCTCCTACCGGTCGACCTCCCACTAAATCAGCATAAATGAGCGATTCGGGCGCGGCCCGGTTCGAAGGGCAAACCCGCGTTCGCAGGACTACATGATCGTGCCGTACCCATTGCGGGAGCCGTTCGCGCGCGCGCCCGAGCCCATCCTGAGCTTGGGCAGGATGTCCTCGTAAAACTCGCGCAGCATCCCGGTGCGCTCCCGGTCGGACCGGCTTACCAGCAGCGCTTGCTTGAAGCCCAGGTCAGCGGGCAGCTCCCAAGCCAGCTGGAAGGAAAGCGGCCGGTCCAGGTCCAGCGAGTAGCTTTCGCGCCCGATACCGGCCAGGGCCAGCACTTCCAGGTGCAGCGCGACGCAGGCCGCCCGGTCTTCCCGCGTCGTCGTGCCGTCTTCGTCGTCGAAAAAATCGACCTCCGCTTGGAGAAAAGCGCGCGAGTTGTCCAGCTGCTCAATTTCGAAGCGGCGGCCGCCTTCGCACAGCACGTCCATGCGCCCGTCGGGGTAGCGCCGCATCACCCGGGCAATGCGGGCGGTGCAGCCCGCCACGGCCAACCCTTCTCGCTGCGCCCGCACGACTCCAAAATCGAGGCTTCCGTCCAGGCAGGCCTCAAGCATTTCCTTGTAGCGCTCCTCGAAGATGTGCAGCGGTAAAGGCACGCCGGGGAACAGCACAACATCCAAAGGGAACAGCGCGATTTTCATATTCGGTTCATGCCTTTCCCGCTTTCCCCATCACAACGGACAGCGTTTCCGCTCCTCAGCTGTCTGCCTTAACTGTCGAGGTCCAATTCGTCGAGCATCGCCTGCATTTCACGCTCCGCGTGGCCGTTGCCTTCACGCTTGGCGCTGGCGATGCCGAGCCGCAGGTGCTCCTTGGCCTGCTCCGCCTGCCCCGCGCGATGGAAGGTTTGCGCCGCCATGAAGTACCCCGGCGTGTACCGCGGGTTGTCGCGCAGCAGCGCCCCGAACTCATCGAGGGCTCGGGCGAAGTCGTCGCGCCCGGCATACTCCATGGCAAGACCGTAGCGGGCAAAGGCGTCTTTCGGATTTGCCTGCAAGATTTCAGCCAGCATCGCTGTTTTGTCCATGCGGATTCCTTCCTTTTCCTAGATTCAACAGCAAAGGCGAGGGAGCAGGACGGTTGCACAAAGACTTGCGAAGCCTGAAACTGTGATGGCTTATTGTAAACAACCGGACCCAGGCCGCCGCCCATGCCCAACACTCCCTCCAGTTCCGAGTCCGAGATGACCGAACTGGTGCTGCCGAATGATGCGAACACGCTCGGCAATCTCCTGGGCGGACGACTCATGCACTTCATTGACCTGGTGGCGGCCATGGCGGCATTCCGCCATGCCCGTTCGCACGTGGTTACCGCGTCCATGGACCACATCGATTTCATCGCGCCCGTACATGTGGGCGAGCTGCTGATCCTGAAGTCGCGCGTCAACCGCGGCTACCGGACCTCCATGGAGGTCGGAGTCAAAGTGTGGGCGGAAAACGCGCTCGCCGGTACGCTGCGCCATGTTGCTTCGGCCTACCTCACCTTTGTCGCCGTGACGCCGGAAGGCAGTCCCACGCCGGTTCCGGCGCTTGCGCCCGAGGGCGAGGATGACCGACGGCGGTTTGAAGATGCCGGCCGCCGCCGCGAGCAGCGCCAGGCCGAGCTGAGCCGCCGACGCGCCGCCGGTAAGGCGTCCGTACTGCCGTAGCGCGGCGGCCCGTTTTCCGCTGCATCCTAAAGGCATGGCACACGGCAATCCAGTACCCGGAAATGCGGCGCAAGGCCCGGCGGCGCTGCCCGGCATCCGCAACGTCGTCGCGGTCGGTTCCGGCAAGGGCGGGGTCGGCAAAACCACGGTCGCGGTCAACCTGGCCATCGCGCTCGCGGCCATGGGGGCTAAGGTCGGGCTGATCGACGCCGACGTTTACGGCCCGAACGTCCCCTTGATGCTCGGCAGCGAGGGTCAGCCGAAGGTCCTGCCGAACAATCAAATCCAGCCGAATGAGGCGTATGGGATCAAACTGATTTCGGTCGGCCTGATCTCACCCGGCGACAAGCCCTTGGTGATGCGCGGGCCCATGCTCCACGGCATCATCCGGCAGTTCCTCCAGCAGGTAGAGTGGGGCGAGCTCGACTTTCTCTTGGTGGATCTGCCGCCGGGAACAGGCGACGTAGTAATTTCACTCGTGCAAACGGTGCCGCTCACCGGCGCGGTCATTGTTTCCACCCCGTCCGATGTCGCGCTCCAGGACGCGCGCAAGGCGATTGAGATGTTCACCCAGGTGAATGTGGAAGTGCTCGGCATTGTTGAGAACATGAGCCACTTCACCTGCCCTCACTGCAAGCACGAGATCGATATTTTTTCAAAAGGCGGCGCGGTCAAGACCGCGCAGCAGTTCCAGGTGCCGTTCTTGGGCTCGGTCGAGCTTGCGCCGGCCATCCGCGAAGGCGGCGACACGGGCGCGCCAGTCGCGGCGAAGGGGGAAAACGCGGCCTTTGCCGGAGAGTTTTTCAACATCGCGCGCGCGGTCGCCGAGCGGGCTTCGCAGTTGGAGGGCAGGGGCGAGGACGTATTCCGGGTGGAGTGAAGCTCCACCCTGTGTTCAGGCCGTCTTGGGTGCGGACAGGGCCTTGACCCGCGCGTTCAAACGGCTTTTGTAGCGCGAAGCTGTGTTTTTGTGCAGAACGCCCTTTTGCACGCTTTTATCAAGCGCTGAGGTCACGGCGCGGAATTGCTCCTGGGCCGCCTGCGCGTCGCCCTTTTGCAGCGCCTCGCGCATCAAGCGCAGGCTGCCGCGGATGCGACTTCTGTTGGCGCGGTTCACTCCGGTCTTGCGCTTGGTCTGCCGAACGCGCTTAAGCGCGGAAACGTGATTTGCCATGTGTGTCTCGTCCTTTTTGAGCGCGGGAACGCCTGTCGGCGGATTCCTGCAAACTTTAAGACTAAAGCATCGCGGCCCGACGCGCAAAGCGGGCCCCGCCCCCTTGGTGAGCAACCGCCCGCGTCATGGTTTCAACCACCGGCAAGGGTGCGGGTCAAAGCAATTTGCCGATGAAAGCAGCAACGCGCGTTACTTCTTACTAGAAAAAGGCGTCCTACCAGCCATGCGCGTTCCCACTTTGCTGTTTTCCGCCCTTCTGGCCTCGCCGCTCGCGGCATACGCCCAGAGCACCCTCGCCTCGGCTGTCGCGAACCTTCAGCAAGTGCAGCAGGCGACGGGGGTCGGCGTGCAAATGTATGAGTGTCAAGCCCTGAGCGGGACGCCGATGTTTGCGTTCGTCGGCCCGGATGCGACCTTGTACCAGTTCCTGCCGGACGCAAACGGTCAGCCCGTCCCGGTTGCGACCAATACATCCGGACCTGTCTGGACTTGGCGCGACGGCAGCGGCGTTGTGGGAACCACGGTGCAGACTGTACCGTCGAGCGCACCGAACAGCGTGCCGCAACTGCTCCTGCGGACGACAAACTTCGGGACTGCCGGGGGCGCGCTTTCCGCTGTGACGTACATCACACGTACCGGCACAAACGGCGGCACCAGCCCGACCGCCGGCTGTGACGCCGCCCATATCGGGACGATCGCGCGCGTTCCATATACGGCGACCTATACTTTCTTCGCTCCGAGCAAGTAGCCGAGTGGAGGGCGGCATTTGCCGCCCTCCATTGCATTACGCTGCCTGCACAGCCACCGGGTTCAGCTTTTGCGCAACCTGGTTCAGCAGCTCATTCGCGTGCTTTTCCTCACTCAGCGTTTTGTCGAGGATTTGCGCGTGCTGCTCCAGGCCGAGAATGCGCGCCCAATCCCGCGCCGAGCCGTACGAGGCGATCTCAAAGTGCTCCACCTTTTGCGCGCTTGCGATCAGGCCCGCGTCGCGCACCGGGCCCGCTTTCGACTCGCTTACGATGTTGGCTGCCGCTGCATTCAACGCCGCGGTGACCGCGCACTTCTTATCATCGACCTCGCCGTCCATCTCACCGATCAACTGCTCCAGCCGCTGGGCCTGCACTTGGCTTTCCTGCTTGTGCGACTGGAAAACCTGCTTGAGCTGTTCGTCGCTCGCGTTCTTGGTCATGGCATCCAGCCCGTCTACCGCCTGGTTCTCGCCTGAAAGCAGGTAGCGGAGTTGGAGGGTGTACAAATCGCGGAAATCTTTAATATCGTCGGGGGTCAGAAAACCCATGGGAAGCCTCGTCGGTGCGTCTGGGGATAGTTGCACTAAGTAGGAGGCTTACGTCTGGGGGCGTGTTGCTTATCGCATCCGGGCGTCCTGTGCCGTACAAAGGCAGGAGATTTGTCTTTCATCTATTCACAACTGCGTGATTGACGCGCCGCCGCGCCCGGCGCTATTCTCCCGGCATCGCCCCTCTCCTCAGCCGCGGACCTGCTCCCGACTCTCAGGGTCCCGCTTGCTTCCCGCACAATCCCAGCTACGCACCCGCGGCTGCCGCCGCGGACGGAGGTCCGTTCGCCCCTTGATGATGACCAAAGCGCTCGACATCACGCCCAATCTTGAGCCCCTGTTCGGGACCCGCGACGAAAACCTCAAGCTGATGGAGCGTGAGCTCGATGTTCGGATTGAACTCGGGTCCGATGCGGTCCACGTTTCAGGGCAGGAGGAGGCGGTCGCCCGTGTGCAGGGCATCTTCCACGACTTCGAGCAGCTGCGCCGCCGGGGTGTGCACCCCCATAACGGCGAGCTGCACGCGCTGCTCAAGCTGGTGGTGTGCGATCCGACCGTGACGCTGCGGTCACTGATCGAGGCCGGAGCCAAGCGGGCCGGGGCGGGCGTCAAGCGGATTGTGCAGCCGCGCTCAGTCAACCAGCGCATCTACGTCGAGGCGATCGAAGCGAGCGACATGACGTTCGGCATCGGCCCGGCCGGCACCGGCAAGACCTACCTTGCTGTCGCGATGGCCGCCGCTGCCTTGCTCGCGAAAAAATGCAGCCGCATCATCCTGGTCCGCCCGGCGGTGGAAGCGGGCGAGCGTTTGGGTTTCCTGCCCGGCTCGCTCCAGGAAAAGATTGACCCATACCTCCGGCCCTTGTACGACGCGCTGTATGACCTGCTCGAGCCCGAGCGCGTCGACAAGATGATCGAGAAAAACGTCATCGAGGTCGCGCCGCTCGCCTTCATGCGCGGGCGCACCCTCAACGACGCGTTCATCATCATGGACGAGGCGCAAAATACGACCTCCGAACAGATGAAAATGTTCCTGACGCGCATGGGGAACAACTCTAAGGCAGTGGTGACCGGCGATGTCACACAAATTGACCTGCCGAACCCGCGCAAATCCGGACTGGTCGAGGCGATTCAAATCTTGAGCGGCACCGACGGCATCCGGTTTATCCACTTCGAGGACGGCGACGTGGTCCGCCATCACCTGGTGCAGCGCATCATCCGCGCCTACGATGCCTTCGGGCGATCCGAGCAGATGCCGCTGGGCTTGAAGGGGGAAGGTGCCCCGGCGAGTAAGCCTCAGTAAGCACGGCCTATACAATAAAGGCTGAACAGGAGAGCGCCGCTCTCCTGTCGCCGTTTTCGGCGGGGAGACTGTACGGTCCGCGATACCAGGCCGGCATCATGATCGTGATCGCACCGGAAGTGCGCTTGGCGCGCGGGGCGCTTCCCAGGCGGGAGCTGCGACGGTTTGCGCGCGAGGCCGCCGACGCCGTGCCGCTTGCGGGCGAGATTTCCATCCTGTTGACGACCGATACCGCCATCCAAGAATTGAATCACCGGTTCCGCCGCAAGAACAAGCCGACCGACGTGCTTTCATTTCCGGCCGCCGCGGGCGGGCTTGCCGGCGACCTCGCGGTTTCAGTCGATACGGCAGCCCGGCAGGCGGGGGAACACGGCCACTCACTCGATGAGGAAGTCCGCATTCTCCTGCTGCACGGGCTGTTGCACCTGGCGGGCTTCGACCATGAGCGCGATGCGGGCGAGATGCTCGCGAAGGAGTGCGAACTGCGGGCGCGCTTCGGGCTGCCCGTGGGTTTGATCGAGCGTGCAGGGGTGCCTGCATAATGGCCGCCCTGCTGCTCGCCCTCATCGCCCTGCTGCTCGCGCTCATGGCGGTGTTTTCCTACATCGACCGGCTGTACGCCGAAATGGGCAAGTTCCTTTCGCGCGGCTTCCAGCAAAGCATCGAGGTGTGGGAAGAGCAAACGGAGCCGAGGCTCGGCTTCAGCCGCGAAAAGATCGCGCTTTCGGCTGCCGTGCTGGCGCAGATGGCGCTTGCCGGGGTGACCTTGCTCGCGGCGCTGCTCGCGCTCGGGCCGGTTCGGGACGCGGCAGGCATCGCGGAAGTGCTGTTCGCGGCAGCGCTCGCGGTGGTGCTGTTCAACCGCTTCTTGCCGTACGTCCTGTTCACGCGCACGCAAGGCCGATGGCTCCTGCCGCTGGTGTGGCCGCTGCGGGTGTTGATCGCCCTGTTTCTGCCCTTGACGCTCGGCATCGGCTTTTTGCTGTCCATCGTCGCGCTCGCCGGCGAGCCCCCGGCTGAGCAGGAGCAGGAAGCGAACGGCGCGGGCGTGGAGGCGCTGATCGAAGCCGGGCAGGAAGAAGGCATTCTCGAAGCCGAGGACCATGCGCTGATCCGTTCCGCGGTCGAGTTCGGCGATAAGGTGGTGCGCGAAGTGATGACGCCGCGCCCGCGCGTGTTCGCGGTGCCGGAGGATGTCACGGTGGAGCAGCTGCTGGCTGCCCTGGAACACAACCCCTACTCGCGCATCCCGGTGTTTCAGGGCTCGGTCGATCAGGTGACCGGCATCGTGTTCGCGCATGACACGCTGCAAATCACCGACGTGGAAGCGCACACGCGCACGGTCGGCTCCATCATGCGGCCGGCAACGTTTATCCCGGAAACCAAGCGCGCCAACGAGGCTTTGCGCGAGATGCAGCGGGAAAAGCAGCACATGAATATCGTCATCGACGAGTACGGCGGCGTCGCCGGGTTGGTGACGATCGAAGACCTGGTGGAGGAGATCGTGGGCCGCATCGCCGACGAGCACGAAGGCGAGGACAAGGAAGCCGTGCTGGAGGAGCAAGAAGGGGTATGGACCGTGCCGGGCGAGCTGGAAGTGGCGCAGCTGGAAACCCTGCTCGCCGGCGCATGGGAAGCGCCCGAGGATTATGAAGCGACCACCGTCGCCGGCTTCGTGAGTGAAACCGCGGGCCGCATCCCCATGCCGGGCGAGGTGGTAGAAGAAACCGGGCTGCGGTTTGAAATCCTGGCCTCGACCGACCGCCGGATTGAGCGCATGCGCGTATCGCGCGCGGGGGCGGCTGCATGAGGAGCGGCTTTGTTTCCATCCTGGGCCGGCCGAATGCGGGCAAATCCACGCTGGTGAACGCGCTGACGGGCGAAAAGGTTGCCATTGTCACGAGCAAACCGCAGACCACGCGCACGCGCATCCACGGCATTGTGGAGGTGAAAAAAACGCGCAAGCGCCCGGCGGCGCAGATCGTATTTGTCGATACGCCCGGCGTACACAAGCCCTCAACCCTGCTCGACAAGCAGATGATGCAGGCCGTGCACGATGCGCTGGCGAGCCGGGACGCAGTGCTCCTGATGATCGATGCTTCACGCTACACGCCGTTGCAGGCGGACGATACAGCGAGCGAGGACGCGTTTGTTCTCGGGCTAGTCCGCAAGCTGGACTGCCCGGTGCTGCTCGTCATCAACAAGGTGGACCTGGTGGAGCGCGCCAAGCTGCTGCCCATGATCACGGAGCTGACCGCGCTTCATCCGTTCGCCGAAGTATTCCTGATCTCCGCGCGCAAGCGGGACGGGCTGGAAGCCCTGCTCGAAAAGCTGGTCGGTTACCTGCCTGAAGGCGAGCGGCATTTCCCGCCCGAGCAGTTCACCGACCAACCCGAGCGTTTTCTCGCGGCCGAGCTGATCCGCGAGCGCATCCTGATGGAAACCGGCGAGGAAGTACCTTACGCGAGCGCAGTGGTGATCGAGCAATGGGAAGAGCCGCCCGCGCCGCCGCGCATGGGGAGACCGGATGCGAAACTGCCCTTGACCCGCATTGCCGCCGCGGTCTACTGCGAGCGCGAAGGGCAGAAAGCCATCCTGATCGGCAAGGGCGGGGCGAAGCTCAAGGCAATCGGCGCATCGGCCCGGGTGGAGATTGAGCGTCTGCTCGGCACCCGCGTCTTTCTTCAATTGCACATCATCGTCGAGGAAAACTGGCGGGAAAAGCGGGGCTTTCTGGACACGCTGGACTGGCGGCGTGATTTGGAACAGCGCGGAAAGCGGAACTTGACGTGAGCTAAGGTGGTTGGCATATGCTGCGATATATGCTGTAGGTGGGAGGGCGTAATGCATACGACGGCTAAGATTTTTATGAATAATCGCAGCCAAGCGGTTCGGATTCCAAAGGAGTTTCAGTTCACGACATCCGAGGTGTTCATCCGCAAGCAGGGAGATGAACTCGTGCTGTCCCCGCGCCCGAGCGATTGGTCTGAGTTTTTGGATTCAGGGCCGGTGGCTTCCCCTGAATATATGGAGAATGTAGAGGATTTACCGGTGCGGGACCGCGAGCTTTAATGCCGCGCTACATGCTGGATACAGACATCTCGTCCTACATTATGAAACGCTCACGGGAATCCGTGCTGCGGAAGCTGCGGGAGGTGAGGATCAGTGACATGTGCATTTCGGCAATCACAAAGTCCGAGCTCCTTTACGGAGTGGAGGTTTCACCGCGAAGAGAGCGGGATCGGACTACCTTAACGGCTTACTTGAGGTACGTCGGAGTTCTTGCTTACGATGACGCCGCAGCCGATCACTATGCGCGGATTCGTACAGATCTCAAAGTGAAAGGAATGCTGATCGGTCTGAACGATCTTTTCATCGCCGCCCACGCCCGCAGCCTGGGCCTCACCTTGGTGACGAACAATACGCGTGACTACAGCCGCGTCCCAGAGCTGGCGCTGGAAAACTGGGCCGAGCCGGACGGGATTTGAGACTGTGGATTCCTTAAAGGCTGTAGACGCGCTGCTGGCCGATGCCGGTTTGAAGCATGGTCGGCGGGCAATTCTCGGCGCGGCGGGGTACGTTCCGGAAGCACGCCGCGCGCGCACTGAAGCGCCGGAACGCGCACCGCGGGAAGCGCGCCGGCCCGAGGTGCAGGTTTTTAAGGCTGGATTGCTCGCGGGCATCCCGCACGGCTTCGCCGCCCGCACCGGTGGGGTTTCGACGGTTTACGGGCACGCTGACGACCTAAACCTCGGATTTACCACTGCAGATAGGAGCGCTGACGTGCTCGCGAACCACGAACGGCTGCTTCGGCACATCTTCAAAGCAGCCCCGCCGCTCGTCACGCTCAAGCAAATCCACTCCGGGCTGGTGCATCGGGTCGGGCGCGAACACGCGGGGCAAGCCGCGCTGACCGGCGACGGCATGATGACCGATGAGCCCGGCTTAGTGCTCGGGATTCAAACCGCCGACTGCGTTCCGGTCCTCCTCGCGGATCGGCGCACCGGTGCTGCGGCGGCCCTGCACGCGGGCTGGCGCGGCACGCTCCGACGCATCGCGGAGCGGGCGGTAGGGCAAATGCGTTTGGAGTTCGGGACGGAGCCGGAAGATCTGAGCGCTGCGATCGGTCCCGCCATCGGGGCCTGCTGCTACGGGGTCGGCGAAGAGGTGGAGCACGAGTTCCGCTCGCAGTTCGCGTACGCCGGGGAGCTGTTCCGTGAAGTCTACGACGCAGACCCGATCCGGAAAAAGTACCCTATGCTGTTCCTCACGCAGCGCGCCCCCGGCCACAGCGACCTAGGCCCCGCGCTGCACTTTGATTTGCAGGAGGCGAACCGCCGCCAGCTGCTCGACGCGGGCGTCGCGCCCAAGCGCATCAGCGTTGTGCCGCACTGCACCAGCTGCCGTACCGACCTGTTTTTCTCCTACCGCGCCGAGGGCGGTTTCACCGGACGTATGCTGTCCGTCGTTGCGTCGTCCGCCGGAGCCGCAACGCCTGGGTTAAGCAAATCGCGCAGCTCCTTGCTGGGCTTGAAGTAAGGTACGCGCTTGGCGGGAATCTCGACCTTCGCGCCTGTTTTCGGGTTGCGCCCGGTGCGCGGGCCGCGCTCCCGGATGCGGAACGAGCCGAAGCCGCGCACCTCGATCTTTTCGCCGCGCCGGATCGCGCCCGTTACAGCATCGAAAAGGGATTCAACCAGCACCTCGGCATCGCGGCGGCTGAAGCCGCCGAGCAGGAGCACGTCCTCGGTGAGATCGGCTTTTGTCAGAGTGGGAGGAGCGGCCATGCAAGGAAATCCTCAAGATTGTTGACGTAGATGCGCCGAAAGACGCACACGGCCTCGGGACTCCATGGCGGCGGGCCGAAGCCGCTGTATATTGGTAAGACGCGTCCCCGTCGTCCAGTGGCCTAGGACACCGCCCTTTCACGGCGGTAACACGGGTTCGAATCCCGTCGGGGACGCCAAGCCGTCAAGGCCGTCTGAGCAGGGTCTTACAACCCTTGAGCCTCAGCACACTCCCCTGAAGCAGACCCTCTTCGTAAATGCCTGAACTTCCCTTCGCATAGCCTTTCCGCTAGACTCACCCCTAATCCAGCTTCGCCTCGAGTCTCCTGATGACCTTGCCTGTTCCAGCGGCTGCCGCTACCGAAGAGCCGACCTCCTTTACGAAGCCGTTCCGATCTTCGTCGGGCCAAATCTTCAACGGCTATTTTTCCGAAGGCCGTACCTGGAGCTTCAAGAAGCGGGACCTGCTCGACGCGCGGGCGCGGCGGCTGTTTGAGAACGCTGCCTTGGCCTGCTCGCTCGACGCTTACCCATTCCAGGCACCGCTTTCCCGACGGACCGGGCCGTGCGTCGCGACCGACGGGCACGAGCTGCTCATGCTGTCGAGCTACGACTATCTGGGCCTGATCGGCGACCCGCGCGTGGACGCGGCCGCGGTCGAGGCGATCCGCCGCTACGGCACGGGCACAGGCGGCGTACGCCTGCTCACGGGTACGCTTGAGCTCCATCACGAAACCGAGCGGGCGCTCGCGGCTTTCAAGGGCACCGAGGCGGCGCTCCTGTTCACTTCCGGGTACGTGGCCAACCTGGCCGTGATTTCCTCGCTGTTCGGTCCCGCGGACCGCGTGATCGCCGACTCGCTTTCGCACCGGAGCCTGATGGATGCTTGCCGGCTCGCGGGGGTGCAGGTGCAGCGGTTTGAGCACAACAGCCCGGAGTCGCTGCGGCGCGAGCTTGCGAACGGGCCCGAAGCGAACCGCACACTGATCATCTCCGACGGCGTGTTTTCGATGGACGGCGACATCTGCATCCTGCCCGAGCTGATCAAGATCAAGAAGGAATTCGGCTGCTACCTGCTGATGGATGAGTCGCACGCGACCGGCGTGCTGGGCGCGGGAGGCCGCGGTACAGACGAGCACTTCGGCGTGGACACGAGCGAGGTCGACATCTGGACCGGCTCGCTGGCCAAGGCGATGCCGTCGGGCGGCGGCTTTGTCGCCGGCTCGCAGGAGCTGATGATCTTTCTCCAGCACGCGTCGGCCCCGTTTATTTTCTCGGGCGCCATGCCCGCGCCGTCCGCAGCCGCGGTGCTCGCGGCCATCCGCATCGTGGAAGCAGAGCCCGAGCGCGTGGACCGCATTCGCGCCAATGCTTCGTTCCTGCGCGAAGGGCTTCAAAGCCTGGGCTTCGACACGGGCCTTTCGGAAACCGCGGTCATCCCGCTGATGCTTTACGATGATGCGCGCACCGCTTTGTTCGCGCGCGAGCTGCGCAACCGCGGCATCCTCACCTCGCCGGTGATGTTCCCGGCCGTGGCGCAAGGCTCATCTCGGCTTCGCCTGTGCGTCACGGCGGCGCACACCGAGCCGCAGTTGAGCCACGCGCTCGATGTGTTCGCGGGCCTGCGCGAGGCCTGAAGCTTGCGGGCGCTGGTGACCGGCGGCTCCGGTTTTCTCGGCGGGCGCCTCGTCGACATGCTTCTGGCGCAAGGGGCGCGGGTCACTATCCTGGCCCGGGCGGGGTCGGCGCTGCCCAACCGCCCCGGTGTACAGGTTGTCCGCGCTTCGCTGCTGCCCGGCGAGGACAAGCCGGAGGCGCTCGCGGCCGCGCGGGACGCGCTTGGAGGCACGGAGCTCGTTTTCCATTGCGCGGGCTGCTCCACGGATTGGGCCCCGCTCCGGCATTTTCAACAAGCAAATGTGGACTACACACGCGCCCTGCTTGAGCTCGCGCTGCGGCATGCCCGGCGGCTCGGGCGGTTCCTTCACGTCAGCACCACGGATGTGTACGGCTATCCGTCTGTGGCGGGTGACGAGGAAACTCCCCGGCAGTTCATGGGCCTTCCTTATAACGGAACGAAATGCGCTGGGGAGGAGGCGGTGTGGGCTGCCGCGGCACAGGGCTTGCCGGTGACGGTGGTCCGCCCGGCAAGTATTTACGGGCCGGGTGGGAAGGCGTTCGTCAACGACATCGCCGCGCTGCTCCGACAGCGGGCCATGCTGCTGGTGGACGGCGGGCGCGTACGCGGGGGCTTTGTGTTTGGCGACGACGTATGCCGGGCGATGCTGCGTGCCGCCGGAGAGCCGCGCGCGCGCGGCGAAGCCTTCAACCTGTCGAGTGTGGACGGGGTGACTTGGCGGGCGTATGCGGCAGCCCTGGCGCGCGCGCTCGGGGTTGGGGAGCCGTGGCTCAAGCTGCCGTTCGCGGCGGCGATGGCGCTGGCCCGGGCGAGCGAACTGCCCTACCGCGTGGGGCTGAAGGGTCGCCCGCTGCTGACCCGGCACGCGGTGTACCTGCTGGGCCGCGATCAACAGTACGCGACCGCGAAAGCGCGCGAGCAGCTGAACTGGTCGCCCCGGGTGGGGTTGGAGGAGGGAATCGAGCGCGCCGCCGCGCCGCTGGTGGCTGGCCGGCGGGGGTGAGGGATAGGCTGTTTGCGGTTCTTTTTGCAAGAGCAGACCTATGGAAGTTGATGTGGCCCTCGTGCCGCTTGTAGCACATCGACATGCATTCTGTGCTACATTGCTGTTGAGATCTTAATGTTGCGCAGACAGTTTCCGCCGATCCTTCTCAACGTTCCAGGCGCGCAAAATCCTCTGCTTCTGTTACAGGTCAACGCCGAGTAGGCGATGCGCTCTCGATCGCGGAGCAGCAGGGGCTTCTGGCCGGCGGCCGCACGGTAACAGTCCGCGGCCGCATGCCGCATTTATTGGTGGAACGGGCCAAGCTGAAAACCGGCATTCAGTCCGACTCCCAACTCCTCGAAGCGGCGCTCGCGAGCATTGTTGTGGAGGATGACTACGCCGATTGGCTGCTTGCGCGACGCGGGACGGTCAGCAAAGAACTGGATCTTGAGTTCTAGGCCCCCGCTGCGACAATCGCTGCGCCGCCTGAAACCGGAAAAGCGCTTGGAAAGACTTGGATATCGGAGCCGGGCGCAGCTGCCGTTTCTTTCCGATCTGAAGCCTCCGTATCCCAAGTTCCTGCTCGACACAACCGTTTACATCGACGCGCTTCAAGGCAGGCTTCCGGAAGAGGTCGAGATTGCTCTGCGGGCCGGCAGCCTTTGGCACTCCACCGTCACCGAAGCGGAACTGGCGGCGATCACCGGCCTGCTTCATCCTGCTCATCCCGACACGCGGGCTGCTGTTGTAAAAGTGACGGCCTCTATCGAACAAAGACCGCCTCACCGCACCCTAAACCCGGATGGGGAGGTTTGGCGCGAAGCCGGCATCTTGGCCGGCCTCCTCGCGCGGCTGCAAGGGTTTGCCAAGGGGGAGCAACGGAAGGTGCTGAACGATGCTCTCCTTTTCCTGAGCGCCGCGAAAAGCGGATGCAGCGTGCTGACGCGCAATCTTTCTGATTTCGACCTGCTGATGCAGGTAGATGTTCGGGGTGCGGCGGTATTTTACGAAACACATTGATTGCGTTTGTACTGCCCGCACACAGCAAGCTCCGCGCCTTCACCGCCAAGCCTTAAACGCCAGCACCGCGTTCAACCCCCCGAACGCGAAGGAGTTCGACAGCGCCGCTTCCACCTCGGCGGGGCGCGCTTGATTGGGGATC
>CAXTSB010000077.1:0-7106 GCA_964246845.1 uncultured Acidobacteriaceae bacterium
CCTCGGAAGCGCCCTGGTTTGCCGAGGCGGTGCGGCGCGAGCTGGAGCAGTCGCTCGGGCCGGAAGCGGCGCGGGGCGCGGGCTTGCGCGTGTATACGACGTTGGACTTGGGTCTCCAGCGCGCCGCCAACCGCGCCGTACTCGACGGGCTGGCTGCGTATGAGCGCCGCCGCGGTTGGCGCGGGGCCCTGCCGCATGTCGCCGACCCTGAACTGTTCCGCCACCCGGACTGGGCCGCGCCGCCCGCCCCCGGCGCGTATGTGCATGCGCTCGTTACAAGCGTCAGCCGGAGTGAACTGCGGGCCCGCATCGGGCGGGAAAACGTGCTGCTCGGGCCTGGAGATTGGGCCTGGACCGGTGCCGCGGAGCCCGCGCGTGCAGGGGATGTCGTTTACCTGCGGCTCGGCCCGCATGGACCCGAGGGTTGGCGCGGCACGCTCGAGCAGGATACGGGCGCGCAGGGGTCGTTGCTTGCGCTCGACAATGCTTCCGGCGGCGTGCTCGCGATGGTCGGCGGGCGCGACTACGCGCTGTCCGAGTACAACCGCGCCGCGGATGCGCGGCGGCAGGTCGGCTCCTCGTTCAAGCCGTTTGTGTACACGGCGGCGGTGGAAGCAGGCGCGACCCCGGAGCAGACCATTCTCGACACCCCGGCCAGTTTCGGCGGGTACGCGCCGCGCGACTTCGAAAGCAACACGCTGGGCGAGATCACGCTGGAGCGGGCCTTTGCCGACTCGCGCAATATCCCGGCCGTACGCATCGCTGCGGCGCTCGGCATGCCCCGCATCGCAGAGGCGGCGCACCGGTTCGGCATCACCGCGCGCATTCCTCCATACCTTCCCGCGGCGCTCGGAGCGGTCGAGATCACGCTTGAGGAACAGGTCGCGGCTTATGCGGTGTTTCCAAATGACGGTTTGCGGGTTCCTCCGCACCTGATCCGCCGTGTGACGGACGCGGACGGGCTGCCGGTCGCGTTTATGCAAAATCGGAGCGCGGCGGCCGCGGTAAGCCCGCAAACCGCCCGCACCATGCTGCGTTTTCTCCAAGCGGTGACCGCGCCGGGCGGAACGGGGGCGGCGGCCGGCGCGCTCGGGCATCCGGTGGCAGGCAAAACCGGCACGACCACCAGCGCCGCGGATGCCTGGTTTCTCGGCTTTTCGCCTTCCGCCACCTGCGGCGTGTGGGTCGGCTACGACAAACCTGTTTCGCTGGGCGCAGGCGAAACAGGTGCGAAGGCGGCCCTGCCGATTTGGATGGACTGGATGCGCGAAGCGGACAAGGCGCACCCGGAGGAGCGTTTTCCATAAGGGTGCGGGCAGCGCGGGAATAGCAGATCCTTCGCTTTGCTCAGGATGACACCAATGGATTCAAGCTAGTGGTGCACAAAAGGGGGTCATCCTGAGGAGCAAGGCGACGAAGGATCCACTTTCCCCTTGCAACCAATCTCCCGCGATTGAATCGACTGACTATGCCGCCGAAAGTGATCCTCTACAGCCAACCCGGCTGCGCCCCTTGCTTCGCCGCCCGCATGTTTCTGCAATCCCGCGGGGTGCCGTTTGAGTACAAGGACGTGCAGGCCGACCCGCAAGCGTTCCGCGAGTTGATGGACCTGGGCAGCCGCTCCACGCCGACCTTGCGCGTGGGCGGGGAAACCATGATCGGCTTCGATCCGACGCGGCTGGAAGCGATGCTCGCCGCAGCCTCGGTCGAGGTGTAAGCAGGGTGTGGTTTCCCGCCGCACAACGTCGTGGCTGTCCCTGCTCGGGATAGGCATGTTCGCGGCGGTCGCGCTCGATTTCGCGGTTTTTCTATGGCGGCAGCGCCAAGGTGACGTGCTTTCCTTCGCCACCGTGAAGCAGTATGTGCCCATCGCCGACGGCAAGGGTCATTATCGCTATGACTATTTCGGCGAAGTTGATATATCTTGCGTGGAAGCGCTTTTGCCGCACGAGCACCGCCCGCCCTGCTGGTGGGTGCAGGTCCACCACGAAGAGTGGGAGTAGTGCCTTACACCTTGGCCCTAGACCCTTGGCCCTCAGTCCTGTCCTCGTGGTACTCCTGCTCTGTATTGATCTCCCACAGGTTGCTTTTATCCGTTATCCCGGCCAGGATATTGTCTACCGCCGTCATCGCGGTCAGCATGGAGTGGTCCTGGTTGTTGTACTTGTGCATGCCGTTGCGGCCGACCAGGAACAGGTTTGGGAACCGGTCCATGTACCGGATGATCTCCGGGAATTGCGCGTAGGTGCCGAAGTAGGCGGGGTAGGTTTTCGGCACGCGGAAGACCGCGCGGTCCCGCACCTCTTCCGCCCGCAGGAGCCCGATTTTCGCGACCTCGGCGACGGCGAAATCGGCAATCTCCTCGTCCGACATGCGCCACAAAGGATCCGTGTCGTAGCAAAAGTATTCGAGCCCGATCCAGACCTTGGAAGGGTCGGCGACCATCCAGGGGCTCCAGTTGTTGAAGATCTGCAAACGCCCCACAAGCACGTCCGGCTCCTGGATATAAATCCAGGTGTCGCGGAGCGGGCCGCCGTCGGGCTCCGAGGGGATGAGCCGGTCGACAAGCAGGCCCACGGTGATGAAGTCGCGGTAGCGCAGGCCGTCCCCAATCGCCTGAATCTCCGGCGGAACCGCGATATCGACCACCCGCAGCAGTTCCCGCACGGGCATAGTTGAGAAAAAGTAGTCGCCGGGGAAGCACTCCACGCGCCCGTTCGCGCAGCGGGCCTCGACCCATGCCACGCGTCCGTCCTCGATGTGCATGCGGCTCACACGCAGGCCGGTCCGCACCTCGCCGCCCGCGGCCCGCACCAGGTCGGCCGCGTGCTCCCACAGCTGGCCGGGGCCGTACTTCGGATACAGAAACTGCTCGATGAGCGAGGTTTCCGTCCCCTTCTGCGCCAAGTCGCCGGGCTTGCCGCGCCGGAAGGCCTTGCGGAGGAAGTGCGCGACCGCCGTCCGCAGGGAAAGGCCCTTGATGCGCTGCGCGCCCCACTCGGCGGAAATCTCCTCGCAGGGTACGCCCCAGACTTTCTCCGTATAGCTCTTGAAGAAGAGCAGATACAGCTCGCGCCCGAAGCGGTTGACGAGGAAGTCCGCAAGCGTGCGCTCCGGCTTGCGCGGCTTGAGCCGGGCGCGCAGGTAGCTGAGGCCGATGCGGAGGGTGCGCCCGAGGCCCAGCCTGCCCAGGGTCGCACCCGAAAGCGACAAAGGGTAGTCGAAAAACGAGCGGAGAAAGTAGATGCGGCTTTTGCGCGGGCGCACCAGCATACGGAGGTCGGGATCCTTCGCCTC
Source organism: uncultured Acidobacteriaceae bacterium (assembly GCA_964246845.1). Lineage (GTDB taxonomy): Bacteria > Acidobacteriota > Terriglobia > Terriglobales > Acidobacteriaceae > EB88. The sequence continues at coordinate 3,298 of CAXTSB010000077.1, forward strand.
GCCCGAGGCCGCGACCGCCCGCTGCTGGTTGCGGTAGCGGATGCGGAACTCGCCGGCGTCTGAGTCGATGGGCATCAGCGAGGTCCACCACTCCATGACGCGGTCTGACTTTGAAAAGAACCGGTGCCCGCCGATGTCGATCCGGTTGCCGTTGTGCCGGATGGTGCAGGAAATGCCGCCGATGCGCTCGCTTGCTTCCAGCACGATGGGCTTGATGGAGGAGCGGCGGCAAAACTCAAGCGCCGCCGTAAGCCCCGCCGGGCCCGCCCCGATGATGATTGCCGTTTGCTGTTCCGCCAAAACGCCCCTGGGTACGGTGCGAGCACCGCAATTTCCAGATTAACGGACAGGGACCGCCAGCTCTTCCGAGGTGCGCACGGCCCTGATACCCGGCCCGCGCGACCGCCGCCAACGCCAGCCTGCTTCCACCACGAACGCGCCCAGCACATAGCTGTATAGGATCGAATTCATTTGGAACTGCGGCGCGCCCGCGCCGGTGGCGAGCGGAGTGGTGCACAGGTAAAACAGCGTGCAAATGTAGGTCAGCAGCGTCACGCTCGGAAGGAGCGCCAGGAACGGCACCAGCCACGCCCCGTACCACGGATAGCGGGGCGAGAACAGGAGGTTGAGCGTGAGCGCGATGATCGCGCAGGGAATAAGAAAGTCAGCGGAGGCCGGCAGCCTGAATGCCCGCGTCAGCAGAGTTTCGCGCCCGCTGCGTTGCGGGTCCGCGCAGGTGCGCCAACACCAGTAGGCCAGGCCGGCGAACACAAGCGCCGCGACTGCCTCGTACATGGGCACCGTCACCCAGCGGAAGCCGCGCGCCGTATGGAGCAGGTTCAGCAGGTAGTAGCGCTCGCCGGAGTTCATGCCCTCCTCTTTTGCGTACCCGCTCAGGAAGCCGAATACCCGCCAACCGACGCTCGAGTACGCCGCGTAGCCGCCCACCGCCATCCCGACGATGACGGCCGGCATCTTCCAGTCGCCGCGCCGGTACAGGGCCGGGAAGAGCACCAGCGGGAACAGCTTGATCATCGTCGCGCAGCCTAGGAAAACTCCGGTGAGCCCCGGCCGGCGGTCGTAACGGGCCAGCAGCGCGAGCACGATAAAGGCCATGGCCGCCGAGTCCAGGTGGCCGGCCACCCCGATTTCCCAGGCCAGCAGCGGGCACAGGCAGTACAGGGCGGCCTGTGCCGGCGCGCGGCCCATGCGCTGGAGCAGCTTCACAAGGCCGAGCACCGTCAGCCCTTCAAACAGGACCATCGCCAACTTCATCCCGCCGACGGTCGGGACAAGATAGGTGACGAGGTAAAAGAGCACCTGCGCGCCCGGCGGGTAGATGGTGACCGCCCAGTCGCGGCGATTGATGTTGTCGTAAACGTCCTGGTTGGGTTCGCGTAGAAATTCGAGCTCGGGCGCGGCGGGCACGTACCGGTAGGGCGAGATGTGCGCGTGCTGCACGACGCCGTCCCAGGCGTAGCGGTAAATATCAGTCGAAAGGAAGGGCTCCGAAAACAAGGTCGCGGCCCGGCACAGGATGCCTGCCGTGAGGGCGATCCACCAAGTCCAGCGGTTCTTCGGCTGCGTTGCAATAACGAAAAACGCCGCCACGAACAGCCCGGCTTCCCAGCCCGCGACTGCCTGGAAGCCGAGAACCCGATCGTCGGACTCGCGGATGAGCTGGCGGATAAACCCGACCAGCGCCGCGGCGAGCACGCCGAGCAGTAAGTTTGTCCGAAGCGGACCTTTTTGCAAGAACCTTCTCAAACCCCAACCCCGGCGGACGGGGCTTTCTCGCACAACGCGTACTGGTACCGTTCGTCCGTCCAGCGCTGCCGGCTGAGCCAGGGCTGGCGCGCCAGCAGGGCATCGAGCTCTTCATGCGTCAGAACACGGTTTGACACATGGAGCGGCGAGCCGGGCAGCCGCGGGCTGGCCACTCGATCCAGCAAACGCATGCACGCGAGCGGGACTTCGGTGCGCCAGCCTTTCAGGGGTTCGGCGATCAACAGCGCGCCGCCCGGCCGCAGCGCCCGGTACATGCTTTCAAGCGCTCCGGCGCGGTCTGGCAGGATCAGCAGGAGACGCGAGGAAAGTACAAAGTCCGCCTGCTCGAAGTAGTCGCCCAGGCGCATGGCATTGCCGATGATGAAGTTGCAGTTCGCGAGATTGCGGTTCGCGGACCGCCGGCGCGCACGCTCCAGGAGCGGGAGGGACCGGTCAAGCCCGATGATCTTCCAGTCGGGAAACATCTTCGCGAGCTCGGAGGAGTAAAAGCCCGGCCCGCAGCCCAGCTCTAGAAACAGCGGCTGCCCGCCCTCCGAACATCGACATCGCATCAGCCCGGCAATCGCGTCCGTATGGTCGGTGAAGAAGCGCTCCCGCCATAGCGCGTACAGCCACCCCCAGCGATGGAAAAATCCGTCGCTCGGGTCCGCCGCGCTGCCCAGCCCCGCAAGATTCGTCCCCATGCTCTCCTGAATCCCAGTTCCAACCCGCTGTAGACGCCCTTACAGGTCCGCGTTCCCATCGTAGCCCAGCTTTGTCCTGCCGCGCAGGGCTTCCGAACGGATACGTGGTCTGTAGTTCTCAGAATCAACATATCCGAACTTTCGATCGAGCTCGGACGGAACCCGGGTACGCGTGTAAGAAGCGCGCCCGCCCGTTCGGTTACAGTCGGAAATCACACGGCTGTAAGCAGGCGCTCCTCGAAAAACCGCTCCACCGCGTCCAAAACCGCGGGTCCGGTCTTCGCCTCGTAGATCGCCTTGCGCAGAGCAGCCCCGCCAGGGACGCCGTGCGTGAACCAGGAAGCGAACTGCTTCATTTTTCCCTGGGCTTCCCGCTGTTCCTCTCGGCCTTCCTCGCCGAGCAGCATTCCGAAGTAGTCGCGGATGAGCCGGTAGCGGTCTTCCTCCGTCGGCTCGTCGTAGCGGCCAAAGGCGGTGTACTGAGCAATCTGCCGAAAGATCCAAGGGTTGGCCGGGGCCGCGCGGCCGATCATCACCGCATCGCATCCAGTCTCGGCCGTCATGGCGCAGGCGTCCTCCGGGGTGCGGATGTCGCCGTTGCCGATGACCGGGATATGCACGGCTTGCTTTACCGCGCGGATCCATTCCCACTCGGCCTGCCCGGAGTAGCCGGCCTCGCGGGTGCGGGCGTGGAGTGCGACGGCCTGCAATCCGCAATTTTCGGCTAACTTCGCAAGCTCCACGCAGACGATGGTTTGGTGGTTCCAGCCCATGCGGAACTTGACGGTGAAGGGAATCCGCACCGCCCGGCGGACCTCCTCGAAGATGCGGCCGATCAGGGGCAGGTCGCGCAGGAGGCCCGAGCCGCCGTTGCAGGCCACCACGCGCTTGGCCGGGCAGCCCAGGTTCAGGTCGACCGTGTCGAAGCCGGTGTCCTCGACGATGCGGGCGGCCTCGGCGAGCGTTTCGGGATTCGATCCGAAGATTTGCGCGGCGATGGGGTGTTCATCGTCGTAGAAGGTGAGATAGCGCTTGCGCTTGGACTCGCGCATGCGCGTGAGCCCGTCAGCCGAGGTGAACTCCGTCATCAGGAGGCCGCAGCCGGACTGCCGGTTCGTGACGGTTTGTTCGATATCGCCGGAAGCGCCCGGAGTGAACAGGCTGCTGTTGCGGATGAACCGGCGAAAGACGGTATCCGTAACTCCGGCCATGGGCGCAAGTACCGTCGCCGGCGCGACCGCGACACGGCCGATGGCAAAGGAGGCCGGCACACGTGCGGCGGTGGGCATCGCCCACTCTTTCGGATTGTCCCAGCTCTTTTTCACCGCTGCCCCAAAC
>CAXTSB010000077.1:7116-15767 GCA_964246845.1 uncultured Acidobacteriaceae bacterium
GCACGGGGGCTTTGCCGGCCCTGATGTACCGCGTTACTTTGCCGTCGCCTGCGCGTACTTGCGCCGGAAACGCTCCACGCGGCCCGCGGTGTCGACCAGCTTTTGCTTGCCCGTGAAGAACGGGTGGCAGGCCGAGCAGATTTCGACGTTGATGTCGCCCTTGTGCGTGGAACGCGTTTGAAACGTCGTGCCGCACGCGCACTTGACGTTGATCTCGTTGTAGTTCGGATGAATCCCTTGCTTTGCCATGTCTCTCTCAGCACCTTTCCCGTATATTTTAGAGGAAGTTGGGCCGCTTCGGGATTCAGGTGGTAGTCTTTTGGTAGAGACCGATCCCGTCACGAGCCGGTCTCTGGTGAAGCCCGACTCACCTAGCTGAAGAGCTGGGTGAGAAGAGCGGCGATCCAGCGCAGATGCGGCTGTAACACAAGGTTGATCCAAATGCTGATGCGCATGCGGTCTTCCTCCTCGTTGTTGAAGTGAGGCCCCGGATTCCACCCGGGGCCTATTGCTTTTCAGGGCAACGTCGGTACCAGGTCTGCAAATCCCCGTAGGCAGGCACTTGTGCGGCAACAGCGAGCGCTTTCGCGACTGTACCAGCCCTGCAGGCCGTACTTGCTCAAGAAAACCTATGAAACCCGCACCGAGGTAACCAGCGGCGCGCGATACTAAGAGAGTGACGACCGTCCCCACCTGCCCGCTGTGCGACGGCATGGGCATGCGTATCGCGCCCGGCACCCGCGCGGCCGAGCCTTGCGAATGCCAGCACGAGCGCCGGCTGTTTTCCATGCTGAAACGGGCGCAAATTCCCCTGCGCTATGCAAGCTGTACGCTTGAAAACTATCAAGCGCCGCCCGAGCTTTTTCTTGCCCTCAATACCGCGAGCCGCTTTGTCGAGGTATACCCGGGCGAGCGCGACGGCACCGGTCTTCTGTTTACCGGTTCAGTGGGCGTCGGCAAAACCCACTTGGCCACGGCGATCACGCAAAAGCTCATCCTCGAAAAAGGCGTTCCGGCGCTGTTTGTGGATTATCGCGAGCTGCTCAAATCCATCACCCACTCCTACAACGCCCATGTGCAAACCACTGAGCTTGAGGTGCTTGCACCGGTTTTCGAGGCTGAAGTTCTGGTGCTCGACGAGCTCGGCGCAGCCAAGCCGACGGAGTGGGTTTGGGAAACCGTCGCGCATATCCTAAATGCCCGCTACAACCACAAGCGCACGACGATCATTACAACCAATTACGCGAACCTTCCGCCCGGAACGGGGCTCGGCGAAGTGAAGCAGGCGGTGCGCGAAGAAACGTTGGGCGACCGTATCGGCGAGCGGATGCGGTCGCGCTTGCAGGAAATGTGCGTCCCGGTGGAGATGCGCGGTCCGGACTATCGACAGGGTCCGAAGCGGGCGCGCTTCAGCTGAAAAGCGCTAGCATGGAAGCCATGGCGGACGAGGATCACCGGCCCACCCCGGGCCTGTACACCGGCGGCGGCGCGCTTGCGCGGCCCGAGCCGCGGAACTGGAAGCCGTTTCTTTGGGCCGGGCTCGCCGTGCTTCTGCTGCTAGGCTTGCTGGTGCTTGCGGGGCAGCGGCACAAGGCAGCCGCGAACCCGGGCGGGGCCGGCCTTGCGCCGCCCGCGCCCTATGCCGCTTCGCTCCCGCTCTCGCAAATCCAAATGAGCGACTCCACCAACCTGTCCGGCGGCAAGGAAACCTACTTGGACGGCATCGTCACGAACACCGGCAAGCAGACGGTGTATGCCGTCACTGTCCAGGTCGCGTTTAAAGACTTTACCGGCCTGCTTGCCGCGAAAGAAACCCTGCCGCTGAACCTGATCCACTTCCGTGAGCCGTACGTCGACACCGAGCCGGTCCGCTCGGCTCCCATCCGCCCCGGCGAGGCACGCGAGTTCCGGTTGATTTTCGACGATGTTCCGCAAACCTGGGACGGCGCTTACCCCGAGGTCCGGATCATCGCGGCCGACGCGCACTGATACTTTCTTCTATCCCAAAGCTATCCATGTAAGGTAAGTCTTACTTCCCAACCGCTCCCGCGCGCCTGGCCTGAAACACGCCAATGAAGGCTTTTCCGCAGAAAAAAGCGGTGCGAGACGGTTTGGCCTCCCACATGCAACATCTCACTCCGTACGCAGAACAGTCGCGTTTCCCAAGGAAGCGAGAAGACAGGATGAAGACTCAAAATTCAGTAGGGGCGGGCGCAGCTTTGCTGCTCGCCGCGTCGATGGCGCTGCCGGCTGTCGCGCAAACGCAGGATCAGACCCAAACGCAGCAAAGTCCGCAGGCGACTGCGGCGGCCCAAGCATCGGCGGCGCAGAATCCGGCCGACAACAGCACTTATGCCAGCGGCAAGCCGCTCGCGCCGCCGTCCAAGGAAGGGTTCTGGGGCCACCTGAACCCGTTTGCCCGCAAAAAGTGGGTCAACCGGCAGCTCGACCCTGTCAAGGGCCGCTTAAATGAGCTGGACCAGCTGCAGGCGAAGAACTCGAACGACATCAAGGCGCTTGACGAGAGAACCGGCACCGGCATCAAGAATGCCCAGGCCGCTGCCGACCAGGCAAACCAGCTCGCCGGGACCGCGAACACCACCGCCGGCCAGGCGCAGCAGTTGGCCAGCACCGCCAATACACAAAACGGCCGCATTCAAACAACGGTGCAGGGCCTGGACCAGTACTCCAAGGTGTCGGACACCGAGCTTGTTTTCCGGCCCGGCCAAACCGCGCTGAATGCCAAGGCCAAGGAAGCCTTGGACCAGGTGGCGACGCAGCTGCAAAGCCAGAAGGGTTATCTGGTGGAGGTTGCGGGCTTTTCACACTCCAAGGGCCAAATCGGGATTCAAAACTCGCAGCGTATGTCGGACGTAGTGGTGCGCTATCTCGTCACCGAACACCAGATTCCGGTGTACCGCATCCGTGAAATCGCCCTCGGCAACGCACCCGCGCCCGACGGCACGGCCGCCCCGGCCGGCAATGCCGTGCGCGTGAGCGTGGTGCAAAACAGTTTAGCGGGCTCGGGCAGCTCGACCGGCGGGGCTACGGCACCCTCCGGCGGCGGCTCGACCTCGTCGGCCCCCACGGGCGGCCCGACGCAGTAAACTCCCGCGCCAGGCTCTCGGTCAACGAGAGAACCAAGGCAGATTGGCCCCTTCCGCAAGAAGGGGCCGTTTTTTGGTCACTTCGTGACACGTTCTCGACGGCTTCGCCGTAAAAACAGGTGAGGTGCGGGTGATTGTGGCGCTCCCGTTGGTCGAGGCGAGCTTTTATAAGAACACCCATGAAGTGAGCGGGAGCGCGCGGGCGATTTTAGCTTTCCCGTTTGGGCGCGAGCGCATAGACGGCAAGCAGGTTTTCAAGCAGCGGCCGCAGCAGCTCCAGCTTGAGCGCGTTCGCTCCGTCTGATTTCGCCTCGGCCGGATTGTCGTGCACTTCCAGAAATATGCCATCCACCCCGGCAGCGACCGCGGCCCGCGCCAGCAGCGGAATGAACTCCGGCTGCCCGCCGGAAACGCCGTTCATCGCCGACGGCATTTGCACGGAGTGCGTGCCGTCAAACACCACCGGCGCGAGCCGCCGCAGGATCGCGAGCGAGCGCATGTCCACCACCAAATTGCCATAGCCGAAGGTCGTCCCGCGCTCGGTCAGGAACACGCGCTCATTGCCGGTCGAGCGGACTTTCTCAACCGCATGCGCCATATCGCCCGGCGCGACGAACTGGCCCTTCTTTACGTTGACCGCGCGCCCGGTTTTGCCCGCGGCCACTAGGAGGTCGGTTTGCCGGCAAAGAAATGCCGGGATTTGCAGCACATCGACCGCTTCGGCCGCGACCTCGCAATGCGCGGGCTCGTGGACATCGGTCAGCACCGGCAGCCCCGTAGTTTCGGCAATCACGCGCAGGGTGCGCGCGCCTTCCCGCAAGCCCGGCCCGCGGAAGCTCCCGACCGAGGTGCGGTTGGCTTTGTCGTACGAGGCCTTGAAGATGTACGGGATGCCGAGGTCGGCCGCGATGCGTCCGATTGCTTCGGCCATGCCGCGCGCGTGGGCCTCGGACTCGATGACACAGGGCCCGGCGATCAGAAACAAGCGCCCCGCGCCGACGGAAACATTGCCGATTTCAAACTCGGAAATCACACGGGACATTGGAACACAGAAGAGTGCTGCGGGCAGGTCGTCCCGCGCTATGCTTGCAAGTATGTCTGAGTCGAACGCGGAAAGGGCAGCTTCGATCGTGAGCGACATCCGCAAAGGAGTCCAGGATTTCCTCGCCCCTGAGTTGAAGGAAATCAAGGCGCGTTTAGACGCGCTGGATCAGCGCACGGACGATCGCTTCAACCGTGTCGATGAAAAACTTGCCGAAGCTGCCAGGCGGATGGATGAAAGCTTCATGCGCAGCGACGGGAAGCTTGCGGAAGCAATTAAGCGTACGGAAGAGCGGCTTGCGGAAGCCGCCAAGCGGACCGATGATCGGTTTACCCGTATCGATGAAAAGCTCACTGATGCCGCCAAGCGGACCGACGAGCGCTTCGCGGAAGCGGCCAAGCGCTCCGATGAACGCCATGCCGAACTCCTTGAAGCAATACGGGAACAGGGACGGCGCATCGAAAACATTTTGAACTACAACGAACTGCGGGAAAGAGTTTCGGTACTTGAAGCGGAACGTGCTTCGCGGCAGCGCGCTTCGTGAACCGGAACCGAGCAGTCCCGGCCAACGGTTCACCCCTGTTTGCGCCTCCTACCTTAAAACAGGAGGCCACGATGCCAGGACCGACCACGCCCCATACAGAAACGGGCCAGAACCAAGGCTTTGAGGCCAGCGATTTTGAAGGCCGCGCTTCAGTGAAAACGCCCGCGCGGGGCGAAGATGCGCTCGACGCCGGAAACGAAGGCGCGCAGACAGCGACCAACCGCGGCCCGGCGCACGCGCCCAGCGCCCGGCACGGGTCGCACCCGGTCGAAAGCATCACCGAGAATGAAGCGGGCCGGCGTGAGCCTGCCGACCCGCAAGCCCAGGGCATCTCAAACCATGCCGCGGGTGAGGAAGCCGATCCGACTTACGGCGTCAAAACCAAGTAAGCTCCCCGTGCAAAGGGCGCGTATGACAAGCTGCGCATGGCCGTACCAGCTAGGACATCGCTGAAAGCGGGACGGGGGTGGACTCAACCTCCACCTCCTCGGTTTCGCGCACGCGCCGACGGTAGCCCGCTTCAATGAACGCCGCGAACAGCGGGTGCGGCTCCAGCGGCTTCGATTTGAACTCGGGGTGAAACTGGCAGGCGACGAAGAACGGGTGCCCCGGGGCTTCCACGACTTCCACGTACGTGCCGTCCGGCGAGGTTCCCGTGATCCGCAGCCCCGCGCCGGTCAGCAGCGGTTCGTATTCCCGGTTGAACTCGTACCGGTGCCGATGGCGCTCGCTCACTTCCGTGGTGCCGTAAGCTTGCGCGGCGAGCGAGTCGGCTTCAAGCACGCACTCCCAAGCGCCCAGGCGCATGGTGCCGCCCATTTCTTCGACGCCGGTCAGCTCGCGCAATTTGTAGATGACCCGGTGCGGCGTGGCCGGGTCGAATTCGCTCGAGTTCGCGCCGCGCAGCCCGCACACATTGCGCGCGTATTCAATACAAGCGGTTTGCATGCCCAGGCAGATGCCCAAGTAGGGCGTCCCGGACTCGCGCGCGTAGCGGATCGCGCCCAGCATGCCCTCGATGCCGCGCTTGCCGAAGCCGCCGGGCACCAGGATGCCGTCGAAGCCGGCGAGCTGTTCGGATAGGTCCGCACCTTCCAGTCCCGCGCCTTCCAACCCTTCCGCCTCGAGCCAGGTCACGCGGAGGCGCAGGCCGTGCTTGAGCGCGCCGTGGGTCAGGGCTTCCTTGAGCGATTTGTAGCTGTCTTCATACTCCACATACTTGCCGACGATGGCGATCGAAACTTCGTCCCGCGGATGGTAGGCGTGCGCGAGCAGGGCGCGCCAAGGGCTTAGGTCTGAAGCATGGGGCTCCAGGTGAAGGTACTTCAAAATAAGCGCGTCCACCTCTTCCTCGGCAAAGGAAAGCGGCACTTCATAAATGGAGTCGACATCCCGGGCGGCGATGACGGCCCGCTCCTCCAGATTGCAGAACAGCGCGATCTTGCTCTTGATTTCGTGGCTCAAGGCCCTGTCCGAACGGCACAGGAGGATGTCGGGCTGGATGCCGATGGACAGCATTTCCTTAACCGAGTGCTGGGTGGGCTTGGTTTTAAGTTCCTGCGCCGCGCCGATCCAGGGGACGAGCGTGACGTGGACGAACACTGTATTCTCGCGCCCCAGCTCCTGCCGCATCTGCCGGATAGCCTCTAAAAACGGCTGCGACTCGATGTCGCCGACCGTCCCGCCGATCTCGACAATTGTGACATCGGCCGGTGCGGTGCCGTCCACGCGCCCCGCGACCTTGCGCATGGCCGCCTTGATCTCGTTGGTCACGTGCGGAATCACCTGGACGGTCTTGCCCAGGTAGTCGCCCCGGCGCTCCTTGGTGATGATCTGCTCGTAAATGCGGCCGGTGGTCAGGTTGTTGTCGCGCGTCAGCTTGGCATGGGTGAACCGCTCGTAGTGGCCCAGGTCCAGGTCGGTTTCCGCGCCGTCATCGGTCACGAACACCTCGCCGTGCTGGAACGGCGACATGGTGCCGGGGTCCACGTTCAGGTACGGATCGAACTTCATCAGGTTGACCCGCATCCCGCGGCTCTCGAGCAGGCAGCCGATGGAGGCCGCAGCCAAACCCTTGCCGAGCGAGGATACGACCCCGCCGGTCACAAAGATGTACTTCGCCGACATGCAAGCCTCCCGGGCGGGTGTGAAGTGATAAAGCAGAGGAGGTACGGCCCAGTATCGCAAACTGTTTGCACGGCGCAAACAGGATACGGTGAAGAAGTGGGGACGAAATCCAGGTTGGGGCAGGCGGCACGGCTGGCCGGAGCGGCCGTACTGCTTGCCTGCACGGCGCTGTATGCGTGGCGCAGCCGGGGTTGGCCGCTGGTGAATGACCCCGCGCTGATGCACTATGTCGTATTTCTGATGGATCGGGGGTTTGCCCCGTATCAGGACATCGGCGACATCAACCTGCCCGGGGCTTGGGTGCCGGAGTGGGCCTCCCTGCGGTTGGGCGCGCTGCTCCACATTCCGCAAGCGGGAATGTGGCGCGCGATGGACTGGCTGGCGCTTGCGCGCGCGGGCGGCGCGATGCGGAGCATCGCGGGGCGTCGGCAGTGGTTCGCGGGTGTGTGGGCGGCTTTGCTGTTCGCGCTCGCGCACGGGGCGCATGGGGTCGGGCAGGCCGGGCAGAGAGATTTGTGGATGGCCGCGCTGCTTGTGTGGGCCGTGGCCGGGCTTGCAGCTGCCCGGCGCACACAGTATCCGGGTTGGGCGGTGTTCGCGGGGTGCGCGATCGGGGCGGCGGTGACGGTAAAGCCATTTGCGGTGTTTTGGCTTGTCCTGCTGGGCCTTTTGCCGCGCAGGCCCGCGCTTCTCGCGGCCGGCTCGTTTCTGCTTCCCCTGCTGGGGGCGGCGGTGTTTCTAGCCCGGCAGCATGCCGTTGCGGCTTGGCGGCAGGCGCTTACCCTCGCGCTGCCCTACCATGCCCGTTTGGGCGGCGCGAGCCTTGCCCGCCGCTTCACCGTGCTGGCCGACCGGCCGCTGCGCGAGCTGCTCTTCGTACTTGCCGCGGTGCTTGCGCTTGCCGCGGTGCGCCGGTCGCGAACGGAGCTTCCGGAACGCCTTGTGCTTGTCGCTTCCACGCTGCTCGGCCTGTTCTCGTTCCTCGCGCAGGGCAAGGGCTACCCGTATCAGGTATATCCGTGCACGGCGTTTCTGCTGCTTTGGACGGCGCTGGAGTTCGATGCCGCGGCGCGCGCGCGGCAGCCGCTCCCGAGGCCCGCGGGCGTGCTCGGGCTTGCGCTGGGCGTCCTCGTCGCCGACCGCTCCTGGCTCCGCGCGGCTTCCCGCGCGACCTGGCCGATGCCCGTCGTCGCGGCTATGGAAACCGCGCTGCGGCCCTTTCCGGACGGCGAGGTGCAGTGCGTGGACTCGGTTTCCGGCTGTACGGACGCGCTGCTCTATCTCGGGAAACGGCAGGCGACCGGCAATCTGTACGACGAGTTTCTCTTTCCGCAAACGCCTTCGCCCTGGGGCGTGCCGTACAGCGGCCCGGCTCCGGGAGCGCCCGTACCGCCTGCCGTCGCCGCCGGACAGGCCCGCTTCCGCGACGCCGTGCTCGCACATCCGCCGCAGATGTTTCTTGTCACGACTTGGCTTTTTCCCCAGGGGCCGGGCGACTACCGCAAGCTCGCGCTTTGGCCATGGTTCGACGGCTTTTTGCGCGACCGCTACCGACTCCAGTCCCAACAGAACTTTCCCTGGGCCGAAAACGGGCCCATGGGTTTTCGCGTCTACGTAAAGCAGTAGCCATGCGCCTCCTTCTCATGATTCTGTTTGCCGCCGTGCTGGCGCATGCCCAAGGTCCGCCCGACCAGCAGCGGCTCATCCTGAAGGACGGCACCTACCAGCTGGTACGCGGGTACAAGGTGGAGGGCGGCATCGTGCACTTCCACTCGGTGGAGCGCGGCGATGATGAAGACCTGCCCGCCGACCTGGTGGACTGGGCCGCGAC
>CAXTSB010000078.1:0-15555 GCA_964246845.1 uncultured Acidobacteriaceae bacterium
CTTCGGACGGGCTTTGATCGTGGTGGATTTCGGCACGGCGACCACATTTGACGTGGTGTCCAAGCGGGGAGAGTTCCTCGGCGGCGCGATCGCGCCGGGCTTGGGCATCTCCGCCGACGCGTTGTTCGCGCGGGCCGCGCGGCTCGGGCGCATCGAGGTCCGCCGGCCCGCGAAAGCCGTCGGCACCAACACGGTCACCAATCTGGAAAGCGGCTTGTTTTGGGGGTACCTTGGGCTGGTCGACGGCATCCTGGAGCGTATCGCAGGCGAGCTCGGAGGGTCGCCGACCGTGCTGGCCACGGGCGGGCTTGCCGGCTTGATCGCCCCCGAATCGCGCTTCATCACGGAGGTGGAACCGATGCTGACCCTCGAAGGGCTGCGCTTGATTTGGGAGCGGAACCGCGGCCGGTGAAGAACTACGCTAATTACTTCACGGAAATCGAGGAGCGCTTTCAACAAAGGCGTGGGTCGCTGCTGATGCTTTCGACGCTCGATTGGGCGTTGATCGGAGTTTGGAAGGATGCGGGGGTGCCGCTCGAAGCCGTTTTGCGCGGCATGGATGATGCCTTTGCCCGTTACGAGGCGCGCAAGGCGAAGGGCCGGGCGCGGAAGATCAACGGGTTGGCCTGGTGCGCGCAGGCTGTGATGGAAGCAGCGGAACAGATGCGCGAAGCCGCGGTCGGGGCGGCTCCCGCACAGGTGGAAACCGGGTTTGAGGGCGGGCAAATCGCACGGCACCTTCAGGCCTGCCGGGATGCGCTCCACGCGGCTGAAAACCTTCCGGAGGCCGCGCGGGCGCTCGCGGAGGCGACGGCAACCAGGCTCAACACGCTCGCGAAGGAAACGCGCGAAACCGCATCTCCCGACGCGGAAGCGCTGGAGGCCGAGCTGCGCGCCTTGGAAACGAAGCTGCTCGCCATGCTCACGGCAACGCTGCCGGATGAGGAGCTCGTACAGCTGCGGGCGCAGGCAGCCCGAGAACTTGCCCCGTACCGCGGCCGCATGGGCGCGCTGCAAATCCGGCAGGTGGAAGGGCAGTTCCTCGAAAAGCGCCTGCTGGAGCGGTCGAACCTGCCTCGGCTGAGCTTGTTCTACATGCGGAGCGACGGGTGAGGCTGCGGATCGAAAAAGCTGTATATGGCGGGGCCGGGCTGGCGCGGGCGTACGGTAAAACCGTGTTCGTGGATGGGGCGCTGCCGGGCGAGCTGGTGGATACTCGGCTTAGGCGCGACAAGGGCAGCTTCGCGGAAGCTGATCTGGTCGAGGTCATCGAGCCCGCGCCGGAGCGGGTGGCCGCGCCTTGCCCGTATTACGGCGCATGCGGGGGCTGCCGATACCAACATGCGGCCTACCCGGCGCAGCTCGTGATGAAGCAGCGCATCCTTGAGGAAACGCTGGGGCGCGCCGGGCTGCGCGCTCTGCCGCCGGTTCAGGTGCATGCCGCGGAGCCTTGGGGCTACCGCAACCGGATCCGTTTGCATGTCGATCCGGTGACGGACAGTTTGGGTTACAAGCGGAAGAGTTCGCACGCGCTGCTGCTGGTGGATCGGTGCCCGATCGCTTCGCCGATCCTGGAAGTATTGCTTTCGCCTTTACAGCAAGCGGTGCGCAATCAGGGTGCGGGGGCCTGGTGCTCAGAGATCGAACTGTTTGCCTCGAAAGACGGAGAAACGGCGCTGTTGCGTGCTGTTGCCCGGCACGGAACGAGCAATGCGCCTGCTTTGAAATCGTTTTGCGAGGGGATGCAGGCGCGAGCGCCCGAGCTGCGCGGGGCCGTGCTGTTGCAGGCGAATTCGGGCGAGAGCGCGGCGGCAAAGGTTCTGGCTCGGTGGGGTGAACAAAGCCTCCTTTATGAGGTGGGCAGCGCGGCGTACCGCGTCAGCACGGGCGCGTTTTTCCAGACGAACCGATACCTGGTCGACCGTCTTTTGGACCTTACGACAGGAGACGCGCGGGGCCGGCTTGCTTGGGACCTGTACGCGGGCGTGGGGCTGTTCAGCCGGGTTTTGGCGGGGAATTTCGAGCGCGTCGTTGCTGTCGAGGGCGCGCCGGTGTCTTGCGCCGACCTCCGCGCGAACCTGCCCGCCGGACGGGTGGTCGAGGGTGATGTGCTCGGGTTTCTGCGCCGCCCGCCTCGCGAGGTGCCGGGTTGGGTTTTGCTCGACCCGCCGCGCGCCGGCTTGGGAAAGGAGGGCAGCCGCCTGCTTTCCCAAATTGGGACGCCGCACGTTACTTACGTGTCGTGCGATCCCGCAACGCTTGCGCGGGATTTGAGGATTTTCGCCGATAGTGGGTATGCGCTCCATGAGCTCCACCTCGTCGATATGTTTCCGCAAACCTTCCACATGGAGGCGATTGCGAAACTGCGGCGCGGGTAAGGTTCGGGCGCAACCGCGCCCATGGCGAGCACCGCTGCAATCCCGTATGCCGCGCCCCAAGCCGCCTCGGCGAGCCGGACGAAGCATCGCGCTCTTGCAGCGCTCGGGTTCGCAGCCGCTCCCGCGCTGCTGCCCGCCTGCGCGTTTGCGCTCGGGATCGTCTTGGCCGGGCTGCGATGGTTTCCGCCCGGGTGGTTGGTCGTCGGGGCAGCCGGTTTGGGCGCGGCCGCACTTCTGTCCGCGTTCCGGGCGCAGCGGGTGCTTTTGCCTTCGCTTGCGGCGCTTTTCCTCGGCCTCGGCTTGCTGGCCGCCGAACTTGAGCCGCCCGTCGACCCGCAGCATGCCCTCGGGCTGCTCGCCGCACAGGATGCGCCGCGCACATTCACCGGCGAGGTCGTCCGGGTTGAGCCCGCGCGGCGAACGACCTATACGGCGTTTTTCGGCCATAAAAAGCGGGATGAAGCGTCGCGACGGGTTGACCTGCGGCTTTGGAACTATGCGGACCATGATGGGCCTTCGCACCCGTTGGCCGGCGGGCTGCGCTTGACCGTGTATACCGACGCGGATGCGGGGCTGCCCGACTTGCGCTGCGGGACCGTGCTCACCGCCGTGCTCGCGCCCCGCGCGGAAAGCCGCTACAACGACCCCGGTGTTTGGGACGCCCGGGAATACTTGCGCGGGCAGGGCGTGGGCGCCCTCGGCTCGGTCGACGCCAAGCAAGCGCGTGTTGTGGGCCGAGCGCCGCCCCGGTTCCCTTGCATCCTGCACGGGTGGCAAACGGAGGCGAGCGCGCGTGTGATAGGCCTAGCCGCGCTGCCCGCGGCCCGGCATCTGCCCGCGTTCCTGCGCCTTTCCGAGGAGGACGCAAGCATGCTCACCGCCATGCTCACCGGCGACCGCGGCTACCTGCAAAAACGCACGCGCCTGGGCTTTGAGCGCACCGGCTCGTTTTACCTGCTCGTGGTTTCCGGCATGCACCTCGCAATCTTCTCCGGGGCTGTTTTTCTGCTTGCCCAACGGCTGCGTCTCCCCCGGGTAGCCGCGACAGCCTGCACACTCGCGCTTTCTTTCGCATACGCCCTGTTTACGGGTTTCGGTGAGCCGGTGCAGCGGTCGTTTTGGATGGTGGCACTTTTTCTTGTGGGACGCCTGCTCTTTCGTGAGCGCCACTCCCTCCAAGCCCTGGGGCTGGCGGCGCTGCTGCTCATGGCCGCGAGTCCGCGCGCCCTGGGCGGTTCCAGCCTGCAAATGACTCTTCTGACGGTAGTGGCCATCGGCGGCATCGCCGCGCCCTTGGCGGAGCGGACCTTCGGGCCCTACCTCCACGGCGCGCGCGACCTTTGGCTGGCGGCAGTCGACCCTGCCCTGCCGCCGCGCGTGGCGCAATGGCGCGTGAGCTGGCGGCTGGTGGGCCGCCGCTTCGAGGACTGGTTCGGGCGCACCCCGGTCAGAAAGGCTTTGCCCGTTGTTCTTGTGCTTGCTTTGCGCGGGCTGGAACTTTTCCTCGTTTCCGCGCTGGTCGAGCTTGTCATGGCCCTGCCGATGGCTTTGTACTTTCACCGCATCACCGTGCTGGGGCTGCCGGTCAACTTCCTCATCATCCCGTTCCTCGGCTTCCTGCTGCCCGCGGCGATAGTTTGCTTCGCCTGCCTGCTGGTTGCTCCCGCGCTCGCGGTTGTGCCCGCTGCGGTAACGGCGGCGCTGCTGCACATCGTGTCCGGAATCGTTGACGGCTTTTCGGGGCTGCGCGTCGGCGATTTCCGTCTGCCTCCGCCGCCGCCTCCTCGGATAGCGGCTTGGGTGCTGTTTATCGCACTTGCTGTGTACCTGCTGCGCCGCGCGCCGCGTTGGGCGATTCCCGCGGGGCTGGCCTGCCTGCTTGCTGCTTTTCTGCTCGCCGTCGCGCCGCAGCCGGTGGTGCACCACTCGGGAAAACTGCAGGTTTCCGCGATCGATGTCGGCCAAGGCGACGCCGTCCTGGTGATCAGTCCCGACGGAAAAACCATGCTCGTGGATGCGGGCGGGCTTGTCGGCGCGCCGCCGGGCAGCAATTTCGACATCGGCGAAGAAGTTGTTTCGCCCGCGCTTTGGGCCCGCGGCATTCGGCGGCTGGATGCGGTCGCGATCAGCCATGCTCACTTGGACCACATCGGAGGCATGACCGCCGTGCTTGCGAATTTTCATCCGCGCGTGCTGCTGGTCGGCAACAATCCGCGCTCAGCCAACTATGCCGCGATTCTTGCCCAAGCCGCCTCGCTCGGGGTGCCGGTGGAAGAACACCGCGCCGGCGACCGCTGGCTGCTCGGCAGAGAAACGGAGGTGGAAGCCCTTTGGCCTTCGCGCGACTACATGCCAAAGCAGGAGCCGGGCAATAACGACTCACTCGTGCTGCGCCTGGCTTACAAGCGTTCCTCGGCGCTGTTGGAAGGCGATGCCCAGGCTCTCGCCGAAGCCGGCATGGTAGCCGCCGGGCTCCCGCATACGGACCTGCTGAAAGTAGGCCACCACGGGAGCCTTTCTTCGTCCACACCCGCATTCCTTGCCGCGCTCAGCCCGGAGTGGGGAGCCGTCTCCTGCGGACGCCGCAACTTCTACGGCCACCCTAGGCTTGCCACGCTGGAACGGCTTGAGCAGGACCACATCCGCACCCTGCGCACCGACACCGTCGGCGAGGCCGACTTCCTGCTGGACGGCTCGGGCGTGGTTGCCTCGCCTTGGAGCGCGCTGCAGCATTCAGATTAGTTCGCCGCAAGCGAAGCGGTGCCGCAGCTGGGAATTTCCGCCCGGCCCGGCGTAGACTCCCGTGAGAAGGAGCCGTACACATGACCGCTGGGCAAGCCGACCTAAGAACCGACATAGGAGCCGACCGGAGCGACGCGCAGGAACAGCACAACCTACGCAGGCTGCAACTGATGGTGCAGGTATTGTTGGCGAGCATCGCGCAGGACCGAACGCTGACCGTGGACGATGCCGCGCAGCTGGCGGCTCACACCCGCTCTGCCGCGCTGCGTATGTTTCCGGGCAAGGAATCGACCTACAACCTGCTCTGCCGGCCGCGGATTCAACGCGCGATGCGGGAACGGTACAAGATTCAATAGCCGGCTATTTGTTTTCGATTGCGGTGAGGCGGAAGTTCAAGGTTCCCCAAAACAAACGCGCGCGCATCTGCACGGGGATGTGGCGGCTGTCGTCCGTATACCAAATCCACAATTTACCGCGCGGCCGCCCGGCGGGCGCTTCGACCGTGGGCTGCACACGCACGGTGTTGTATGTCGCCGAGGGGGTGCGGACGGTCTCTCGAGCTTCTACCTGCACGGCGACGCTGCTGACATGATCGCCGCTCAGGACGGGAAGCCGAACGGTTGAGCCGGGTTCTAAAGTTTGCGCGGCCGTGATGAACACGCCGGACAACAAGTCCGTCACGCAAGACGGAACCGGGGTGAGCCGATGCGTGTGGATCCGCGAAACCAGATTGCGCTCGTCATAGTTCGCGACTCGCCGCACCCCGTCGATCTTTTGGTCGGAGTCGACCTGCCGCTTCCCTTCCATCAGCTGCTTGCTGAAGCTTTGCGAGCAGCCGGTCGCGCGGTTGAATGAGGCCTGGAAACGGTCGCTGACGCGGAACAGCAGGTTGATCGCACCCTGCGAGTCGCCGGTCACGCTGATGCGTTCCGCCGCCCCGTCCGCCTCCAGGTGCACCGTCGCGACGCCGGCTGAAAAGACGCGCCAATCGGCGGTATAGGTCAGGGTTTGCTTAGCCGGAAAGCTCCAGCCGGGCGGGGGTTGCGGGAGCGGCGGCGCTGATGCGGGCGTTTGTGCCGCGCCGATGAGAGCTGAAAATCCAAGCGCACCGCCAAGGAAAAGCAATTTACCCATCCGGTTCGACTCGTCTCCGACCTCCTCGCGCATAGTGAAAATTGCGCGAGTGCTCTGCCTAGAATGCCAGACTGCCGTTCCGGGTGCGAGCGCTCCCTTGCGACTCTTCACCGATGCATTGCCAGGGCGACTCCGGCTTGCCGCGGAATCAGTTTGCTGCGAGTACGCTCGTGTACTGGTCGCGCAGCTGTGCCAGTACTTGGCTGAACACCCCTAAGTCACTTGCAATCAGGGCAGTGTCATGCAGCAGGCGATCAGATTCAGCTTTAGCTTCAGGTGGGGCGTTCTTCTCAGCGGGAATGTCAGCCAGCAACTCCCCATGCTGGTAAAGAAGCTGTACGACTCTTGTGTTTACAACCTCCTGCGTTCTGTAAACGTCCGCATAACGCTGCACCTCGGCATACGGCATGTAAGCGAGCGCCCCGGTATCACGCGCGGTGCGCCATGCCGCATCACTCTGGGTATCCCAGTTCAGGGTGGAGTTAAGGGAAAAGCTTCCTTTCCGGTTTGCGAACATGGCACGTTCCTGCTCTACATTGTGGTCGAATCGTTGACGATCCTGATCAATATTCTTGATGTCCTCGACGGCTGCCTTTTTATTGTCCTCCAGCTCCCGCCGGATGTTTTCCCGCGCTTCGCGGACCAGGGCGCGGTGGTGGCCCCACTCGACCAGTGCTTCCAGCGAAAGCGCGATCAGAAGGCCGCAGGTGATGGTGAACAAGTGCAGAAAAAAGTCGCGCTTGGTTTCAATCGGGTGCTGCGGCGGGTGGACGTCCATGCGTGCGGCCTCGATTGAGCCATGTTAAAACAGCAGCCGCGCAACCGGCTTCAATCCGGCTTGCAAGCGGGACCGGCGGGCTCCTTGGGCAGTTTGGCCAGCAGCGGCAGTAGTTTCAAGGTCCATTGCGGGTGGTCGCTTGACAGCGTGCGGGCCAGCTCCAGCGAAGGCCTGTCGCCTGCCTCGGTCAAAAGAGTTATGTAGTGCTCCAGCGAAACCGTGCTCCACGGCGAGATGCCGCGCGTCCCGCTGTCGGCAAGGTACCAGCGTCCGAACACAGACCACGGATCGTCCGCCGAGGAAGCCGCGAGGTGCGCGCGGAGCGCATTCATGCGGGCAAGATCCGGCTGCACGGATTGGTTGTACTTGGTTTGGGTCGCGGCAAACTCCGCCAAGTCCGCGAGCCATGCCGGCGCGGGAGCGGACGGCGGCTCGTCAAAACCGTATACGGTTCCATCCCCACCCGCGACGAGGTACGATCGGTGCTCCGGGCGGAACGCGACCCCGCTCACCCCATTCGGGATGCGGAACGGCAGGCGGAGCGGGTCGCCGGTCGCGGCATTCCACAAACGCGCGGTCCCGTCGGACCCGTCGGTCGCAAGCGCAAACCCGTCGGGCGAGAACGCAGCTTTCAGCACCGCCGCGGAGTGCTGCAAGGGCGGCGTCACGGGGCTGCCGGTCGCCGCATCCCACACGCGCGCGGTATGGTCCCAGGAGGTGGTCGCGACCCGGGCAGCATCCGCGCTGAACACCGCGTTATCCACCGAAGCGGCATGCTGCAGAACCGGCCCGGGCGCGCCGCTGTTCGTCCAAAGCGCGGCTCGGTAGTTGGCCGAGGAAGTCAGGATGCGGCTCCCGTCCGGGCTCCACTCCGCATGAAAGATGATGTTGGTTTGGCGGATGCGCAGCAGCTGCTTGCCCGTGACGGGGTCGAGCACGTCCGCCGTGCCGTCGCTGGTGCCGGTCAGCAGCTTTCGCCCGTCCGGGCTCCAAGCCAGCGAGTACACCTCATCGTGGTACACCGTTTCGGGCGATACCGGCTTGGCCGTAGCGGCGTCGTAGGTGCGGACATGGCCGTTTTCCGTTCCCAACGCGACCAGCGCGCCGTCAGGGCTCCAGGCCAGCGAGAGTACGGTTTCCGGTGCTTCCATAGGCGGCGTAAGCGGCTTGCCCGTGGACGCGTCCCAGATGCGCGCCGTATGGTCTTCCGAGCCGGTCAGGACGCGCTTCGAGTCCCGGCTCCAGGCCCCGGCCACTACCGCATCCCCGTGCGGGAGCGGCGGGGTGAGCGGGCGGCCGGTGTCGGCGTCCCAAACGCGCGCGGTGTTGTCGCTTGAAAAGGTAAGGATTTTTCGGCCGTCCGGGCTGTACGCTGCCCCGTTCACAGCCGAGGTGTGGCCGATCAAAAGAAAGCGGCTTTTGGCGCGCTGCTCGGTGAGCAGTTGAAACGCGAGCGGGGCGGCTGGATTTGGGCCGGGCTCGTTTCCGGGTTCGAGGCGCAGGCTTTGTGCCAGCAGGCGCAGCGCTTCCGGCCGGCTGCCGTCCTCAGCAAGCTGGTAGGCGCGGAGATAGTCGATATACGCCTCGGCATGAGCCGGTGCCGGAACCTGTTGAGCAAGGGCGGGCAAGGCGGCGCAAAGAAGAAGAGCGTGGAAAAGGCGTGTCGAAAGCATGGCATCCGGGAAGGTGTAGTGACGAGAAAAGAAAGGGCCGGGGAGCAGCCTGCGTCAGCATACCTGGCGCATAACCGAACCCGGCCCGAAAAAGGAGAGCAATCACGGGCCGCGATTCCCGTTTGGGAATGCGGCCCGTTTTAGACAGCTAGTTGAGGGCGTACACCTCGAGGCCGCTCACCTTGGCCGCGTTCACGGAACCGTTGGTGAACGAGACTGTGATATTGCCGTTGGCGTCCGCGGTTGTCGTGAACTGCTCGACGATCGCGGTGTTTTGAGCCCCCGAAGCCGCGAAGATGTCGAAATTCTGCAGCACCGCGACCTTGTTGATGGCGACATTGAACATACGCTGGCCCGGGCCGGGGAAGTAGAACTCAGCGAAGTGCAGGCGCACCAGGTAGTTCTTGCCGGGGTTGAGGTTGGGCAGGACATAGGTGAACGGACCGCCGGAGCGCTCGGACTGGTAGACCGAAGCGGGAGCGGCGCTCACCACAGTGCCTGTGTTGATCTTGTTGCCCGTGCCGGAAGCATTGCCGCCCGTCACGAACTCATCGGCCGCGTAGGGGGCGAAGCCGGCGCTGTTGGCCGTGCTGCCCGCGTTGATTTGGTACACCAGCGTGCCCGGAATCGGCGCGCCCGGCGTGGTCGACACTTCAGCCGCCGGCGCGGAAGCCCCGGATGCGTTGTTTGCCGTCACCGTGTAGTAGTACGTGGTTCCGTTCGTCAGGCCCGTCGCGGCGGTGTCAACGAAATAGGTCCCCGGGATGCCGGTCGCGATCGGATTGCTGTTCAGCTCCTGGCCGGCGGCCGTGCCTCGGTACACATTATAGGTGCCCGCCGGTCCGTTGCCGGGCGCCCAGGAGAGCGAGGTTTGGCTGCTGCCTTCTGCGGCCTGCAGCTGCACAGGCTGGGCGGGTTTGGGCAGCGCGCCGCCGTTGGTCAGCAGCTCAAGGCCGTTGACCTGCGGATTGTTTACGCCGCCGGCTCCCGATACAAAGGCGACCGTGATCTGGCCGCTGTTCGGACCGCTGACTGCTGTTGCCGTGACGGTCTGCACGTTGGCGATGTTCTTGCCGCCGGCAGCCGCATAGATGTCAAAATTCGTCAGCTGCGGTACCGGTTTGCCATTGACGAGCACGCTGAAGACGCGCTGCTTGGCCGCCGGGAAGTAGGTTTCAGCGAAGTGGAGGTTGAGGGTGTACGAGTCCCCGACAACAAGACCCGGAAAGGTATAGGTGAACGTTCCGATGCGCGAGCTTTGATACACAGCCGCCGGGGCCTGCGTCGCGTTCGTGATCGTGTTGTTGACGGTGCCGCCGAAGCCGCCGCCGGAGACAAATCCGTCTGCCGCGAAGGGGTTGACCGCCGTTGCCGAGCCGGCATCGACGCGGTAGACCGCCGAGCCGGAAGGCGCGGTGGGCGGGTTGGGTGCCGTTGCCGCCGGTACCGTCGCGCTCCGCTCACCGGAGGGCGAGGAGACCGCGCCGGCGCTCGAAACAGCAGCCACCGTGTAGTAGTACGTGGTGCCCGCCGCAACTTGCGCGTCGGTGTAGGTGGTTGCGGTCAGCCCCGCGGCGAGCGGCGTTTGCGATTCCGCGCCCGCTGCCGTGCCCCGGTAGACGTTGTAGGCGGCCGCGCCCGTGCTGCCGGTCCAGCTCAGCGCGACGGCGGAGCTGCTGGCGGAAGCCTGGAAGTTGGCGGGTGCCGCGGGAGGTGCCGGCGGTGCCGTGACCGGTGCCGTCGGCGTGGCGGACTGCTCGCCCGACGGGTTGGAAGCGCCCGTGCTGTTCACGGCTTCCACGTAGTAGTAGTACGCGGTGCCGTTGGTGACGGCGGTATCAGTGAAGGAAGTACCGGCGACGGTCGCGTAGGCAGCCGCCCCTTCCCCGCCGGAGCTCAAGCCGCGGAACAGCTTATAGGAGGTCGCGTTGGCGCTCGCGGCCCAGGAAAGCGCGACCTGCCCGTTGCCGGCGGCGGCGGTAAAGCCCGCCGGAGGCTGCGGCGCGGCCGGGTTGATGGTGACGGCGAGGGTGGCCGGCTGGCTCGGGCCCGCGCCGTTGGTCGCGGTGACAGACACATTGGTCGTACCCGCCGCGGTCGGGTTGCCGGTGATCAGACCGCCCGAGTTTACCGAAAGCCCCGCGGGAAGCGGGCTCGCGGTGTAGCTGGTGGGGCTGCCCGAGGCCTGGATCTGGTAGGAGAACGCCTGGCCGACCGTGCCGGTGGTGGTTCCGCCGGTGACGACGGGCACGGAGCCCGTCGGCACCGTTCCGCCGGAGCCGAAGCTGCCGAAAACCTGGAACTCATACAAGGCATAGCCGTATGCGCCGACGCGCGCGGTGCCGTTCATGCGCACGTAGCGGGCATTGCCGTTCAGGTTGCCGAGGGTTTCAATGAAGCGCGGATTGGTGTTGCCCGTAACCGTGGCCAGCGTCTTCCAGCTGTTCGGGTCGTTGGGCGTGTTGGTCGCGTCGATGGTGAAGTTCTTCGCCGCGGCCTGCCAGTTCAGCACCACCGTGTGAATGTTGGCCTGCGCGCCGAGGTCGACGTACAGGCTGGAGGGGTCGGCGCTTGCGCCCTGGACGCTTTCCCACTGGCTGCCAAGGATATTGTCGAAGGCGTTGTTCGCGGCGTTGCCGCCGTTGGTGGTGGAAGCGGTCCCGGTTTTATACGCCGAAAGCAGCGCGTCGGTGCCGGCCGAGAAGCTGTGGCCCGCCGCGGCCTGCACGACGGCCGCGTCGTTATTATCGACGATGCCGTCCAGGTTGACGTCGAACGCCGGGTACTGCGGCCGGACCTGGCCTCCCTGCCCGTTGACGTTGCTGTAGTAGAGCTTGTAAGCGTTCGCGTCGTTTCCATCGACCATATGGTCGGCGGAAACATCGCCCTGGAGGATGTCGAACGGCAGGTCGATGATGCCCGGGACCGCGCCGCTCGGGTTGGACGCGGGCACGATGCCGGTGAGGTGGAGGTTGAGCGCTTGGGCATCGGCCACGCCGGTGAGCGCGACCGTGACGAACATGCCGGACGAGTCCGAGGTCACCGAGGCGACTTGACCCTTGGCTGCCCCGGAAGCGCCGGCTTGGAGCCCAAGCGAAGCCTGCACGCCCGTGACCGGCGCGGCAAACTCCAGCTGAATGGAGTAAGCGCCTGCGGTGGACGGGATGCGCGGCTCCACCGCCGGGGTGACGCCCGGAAACAGCGGCACACCGAAAGCGCCGAGGGTTCCGTGGTTTTGGAGCGAAACCGCCTCGACGATGGGGGGCGCGAGCGCGGCCTGCACCTGCGCGGGCGTGAGGGCGGCGTTGTAAATCCGCACTTCGTCAAGCTGGCCTTGGTAGCCATTGATCGCGCTCGCGACGTTCTGCTGCCCGAGCCACAGCTGGCCCGCGCCGCTCGCATCCTGCGCGGCTCCCTGCGCCGCCAGCTTGCCGTTCACGTACAGGGAGCGCTGGCCCGCTGCGCCGTCCTGCACAATGGCGAGTTGGGTCCAAGTGCCGGAGGAGGCTTGGGGGCCGACGAGGTCCACCGGCGCCGAGTTGGGGCCGGCGCGGTACACCCATTGGTTGTTTGCGTTGAGCAGGATTTCGTACTCGCCGCCTTGGTCGGCGGACTTGGCGAAGACAGCTTCGTTCAAGCTGGCCAGCGTTGTCGGATTTACCCAAGCGGTGACCGTATAGCTTTGCGCCGCCGTGAACTGGAGGTCCGCGGCGTTGGGGATGGCAACGCGGTCGTTGCCGTTCTTGCCGTGGAACACCCAGGAGTTGCCGATGTAGCCCGGACCGCCCGGACCGGCTTCAGGTACGTTAGTGCCGGTATGGCCGTTGCCGGTCGAGTCCTGCAGCTGCGATTGGCCCCCGGCCGTTTCATCCAGGTTCCAGTAGGCGACCAGGTTGGGCTGGGCGTATTGGAGCAAGGTGGTGACCGACTTGGTCGGGCTGGGATGGGCGGCCTGCGAGATTGCCGCGGTGACCTGGTAGTAGTACGTGGTGTTCGGGGTCGGCGCCGGGACACCCGGGTTGTCGTTGAGGATGTTGTCCACGAACGCCGTGGTGGCGCCGCTGACCGTCGTGATGGTGGTGAACGGGCCGGAAGGGTTCGCGGCCCGGCCGACGACGTAGCTGGTCGCGCCGGAAGAAGGCGTCCAGGCTACCCGCACCGAGGTGGCGGTCAAAGCCGTGAGCGTCACGGAAGCGACCTGCGGCGGAGCATTGGGATTCGCGTTCTCCTCGCCCGCGACCACCAGGAAGCCGTCACCCGTGTTGTCGTCGTAGCAGGAAAAGTACACCTTGCCGCCCGAAACGATCGGGGTGCCGAACTTGGGCGTGGTGCATGCGTCGGACTGATTGGTGGGAGCGTTCAGCCTGCCGGACTGCCAAAGCACGGTGGCGACGTTGTTTGCGTCAAAAGCGTACAGCTGGTTGCCGACTGTCCAAACGATGCCGTTGGTGTTGTTGTTGGCCGAGATAAACGGGGTGCTGCCCTTTTGCGGCGTGTTGATGGGGCTGACGCTGGTGGGCTTGGGGGCGATGTAATTGCCCGTGTTCGGGTCGTAGCCGACCTTGCGCTGCTCCAGGTTGTAGCCGTCCGGGCCGTAATAGATGGAGCCGTTGAAGTAGGCCGGTGTGGAATAAAGGCCGGAACCGTTCGGCTCCTGGATCTCCTGGATCGCGGTGGAGTCGTCGGTGGTGAGGCCGCCCATCACCTGTTGGTCGAGCACGTACAAGGTGCCCTGCTTGCCGCCGCCGACCATGATCTTCTGGTGCGGGCCCGCCGCTTGATCGGGGAGCAGGAGGATGCCGCCGCCGCCGAGGTCGCGGTCGCCTTGGTTGTCGGTGCCCTTGATCAGGCCGCCCGTGTTCAAAGTCGACCAATAATAGGGCGTGAAGAAGTCAGGGGCCGAACCGCCGCCGTAGTCCACCGTCATCAGCTGGTTGCCGCCCGCGGTGCTCATGCGGATAAAGCTTTCGCCCCAGTCGGTGGCCGCGGTGTAGGGCGAGGCCTTTTGCGAAAACGGCCCGTTGCCGGTGATGACGAACAGGTTGCCGTCCGCGTCGAACGCAGGACTCGCGCCGCCCATCCAAATGCCGGCCGCGTTGCCGCCGGCCGCGGTCACCGGGGCGGCAATGAACTTTTTCACGATCTTGCTGACGTCGGAAGCCTGGTAGCCGAGGATTTCACCGTAAAAGATCGACACGTCGGTGTGCGAGGCATAGGTGAGGTACACGACGCCGTTGGACAGCGCCATCGCGCAGCGGAGGTGCTCGTGGAGCGGGGTGAACGGAATCTGGCCGGGGCCGGGCGAGGGTTCCGGGTCCTGGTCGTTCGCGTTCGGGGTTTGCACGTTGCCCTGAAAAGTGGTGGTGATCAGCTGCGGGCTGTTGAACTTGGGCGCGCCGGTCTTGACGTCAAGCGCCCAGATGTACTGCTGGTAGCCCGGTTTCAGGTTGGGGTTCTTGCCCGCGACCACAACGTAAATGGTGCCGGTCGCCGGGTCGATCACCGGCGTGGTGGTCAGCGACTGCGTTCCGGTGATGTCGCCCGAGCCGGTTTCGGCCCCCGTGAGGCCGGCCAGCTCGACCCCGTTGACGTTCATCAGGTCGCGCGTCCACAAGGGGTTCGCGTTGTTGCCGGTGTTCGAGTCCGCGTCGAAGGAATAGATGTTGCCGGCCTGCGTGGCCACGTATACCGCGTTGTGCGCGGCATTGTCGGGGAACGCGCCGCCGAGCTGGTTGAGGGTATTGCGGGTGAGGTACAGCGGTTGGCCGTAGGTGCGGCCCGCGGTGCGCTGCGAGAACAGGATGCCGAAGCTGCCCGCGCTTTGGAGCAGCGTGGGGGTGAGCGTGGTTTCCTGGTTGTTGAGGCCGGTGTGCTGGAGGTTGGTTTGCCAGGTGGTGATGTCCACTTGGCCGTAGGCCGCGGCCGTGGGGCCGAGCAGACCGAGGAAAACGGATAGAGCTTGCAACCGCATGGTGGTTCTCTCCCGAAAACAGGTTGAGGTCGGGCGGTACCGTGCTTTTTAAGAACACAAGTCCGCGCTAACCCGCGAGGCAAAGGCCGGCGGGCCGGGAAACATAGGTGGAACAAGCAGCCGACTGCTTGGGCAAGTAAGAAAGTCAACAGCCGCCCTGTTTCTTACTTTTCCGGCCGCAGAAAGCCGAGCAACCTATTCATAACAGAAAGAACAGCGGAAAAAGAAAAAACTTTCTCGAAAAGGAAGAATTCCAGAAGTACCCCAAAGATGCCTGCGGGCATGGAGTCAAACGTTGCACCAGGGTAGGTTTTGCCGCCCGGACCCGGCGGAAGAGCCGGGCTGTGTCGTCGATGGAGCATAGGCCGGCCCTGCGTTGATGAGAAATGCAGCAACACCCGTAAGGTCCAAAGCCGCGCCTTGAGATAGCGCGGAGTCCGGGAACGAGACAAGGCCGAAAACGTCACTTAGCCGCGGTTCTACCGGGTATTTATTTCGATTCCTAGAAGATAGCGTTTCCCAGAAAGCGTTTCCTATGATGGTGCCGTTCGCGTTTCCTGTGCCGCGGGCCTGTCCGTCAGGCATACTTGGCTTATGCGGCGCGTCTCGGACGCCGCGCATCCTTCGCCGCCGTCCCCCGATGAGGCAGATTTTGCACGTCTTCCTACTGCGCCATGCCCCGCGCGCCGCCGCGGGTTTGCTTGTTCCGGGCTTGCTTATTGCCGGTGCGGCGGGGCAAACCGCAGCACCGGCCGCGCTCCACCTGGAGGTGACCGACTCCGCCGGAGCCGGGCTCGCCGCTTCCGGGGTGCTCCGCGGGCCCGCGCGCCGCCGATGGGGGTGTCGGAGACGGTGATGGAAGCCGATACACTGCCCGGC
>CAXTSB010000079.1:0-11879 GCA_964246845.1 uncultured Acidobacteriaceae bacterium
GCCCTGCTTTTCTTCCCCGCCCTGCCCGCCGCTCTCGCCCTGCTCTTCCTTGGTCTTCCAAAAGCCCTGCACGGCCTTTAGTTGGTCCTCGGCCTGCCAGCGCAGCATGCGCTGCTCGGCTTCCTGCCGTGTGATCTCCTCGACGGAGGTGGCTTCCAGCAGCTTGACCTGGTGCCAGGGAATCATGCGCGGGCCGCGCAGCAGGAAGCCGGAGCCGGCCCACTCGCCGACTGTCTTCGACACCTCCGCTTTCACATCCTTGCTGTTCACGAACGGGTACAGCTCAAAACTGGATCCGTCGGTGAGGTGCGCGGTGACGTGGGCGATAAGAATGGTTTCGGGCCCGGCGGGCTGTGCGGGTTTCTCGTTCTGGTCCGGCATGTCGGCAAGCTCTCCTCAGGCTGTTTGATGCTGCCGTGTCCATTCAGCTTCGCGCTTTCGCGGCCTCGTCGCGCCGCACCATCACCTGCACGGAGTCGCGGTCCTGCTTCTGCCTGAGGCGGATTACGGTCAAACGGACGGTCAACGCGATTGCCCCGCCGATCAGCGTGCAGACGAACCGGCGTTTCGCGATTTCAGGTCCCGGCAGGTTGTCGAGCGAAAGCAGAAACACGATGTAGGAGGTAAGGTTGACCGAATACAGCGCATAGTTCACGTTCAGCGTGCTGTACGCAAGCCAGGTAAACAGGGCCGTAAACGCGGCGAGCCACCATGTAGGCAAGTGGACGTACAGCAGGAAGACGCTCGACAGCGCGCTGCCCGCAAGCGTGCCGAGCGTACGCGCAATGGCTCGGCTGGCGGTGTCGGCGATGCCCGGGCGCATCACAAGCAGCGCCGTCATGGGAATCCAGTAGCCGCTCGCGAAATGGAGCGCCCGGTAAATCTCCGTGCTGAGGGCGAGCACCACCGTGAGCCGCGCGGCATAGGGCAGGGCGGAATCGCGGAACTGCCGCTGCTTGAGGGAAAGCACGGCTTGGAGATAGGTTTGGCGCAGGGCCGTATGCTCCTCGTGGACGTACCGGGCCAGCGACATGACCCGCCGCCGGAGGTCGCCGACCAGGCGGAGCGCGGCGGCCGAAATTGCGAGCTGCACCATGCCGCCCGCGAACATCAGCCCGGCGCGCACGGCGGCATCGCGCGCGGAAGATGGAAACGCGGATGCGACTAGGAGCGTGACCACGCATTGCTGCCCGACCCACCCGTAGCCGGCTTCACGCTTGGACAGCATGCCGTACCCGAAGCCGAAGCCGGAGGCGAGCAGCGTCAGGACCCAGTTCTCATAGCCGGCGAACATGCCTAGAAAGCTGGACAAAGCCATGCCGAACGAAACAAACAGCACGGGGAGCAGGGGCGAGCCGTCGATGGTTTGCTTGGGGCCGAAGCCCGCCGTCATCGCGCCGCCGGCGGCGATCAGCGCCGCCCCAGGGTGCCCGGCGGCAATGCCCGCGGCCAAGCACACCGCGACCGCGATGACAAAATGCCAGTCGGTGCGGAACGAAGCCAGATTCCAGTGATAGATGTAGCTGTCGGCCAGGTAGGCATACGCCGGGCGCGGCGCGCCGCCCGCGGACAGGGTGCTAGGCAGTGGCCCGCTCCTCTGCTTTTTTTTCGGCGTAGGCCAGGAAGCCCCGGAGCCAGGCGTTAAGGTCGGCCTTGCGGATTTGCCCCCGCAGCTTGGTCATGCGGCGGTGCTGCTCGGCGTGGTCCATGGTCAACGCTTCAGCAAGCGCGTCGGCGACAGCGCTGTGGTCGTAAGGGTTCACCAGCAGCGAGCCTGCCTTGAGCTCAGTGGCCGCGCCGGCGAACTCGCTCAGGATCAGGACGCCGTTATTCTCGTGGCGGCAGGCGCAGTACTCCTTCGCAACTAGGTTCATGCCGTCCTTCAGCGGCGTGATGAAGGCCACGTGCGAGGTCCGGTACAGGGCCAGCAGCTCGGTACGCGGCACGGAGCGGTGGATGTAGTTGATGGGCACCCAGCCGGGCTCGGCGAACTCGCCGTTGACCTGCGCCACCAGCCGCTCGATATCGGCCTTCAGCAGCTGATAGCCGGGAATGGTTTCGCGGCTGGGCACGACGATTTGGATCAGGCTGGTTTTGCGGTGCAGCCGCGGATTGCGCTCAAGAAACAAGCGGAACGCCTTTAAACGTTCCGTGATGCCCTTGGTGTAGTCCAGCCGGTCGATGCCGAGCACGATGCTGACGCCTTGGGGCAGGGTGGCGCGCAAGTTGGAAATGTGCCGCCGGACCGCGTCCGAGTCCGACTCCCGCTCGAACTCCCCGAAATCGATGGAAATGGGAAACGCCCCGACCACGGTTTCCCTGCCCCCATGCTTGACAACGCGCGTGTCGCCCGTTCGGCGGACGATTGAAGCCGCCGGCACGAACGCGCGAAGGCAGGCAAGGAAGTTGCGGAGGTCGCGCGCGGTCTGGAGGCCGATCACCGTATGGGCCAGCAGGCCTTCCAGCACTTGGCAGCGCCAGGGCAGCTTTTCGAAGATATCCGGCGGCGGAAACGGAATATGGAGAAAAAACACCAGCCGGGCGCTGAGGCCCTTTTTGCGCAGAAACGGCGCCACCTGCATGAGCTGGTAGTCGTTGATCCAGATCAGCGAGTTCTTCCCGGCTGTTTGCGCCGCGCACTCCGCGAAGCGGGCATTGACGCGCAGGTAAAACTCCCAGTAGCTGGGGTCGAAGTTGCAGCGCGACTGCAAGTCATGGAAGAGCGGCCACACAATCTCGTTGGAGAAGCCCTCGTAGTATTTCGCGTGCTCCTCGGGGGTAAGTGCAATAGGCTCATACCGGTAGCTATGCTCGCGGGACAGTTCGTCGAGCTGCTCGCGGATGTGCCGGCGCGCTTGCGCGTCCTGCTCCGTGCCGGCCGCACCCACCCAGATGCCGCCGTGCTCGCGCAGGAGCGGTTCCAGCGCCGTGACCAAGCCGCCGCTGCTTTGCTTGGCCCGCATCCCCTCAGGCCCTTTCTCAAAAGAAAGCGGCAAGCGGTTGGAAACAATCATCAGGTCGCGCTTGGGGGAAGGCATACTGCTGCGGTTAGAGTACCGCTCCTCCGGTTTCGCTGCCAGCGCGCGCACCTATCCATGCATCAAGAAACCAAAGCAGCTCTCCGGGGGGTCGTAGGAAATGCCGAGCTTCCGACGGACGAGGCTCGGCCCGCACCAGCAGCGCCAGACCGCTCCGCGCCCGTATGGCGCGGAAGCCATCCTCATCGGTCAGGTCGTCGCCCAGGAAAGCAGCCGCGTCGTGGTCGGCGGCGTCCAGCAGGGCCTCGACCGCGTGCGCTTTCGTGCGGTCTTCTGTCCGCAGTTCCAGGCCTCCGTCAAACGGGAGCACAGCCATGGAGTGGCGGCCCGTATGGATGCCGAACACCTGCTCCGCCTCGGCCCGGGCCTGCTGCTGCGTTTTTTGCCGATCAATTTTTTCCGCGCCGGACGGGAGCGTACGCCAGTGCATCGCGACGCTGCCGACCTTGCGTTCCACAAGCGAGCGGTCCCAGCCTCGGTCGGCCAGCGCCGCTTCAGCGTCGTCCAATGCCGCCCGCTGTTCCGGCCCGGGTTCGAACAGGGTGTGGTTTCCTTGAGCGTTTTGGTGCTCGCGCCCGTGCATACCCCAGATTTCAGCGCCCCCCGCCGGCGGAAGCAGCTGTAGAAGCTCCCGCACGGGCCGCCCGGAAACAAAGGCGAGCTCGGTTCCGCCCGCGCGGAGGCGCGCCAAGCGCTCAACAATGCCCCCGTACGGATGCGCCTGCATTTTGTCGATGTGAAAAGGGGCCAAGGTGCCGTCGTAATCGCAGATCAACAAGGGCCGCCGGGCGCTGCCGACCGCGGTTAGAAACTGCCTTTGCTCTCGCGCCGCCTCGGCCCAGGGCGCGGGGCAGGGCTCCCCATCGTGGACGCGGGTGCTCATACAGCCTTGGATGCCGGAGTGCTTGCTCCCAGGAAGTCTTGGATACAAGTGTGCACCGCGTATCTGGTTCAGGGCGTGGCCCGAACCGGTTCTCGTGCAGACGCTCGGTGGGCTCGACTGGGTTCCAGCAAACGCCCGTGAACCGACCCGCGCAGGTCGGCTGGGATGGCAGTGCATTCTTGCTCCGGTCAAACTGCTTCCTCCTGGCGCCAGGTTTTCCGATCAAAAGAAAAGTAGAGCCCTGGTCCGCATAAATCGACTGAACCGGGCTGCCCGCGATCTCCCGCACCTGCCCGTAGCTGCGTGTTTTTGTACGTGTTGGAGCACGGAGCGAAATGGCGCGGGCTGCCCCGGCGTTTCGACAACTGGCATACGATCTACATGCGCATGAATCGCTGGGCCAAGTCGGGCGTGCTCGACCGGATGTTCATAAAGCTGTAGTTGGAGCAGATCGTGCGCATCCGGGTCGAGGCCGTCCAACTCGACTCAACCTCGGTCAAGGTGCACCCGGACGCGGCCGCAGCGCTGAAAAAACGGGCTATCGGCCGGAGCCGGGGCGTCCGGACCACCAAGCTTCATTCACCTCGCCGCGAACGCTCGGACGGTTATCTTCGCCGTTTCGTCCGGACAGGTACACGACGCACCGCAAGGCCGAGGGCTGCTCCAAGCCGCACCGCGGCTTTCAAAGATCGCTTGCAGGCCCCGCCGACCCTCGTATCTGCCTGCGTATACTTAGCTGATGCATCTGGAGCGCATCCTGGCGAGAACGCGGGCGGATGTTGTTTCGCGGAAAAGCCTGGTCGGCTACGCTGAACTGGAACACTTTGCCGGTATGCATGTTCCGCGCGGCTTTGCCCGTGTCCTGCGGGCGCGCGCGCTTGACGGGCCTGCGGTGATTGCGGAAATCAAGAAAGCTTCTCCGTCCAAAGGCTTGATCCGCCCGCATTTTGAACCGACCCAGTTGGCGCTGCGATTGCGCGCGGGGGGTGCGGCTGCCCTTTCCGTACTCACGGATAAGCCGTTTTTCGAAGGAGATCTTGAGTACCTGGAGCAGGCTTCGGAAGCAAGCGGCCTGCCTTGCCTGCGCAAGGATTTCATCGTGGACGAGTACCAGATCATGGAAGCACGGGCGCACGCGGCGGATGCGATCCTGTTGATTGCCGCCGCGCTGACGGATACGGAACTGGAGCGTTTCACCGAGCAGGCGCACTCTTTGGAGCTCGACGTGCTCTGTGAGGTGCATACCGCCGAGGAGCTTGCGCGGGTAGGCGGTCTGGGCTGCGATGCTTACGGCGTCAACAATCGCGACCTTTCCACGTTTGAGGTTCGGCTTGAAACATCCCTGGAGCTCGCGGCGGAGCTGCCTGAGGACGCAGTGCGGGTGGCGGAAAGCGGCATCGGATCGCGGGCTGATATCGCCTTGCTGCGCGAGGCAGGCTTTCAAGCTTTTCTGATTGGAGAGGCGCTGATGCGCACCCTTGATCCGGGCCAAGCCTTGGCTGACTTGCTCGCGCCGGTCGCGGGCTGACCGGATGTGGGTCAAGATATGCGGTACGACGTCGTCAGCTGATGCGGAAGCAGCAGTTGAAGCCGGTGCCGACGCTCTCGGATTTATCTTTGCTCCTAGCCCCCGGCAGGTTTCGATAGCGCAAACCGCGGCGATCACGCGGGGTTTGCCGAGTCAGATTGAAAAGTATGGTGTGTTCGTCAACCCGACTTTTGATTATGTCGTGAAGGTTGTTCAGGAGTCCGGACTTACCGGAGTTCAGCTGCACATGTCCCACGAACCGGATTTAAAACAACGGCTGCGGTCGTTTTTCGAGTCAGAGCCTGGCTTCAAACTGCTGGAGGTGGTTCACCTCGGGACTGAGGACACATTAACTCCTGAGGCGCTTGAACCATTTCGTACTTCCTGCGACGGCGTGCTGATCGATTCGCGCGTAGGGCAGCTTGCGGGCGGAACCGGCGTGAGTTTTGACTGGGTGTCCGCACGCACCGCGTTCACTTCCGCCGCGGACATGAGATTGATCGCGGCAGGTGGGCTGTCCCCGGAGAACATCGCCGAGGCTGTCGCGACGCTGCGTCCCTGGGGTGTCGATGTGGTGAGCGGCGTAGAGCTCTCACCCGGCCGCAAGGACCCGCGCAGGGTAGCGGAGTTCGTACAGCGTGCTCGGGAAGCTGCTGCATACTCTTCTACCACGGCCGCGCTGTGAATACACCTGGCTCGAATCCGAACTGGTTTGCGGCTAGGAACGATTCTCAGAATACGCTGTGCAGGGTTCGCGAGCCCTGAAGCAGTCACAGGCTGCCCCGCCGTACCACGGTGAGCCCGCTCTTAAGCCCGCAAGCTGAGCGGAGCAGGCTGCGTGGATGCACTTGCCAGGGTCGGCTCTGCGCAGGCGGAGCGCAGGTCCAGTTCCTGCCAGGCACTGCGTACATCAAGCACAAGTGCTTGCGATGAGTCCAGCAGCGAAGGGT
Organism: uncultured Acidobacteriaceae bacterium; assembly: GCA_964246845.1. Classification (GTDB taxonomy): domain Bacteria; phylum Acidobacteriota; class Terriglobia; order Terriglobales; family Acidobacteriaceae; genus EB88. The sequence goes on from CAXTSB010000079.1 coordinate 6,400, forward strand.
CCTGCTCGAACTGAGCCCGCAGCATTTGCTGCCGCAAATGCTCGTAGAAGCGCTTTAGTTGAACCGCGGTAGGGCCGCCGCGTTCGACATCAATGAGGCTGATGAGCTGCATCAGGACGGAAAAGCCGTGTTTGAGCTGCTCGCCGCGCTGCTCAAGGTCGCCCCGAAGCATGGCTTCCGCCGCGCGTTGGAGGTTGCCGGCGAGGGTGTCGTAAAGAGCAATGATCAAGCCGGCAACGGAGGCTTGCTGGGCGGCGGCGCGGCGGTAGGCGAGGGCAGGCGGCATCGGAATCATCAGTTCTTATTGGAAGAGTTGTCGCCCAGGATGGCCTGGACTTGTTTGATCTGCTGCGGCAGCTGCTGCAGGGCGATATTGGCGTTGTTATACTCGGTGGTGAGCAGGGTTTGCTGCGTCGCGATGTAGCGCTCGAAATCGTCGATTTGTTTGCCGAGATCCGTGTATTCGTTGCTGATGCTTTTCAGGTCGACGGTGAAAGCGCCTTGCGTGGCATCGGTGTAGTTGTTGAGCGCTGCGGCAAAGCCGGTTGCAAAGCCTTGGGTCGTGGCGGAGCCCGTAGTCGTGCCCTGAAAAAACGCGACCACGCCGGAGAAATTGCTGGAAAGTGCCGCGTTCAGCTTGGAGGAGTCCAGGCTGAGGGTGCCGTCCTGCTGGGTGGAGATCCCGATGGAGGCGAGCGTGGAGTACGTACCCGAGCCGATGTTCAGGTTCGCGGCGCTGAGAACGTCGCTTTGGAGCGAGCGCGCCGTGCTGTCCGTGCCGAGCGTTCCTTCGGAGTTGGTGCCGGCGTTATAGGTGAACTGCGCATTGAGATTTTTAATGATTGTGTTGTAAGCGGTGACAAAATTCGTCACAGCGGAGTTGATCGCGTCGGTATCGGGAGCTGTGGAAACCGTGACCGGATTACTGCTCACGGCCTGCAGGTTCAGGGTGAGGCCCGCGACCGCGCCGGTGACCGTGTTGGCCGCGCTTGTGACCGGGATGCCGTCCACCGTGAGTGACGCATCCGCGCCCTGAGTACCCTTCGTCAGCTGCAGGCCTGAGGTGTCGTTTGCGATCGTGAAGTCCGCTGCGGTACCGGAGGACTGTGCCACCAGAGCCAGCCGTGATCCGTTCGCGTCATTGACAACGCTTGCGTTTACACCGATGCCGGCCGCATTGATGGATTGCGCGAGTTCCGTGAGGGTATCGTCTGTGCCGCTGCCGCTGCCCGTGGTGATGTGCTTTGTTTTCCCGCCGACTGTCAGGTCGAAGCCGCCGGAAGCGAGCGCGGATGAACTGCTTGCCTGTTCGGCGGAGTAGCCGGAGCCGGTAGCGGCGAGGTTTTTCACCACGACAGAATGGGTACCCGTGGCGGTACCCGGTGCCGCGGAAGCAGTCAAAATGCCTGTGTCGGAGGATGTCGCGCTTGCATCACTGAGCGCACCGACGGTGTCGCCGAGTCCTTGAAGAGCACTGGTAAGCGAGGATGCCTGCGATTGCAGCTGCTGGAGCGCCGAGGCCTGTGTATTGAGAGCGGTTTGCTGGTTTTGGAGCAGGGTTTCCGGCTGCCGCTCCGCCGCGATCACAGCGGCGACGGCCGAGGTGACATCCAGCCCGCTGCTGCCGTTATTGAGCGAGCTGAGGAGCGAGCTGAGGGCGGAGGTGGAAACGGTACTCATGCGAGCGCTCCTTCGGAAACTTGCGACCGTGCAGAAAATCTCGTGAAGCGGCGTGAAAGCCGCCCTAACTGCTTTTCATGGGCTGGGAGCAGAGAGTCGCGGTTGTGGGCGGATCCGCCGCTCTGGAAATCGGGGCAGCTTATTAAGGGCTGCCCCGGGTTTGATTACTGCAGCAGCTTGAGGACGGACTGCGACTGCTGGTTCGCCTGCTGCAGCGCCGAGATGCCGGTCTGCTCCAAGACGGAGTACTTGGTATCATTCGCGACCGTCTGACCGATATCGGCGGAGCGGATGTCGTTCGAGGCGCTGGCCAGGTTCTGCGATTCAGTCGTTGCGACCGAGGAAGCGGACTGTAGCTGCTCTACATTTGCGCCGAGCGTGCCGCGCTGTGCCGCAACAGCTGCAATAGCAGTCGTAATCAACTTAAGCTCAGCTTGCGCGCCCGCCGTATTAGTAAATCCAGCGGTAGATAGTGTCAGAGCTGCCGAGCTTGTATCGCTTACGGTGATGGCAAACGGCGTACTATTAGTACCATCACTAGTGAAAATGCTGAAAGTAGCACCGGTTGCACCCGCAGTCTGCCCAAAAATCTGAGCACCGTTATAAGCCGTTGACGCATTGATATTATCAATTTCGGATTGAATGGCAGTGTACTCAGCATTAATCGCACCAATCTGCGGCGCGGCAGTGCTGTTCGACGCTTCAGTCGCAAGGGTGACGGCCCGGTTCAGCAGCGAAGTGATCTGCGAGAGCGCGCCGTCCGCGGTCTGCAGCAGACCGACGCCGTCCGTTACATTCTGCGAGGATTGGTTCAAGGCAGCCACGTTCGCGTTCAAGCCGTCCGAAATCGCCAGGCCGGCTGCGTCGTCCGCGCCCGAGTTGATCCGCGAGCCGGAAGCGAGCTGCTGGAGGCTTTTGTTCGCCTGCTGTGTGGTGATGTTGAGGTAGTTTTCCGCGGTCAGGGCAGAGATGTTGTTGAGAACGCCGAGAGACATGAGGTAGTTCGCTCCTTGAAGTAGGTACGTCTGCCGGCACTCGGTTTGGCTCTTGCGCTTCACCTGTGCTGCGGCTGCATTTGCTTGCAAACCATCTATCGGCACTTTCGGGAAATCTGTTCAGGGGTAAATCGCTTTTTCTTCTCTTTTTTTCGCGCCGGACCTTCTCACGGAAAGCTCATCCGGAACGGCCCGCAACGTGCATCGGTCTGCGAGAAGAAGCAGAGGAGGCGTGTGCTCCCGACATTAGGTTTGTGTGTGATCGTGAAGAACGGGGCGGCGACCATCCGAGGCTGCCTCGAAAGCGCCCGGGGTCTGGTGGACGCCTCCGTCGTGGTCGATACCGGTTCAACGGATGCAACAGCAGCGATTGCGGAGCAGTGCGGAGCTCGGCTCGTCCCGTTCGCATGGCGCGGCGACTTCGCTTCCGCGCGCAACGCCGCGCTTGCGGCAATCGGTACTGATTGGGTGCTGGTTCTGGACGCGGATGAGGAGCTGGACGGGGCCGCCCGCGCATGGATTCGGACAGAGCTCGCCGCGCCCCGCGCTGAAGGATACGTCGTTCCGGTCCGCAATTACCTAAAGCCCTGGGACCGTCCGCTGACCGGCGCTTTCCCAATCCCGCCGGGCGAGCGGCACCCGCAAGCGCCGGATGCGGAGCTGTACATCCACAGCGAGGTCGTGCGGCTGTTCCGCCGCGACCCGACGGTGTACTACCAGGGGCCTATCCACGAGCAGGTGGAGTACCGCCTGATCGAGCTCGGGCGCCCCATCGCGCGGGCCGGATTCTTTATCCATCACTTCGGCTGGTATGCCATCGATGCCGAAGGCCTCAAGCGCAAATACGACCTTTACTACGAACTGCTTCGAATGAAAGCGGCGGAGCGCCCCCGCGATCCTCAAGTGCTGATGCAGTATGGTGACGCGCTTTGCTCCTGGCGCGGCGAGCACCAAGCGGGCCTGGACTGCTTCCTGAAAGCGGCGGCCCTGGGCGGACGGGATCCGGTGCTGTGGCTTTCCATGGCGATCGCGCTGCACCGTTTGGGCCACCATGAGGCGGCGCTGGCGGCTTTGGGGCAGGTGCCGGACAGGATCGAGTTTGCCGGGACGCGCGCGCGGTTCCACGGGGAGATGCTGGCCGCGCTCCGACGCTGGCCCGAGGCGCGGGCGGCTTTGGAAGAGGCATGCCGCCTGCTGCCGGAATCCATACCTTTGGTCGCCAGGCTGGCGCTGGTGGAGATGGAGTGCGGCGACGAGGCCGCGGGCTTGGCGCGGATGCAGGGCGTAATCGGGCGCGCCGAGGCGCAGGCGCGCAAGCATGGGGAGGCTTTGCCGTACCTGTATGCGGCCGAGCTCCACGCACAGATCCGGCAGTGGCCGGAGGCGCTGCGGCTTGCCGAAGCCGGAATCCTGATTGATCCAAAATTGGCGGAACTACACGAACTGGCGTTGAAGGCCGCGGTGGCGACCCATGGCCTGGCGCGGGCAGCCGAGGCCGCAAGACAAATCGCGATCCTGAAACCCGCCCCGCGTTCCTTTTTGAGACACACGGCGGTGTTGTGCCAAATCGGGAATCAAGAAGCAGCCGGAAAGGTGATTGCGCGTGCCCTGGAGCAGTTTCCGGGGGATGATGCGGTACAGGCGGCAGGGCGGGAGCTCGGAGTCGGAGTACCGGTGCCGGCCTGAGGCGGCTCAAGTTTTGGATGCGGCAGCCGATAAAGGAAGGAAGCGATGAAGAAGCTTGAGAAGAGCGCGGCAGGCGGGTTGGTCTTGGCGGCAACGGCCATCGCGGCCGGGTTCGCGCTCGAAGGCGGCCGGTTGGGGCAGGTGGTGCAGCCGACGGCGGCGCTGATCGTTCTCGGCGGCACTTTGGGCGCGGTGCTTGTGCAGTTTCCGCACGCGGCGGTACGGCAGGCTGTGCGGGCGCTGCGAACGGCGTTCGCGCACGGCACGGGCGAGGTTCGAAGCCGCATGGAACAGATCGCACGGTACGGACTGCAGGCGAAGCGGTTGGGCTTGGTCTCGCTGGACCCGGAACTGAAGAAAATCGACGACCTGTTTCTACGCAAGGCCTTGATGCTTGCGATCGACGGCGTACCCGCGCGCCAAGCTCGGGAGATCCTGGAACTTGACTCCATCACGCAGGAGGAGCAAGAAGAGCGCGCGGCGCGGGTGTGGGAAGCCGCGGGCGGCTTCGCCCCGACTGTCGGCATCTTGGGCGCCGTGCTTGGGCTTATCCAGGTGATGCAGCATTTGGACGATGTCGGCAGGATCGGGCAGGGCATCGCGACTGCTTTTGTAGCCACGTTGTACGGCGTCGGTTTCGCAAACCTGCTTTTTCTGCCCGTTGCGGGTAAGCTGCGCGGGCGCGCCCGCGATGCGGAGCGTTTGCGCGAACTTACTCTGGAAGGCGTGTTGGCCATTGCGGAAGGCGCCAGCACGCGCATGCTGCGGGAACGCATGGAAGCGCTGGCCGGCGAGCGCGCACCGGCCGGCATCGCGCCGATAGCGGCGAAGGCTCCGGCAAAGGCGGCCGCCCGATGACCGAGGAAGAACAAACGTCCGCCGGAAGTGTACGGCAGCGCCGCAGCCGGCGGGATACGCTTCTTTCGCAGGACCGGTGGCTGGTTTCCTATGCCGACCTGATGACCCTGCTGTTTGCCTTGTTTGTGGTGTTGTTCGCCACCTCGCGCCACAGTGCCGAAGCTTTCGGGCGGCTTTCCGGGGCGATCCACTCCGGCTTTTCAGGGCAAAGCGGGGCAGGGGGGGGGCGCGCGCGCGCCCCCCGCGCGCGGACGGGGAGAG
>CAXTSB010000079.1:11889-15443 GCA_964246845.1 uncultured Acidobacteriaceae bacterium
GGCTCACGGCCTGCTCGGCTTCGGCGTAGGTGTCGTAGAGTGCGGGTACCGTGTGCGTCATCATGCGCCTCCTGGCTGCGCCCGCGCCGGGGCGGCCGTGTCATGGGTGTGGGCGGGGGCCGGTCGGGCCCCCCCGGGGGGGCCGGGGCCCCCCTGGGGGCGCCCCGCGTCGGGAATCCTGATGCGGAGCTTGAAGCGCAGCTCCGCCAGGTGCTGGGCGGTGCCATCAGCAAAGGCCAAGTAGGGCTCCAGCAGACGCCGGAAGGCCTGGTCATTTCCTTCCAGGAGTTCGGGTTTTTCCGCTCCGGGGAGGCTGGGCTGGTTGCCGGCCAAGGCGAAACCCTGGAAAAGGCAGGCGAGGTGCTGCAGCGGCATGGAGCGGTGCTGCGCGTGGAGGGCCACTCGGATGACCAGCCAATCCATAACGCGCTGTTTGCGTCCAATTGGGAGCTTTCCGCGGCCCGTGCCATGACGGTGCTCCTGCTCCTGGTAAACGAAACGCAGTACGACCCGACCCGCATCTCGGTGGCCGGTTACGGCCCGTACCGCCCGGTTGCGGACAACAGTACGCCGGAAGGCCGGCAGAAGAACCGCCGGGTGGATCTGGTGGTGCTCGCACGGGGGCGGGATAAGTAGACAAGTTTGTGGTCCAGGCTGCGCTTTCGCACTCCCGAGCGAAGCATGCTTTTTGAACGCAGGAGCGGGTTCGGCTTTCGATCACGGCGAACCCGTCTTCCAGATCTGACATGCCGCTGCCTCCCGCGCCTCTTGCTTGAATCACCACGGATGCTTCCGTGAGAGGGACACGGCACTTTCATGGGGAGACACCCTCATCGGGGTCGCCGCGGAGATGGAGCCTCTACTGACGGGCGACCCCGGGAAACAAGTTCCGACTATTGAGGCCGGATGCAGCGGCTGTTTTCCCGCGTCCTCACCCGCAACTACGCCGACCCGCGAAGCAGGGATGCCGGGTGAACTTTTGACGTGCTGATCCTTCCGCGATGCGGCGACAGCCTCAGCTGCCCAGCCTGTTGAGTCAGCGGCAATCCCACGTCCTTAGGTGGGAGCAGCTTCTACACAGAAATTACGCTACAGCGGCGCCAAGAAAAGGGGCAGGCCATGACCTATGCCTCGGGACTACGTTTCCGAATGCTCGCGATCGACGGCGAGCGGCTGCTGAAAGCGGCGTTTTCTCGCGGCGCGGCACCAAGTACATGACGTGCTTATTCGCGCTCGCCGCCGAGCTGGGCAGAAAGGTTGGTCTGCTAAGGAAAGCGGGGCACGCGTTCCGGGGCAGGCTGCCGCTCCTGCTCCGGCTCTGGCTCGAATACTAGCCAAGAGCACGGGCAAAGCTCAATGCCCTGCGGCCGATTTTGCTGTCGCCGTGAACAGCAAGGAAAGTGTTGCGCGGCATTTCCAATGGGAACCGAGCTGCTTCGCGGCTGACGGCGATTTTTAGAGCGGCGGTTGAGGGACAGGACGGGAGACGCGAACAGCGCGGAAAAGCAGGCAGCAAAACGATGCGGGTACAACGGCATAAGCGTAGATGTTGTACGGAATCTCCCGTCCCAGCACCGCGTAGGTCGACAAACCCAGCAACAGAAGCATCACGGGCAGGAGCTCCTTCCGCAAGCCGGAGCCTCCGGCTCGGAGCATGCCCGCGGCGGCGGCGAGCTCCGCGCCAAGGAGCACTCCGCGGCTGCTGAGGAGCAGGCGCAGGGTGCCGTGCCTGCCTTTGCGCAGCGCTTGGTAGGCCATGTGCCGGTGAAACAGCGCGAAGTGGCCGGCGACATAGGACGCTTCGGCCAGGACCGCGCACACCGCCGCCGCGATGACGATCCAGCTGAACATGCCTTCGTTGCGGAGCTTGCCCGCGCCGACAACCGCTCCGGCATACAAGAGCGCGCCCAAGCCCAAGGCCGGGTGGACCGTGACGGACAGGAAAAGCATCGCCGCCGCCGCAAGGCGCAGCTCATACGTGTGCAGCAGCAGCCCCAGGGCAAGCAGCAGGAAGACGAGCGACTCCATGCGCACGACGTTGGCCGTGAACACGACGCCGGGCGACACCAACAGCACACCGCACAACAAAGCGAAGGTCCGGGACCGGCAAAGCCGCGCGAATGCCGTGACCAGCACGGCGGCCGCCGCGGCGGTTGTCGCTTGGCAGACGGCCCGCGCGACCTCCATCGTGGGCCCGAAGAGGCGCATCCAGAAAGCGAGCCACACATAAAAGCCGTGGGGCATCCAGAAAATGCCGTCGGGCGCGTTCAGCATGGGTACGGCGAGCGTGCCTCGGACCGCAAGCGCCCAGGCGGGGTAGAAGAACCGGGCGTCATCCTCGTTGGGCAGCGGATAAAACAGCGCATTGGCGTGCGCTGCGAGCAGGATCGCGAGCACGATTACGGCAATCCCCCCCCCCGCGAAGACCGGTCCGGAAAGCGACCCGAGAAGGGCGCGGATACTCCGGGCGGAGGGCGGCACGCCTGTTTCGGGCGAGGCCGACTTCATCCGGCGTCCCTTCCCGAACCCGGACACCCGTTTGTCGTCAGCAGCTTCCAGCCATACCCGTCTGGGCCGGAAGGGTACGCGCCGACAACGGTGAGTTTGTCTTGGAGCGGTCCCGGGTCTTCCCAGAACAGCCCAGGCTTCCATGCGCTCAGCACCCTCTCGTCCACGAGGAAGCGTCCGCAGCCCAGCTCCGTTTGCCGGTCTACCGGCGTCACATCGGTTTGCCGGATCACCCGGCATCCCGGAAACTTCGCCAGGTCGTTCAAGAAGTAGGGCGAGTACACGTCGCCGTCGCTGAAGTACACCGTACGGATGCTGCCGTCCGCGCAGCCGGCGGCCAACCTGGCCCTAAGCGCGGATGCCGCTTCCGTGAAACCCTGCCGCACGGCCTCGCGGTGTGTGCTGAAAATGGTTGTGCTGCCGGGGTGCCGGCCCGCGACCCACTGCACGGGAACATAGAAAAGCACGCCCGCGGCTAAAAGCTTGACGAGCAGCTCCGGTTTCATGCGCGGGGGCTGCGCCGGGCGGTCATTCATTCCGGACAGAGTACACCTGTCCGAGGTGCGGGGCTAGGGAAACTACGAGGCTGTGCTCGGTTCTGACACACGCGGCGTGTCCAAGCGGCCTGCTCCAGATACCCAGGCTCGGCTTTAAATGCGCTGTGGGTATTCATCCCGTGCGGGCGGGGTCAGTCGTCATCATCCTTCTTGTGCTTGGTTTTCGCCGGGTGCGACAGCTGTTCCGGCAGGGGCTTCGCGCCCATCGCATCGCGCCATAGGATCGCATTGAGCTCCCCCGCGGGCGCTTGGTCGGGGTGGCGGAAATCCATCCGCATCGATTGGCTCGCGCCGGGCGAGCGGGGCGTATTGGCCTGGTAAATCAGGCCGTTGTCGCGGTTGCTGTAGTCGGCCGTGTAGGGTGGCTGGTCGCCGGGCCCGCTGAACAGCGGCGCCATCAGCGGCGCGAACGCATCGTTGTTGTTCATGGGCGGCAAGTCCAGGAGCGACTCCATGGTGCGGATGGTGCTCACGGTGGTGTAGAAGCGG
>CAXTSB010000080.1:0-15322 GCA_964246845.1 uncultured Acidobacteriaceae bacterium
CCGTGTTCGCCCCAATCGAGTACGAACCGACATCAAACGGCACATAGGAAGTCACCGTGCCGAAGCCCAGGTTCTGCGCGAACAGGGTGTTGTTCTCGTACATGTCCAGCCCGGGCGCGTCCGGCGAGGCGTCGATCACCCGCACCTGCGCGGCAGAGGTACTGTTGACCACGGCCTGGCAGCCCGAGAGCAGAAGTGCGCCGCCGCCCGCGACGAGCAATATCAATGAGTCCGACGTGGACGACGCCGCCTTTCACCAGAACGTCAAGGATGTTTTCTTTGACTACGACTCGTCTGAGGTCAATGCGCCCTCGCAGTCCGTGGTCACAGCCGATGCAAGCTGGCTCAACCAGCACCCGAATCTGAAAATCGTGCTGGGCGGCTACTGCGATGAGCGCGGTTCGACCGAGTACAACCTGGCGCTTGGCGAAAGCCGCGCCGGGGCCACGAAGCAGGCTTTGATTGCCGCGGGTATCCCGGCCGACCGCATCCGCACCGTTTCCTACGGGAAGGAAAAGCAGTTCTGCGCCGAGCATGATGAAAGCTGCTTCCAGCAGAACCGCCGCGCGCAGTTCTCGGTGGATCGGTAACGGAAAAGCCCGGCCGCGAGGCCGGGCCTTTTCATGAAGCGGTGCGGCGCTATTCTTGGCGGCGCAGGATGATCAGTACCGCCACCAGTGCCGCCATGCTCACGCTGGTCAGGACAATCAGCGGGACGGCGACTTCCTTGGGAATGCCCAGCTTCGGTTGCCCTTCGTATTGCTCCTTCGCCATTGATATTTCCTCCTGAGGTTATGTTGCTGCTCAGCATGTGGGATGCAGGGCGACTGCTTGCGCCTGCTGCCGCCGCGCGCTTTCGCGTACCATTTCGTAAAACGAAACTGTTTTCCCGGCTCCGCTGCCCTACCCTGGTTTCAAAGGAGATTCAGCCATGCGCATCCTTCCCCTCGCGGCTCTTGCCCTCGGCTTCAGCCTCCTTGCCGTACCGGACGCCCATGCCGCGTCCAAGGAGATCATCCAGCTGCAAACGCAGGTGCAGGCGCTTTCCGACATGCTGCAAGCGCTACAGCGGTCCAACTCCGAGCAGCTTGGTGTGCTGCAGCACCTGATTGAGCAGTCGAACGACAACATCTCCAAGATGACGCAGCAAATGACCTCGCTTCAAGCCAAGGTGGATGCGGAGGGTCAAAATACGCAGCTTTCCGGGCAAATTCAGGGCTTGAACGACTCAGTCGATGAGTTGAAGACGCGTTTGGGGCGCATCGACACGACCTTGAGCGGCTTGCAGAACCAACTCCAGACCGTAAGCGCGCCCCCGGCGGGCTCCGTGGGAACAACCCCGGCTCCGTCGGGTGGAAGCAGTGTCCCGCTTACCGCGCCTCCCGCCGGCGGCTCCGGTTTGGGCCCGAGCGCGAGCGCGCCGCAAGCGCCGCCCGCCGATCAGCTGCTGCAAAGCGCCGTGCGCGATTACAACGGAGCAAAATACGACCTGGCGACCAATGAGTTCGCCGATGTGGTCAAGTACTATCCGCAGTCGCCCGAGGCCGGCAATGCCAGCTTCTACCTGGGCGAGGTCGCGTACCGGCAGCAGCTGTATCCGGCGGCCATCCGCAACTACGACATCGTGCTGGAGCAGTACGCGGGCTCTCCCAAGGCCCCTGCCGCGCAGCTCCGCAAGGGCGAAGCCGAACTTGCGAGTTCGCAGCGGGACGCGGGCGTCCGCGATTTGCGGGCCTTGGTGCAGCGCTACCCCACCTCACCCGAGGGCGCGCAGGCGCGCAGCTTGTTGAACGGCATGGGTGTCCGGCTCACGGCGAGCAAGCCCAGCCCGGGGCGGTTGCAGTAGCGGTTCCTTTTCTAGGAGATCAGCATGGCGACAGCATTGGTTTCGGTCGAGGAATACCTGCATAGCCGGTACGAGCCGGATGCGGAGTATGTCGACGGTGTAATCGAGGAGCGGCCGATGGGGGAGAACCGACATTCTGAATGGCAGGCCACCCTCTCCTATTTTTTTAAGCTGCATCGGCGCGAATGGGTGATTCGAGTTCGCCCGCGGTACCGGACGAAGACAGGAGAGCGTCGCTACCGGGTTCCTGATTTCGCAGTGACGGACAGCGCTTCAGCAGATGAGCCGGTTGCGACGGTACCCCCGCTGATTGCGATCGAAATCCTCAGCCCCGAGGACCGGCTTTCCCAGCTCATAATCCGACTGGCCGACTTTGAGAACATGGGTGTGCCCGCTATCTATCTGATCGACCCGGTCGACAACAGCCTTTTGCGTTTTGAGAACGGTAAATTGAGCAACACCGAGACAATCGTATTGAGGGATGCCGTCGTTGCTTTTACCGATATCTTGGCCGAACTGGATTAAACAGCACGTTTCGGCGGATGCGGATAACGGCAAGTGTTCTGAAGATTCCTCCAATGCGACGGTAAGCAAACCATGACGGCGTTGAGCTTGGTTAAGCCAGCAATTCTTGCCTTAAAATTCGGCTCCGCATCAAAGGCAGCCTTAATTGCTCAGAACGTGCCGCAAGGATGGCGGCTGCACACTGATTCCAAGTACGGTTTCTCAATTGCCTACCCACCTGCAATGACATACTTCGCGGATTTGAGTAAAGCTCAGTTATCATACATACCAGTTTGCAACCCAGACACAGTCAGCTGCTTTGAATATACAAAGGACGACCTCAGAAACACTCAATTTGAAGAGCAGGGTTGGCAATCTCCGTTGTTAAGAACAGTACGAGCGAACAAGCGTGTCTACGAATAGATGAGTATCACCTTGCTGACAAGCCGGTGTACGTCAATGGTGCTCTATTTCACTCCACCGAAGTTGGAAGCGCCGGATTGGGGCACAGCATGGGATCGACGACATACCGTACATTCAGAGGCGGCACCTGCTTTGACATCAGCCTTTCCATCACAAAAACAGATATCCGCGATCCTGATGTTCCTTCTACAGTGACCTCGTTCGATGAAGCCGGACTTGACGATTTGCTCAATCAGATGCTGCAAACCTTGCACTTCACTCAGTAACATCCGATTGCTTAGGGCGCAAAATCCCGCAGCTGCGCCACCGTCTTCGCGTCCAGTATCGCGAGCACGGCCGTCATCAGGTCCACCATCTTGTCGAAATCTCCCCGGTTCACGATCCCGTTGTGCGCGTGGGTGTAGCGGACGGGGACAACGAAGTTGAGCGTCGGGACGCCGCCCGAGCTTTCCTGGATCGCGGACGAGTCGTCGCCATAGCCCTGCACCAGATCAAGCTGCAAGGGAATGCCCTTCTCCCGCGCGGTCCGCCGCACCAGCGCGACCAGCTTGCGGTTGGGCAGCGCGGAAGTGTCGTACAGGAAGATGCCCGGGCCCGCGCCGAGTTTGGCCTGCGTTTCCTCGGGGTGGCCGGGAAAGGTATCGCCCGCGATGCCGCCCTCAATCGCAAGCCCGATGTCGGGCTTGACCACGTCCGCGGCCGTTTTCGCCCCGCGCAGGCCGATCTCCTCCTGCGTGGTCGCGACAAAGAAGATTTGGTTCGGGTGCGGCGCTTTCGCCAAACGCTGCATGGCGACGAGCAGCACCGCGCAGCCGATCCGGTCGTCCCAAGCCTTGCCCAGGTAGTTGTCGGTCCCGTTCAGCACGGTGAACGGCGAGTCGGGAACGACCGGGTCGCCCGGCTCCAAGCCCATCGCAGCCGCCTCGGCCGCGTCCTTCGCGCCTACGTCCAGGAACAGCGAGTCGCGCGGGAACACCTTATTGCGGTCCTCGGCGGGCAGCACATGGATGTCGCGGATTCCAGTAACCGCTTTGATTGGACCTTTAGCCCCGAGGATGACCCAGCGCTGGTCCACCAGCGCCTGGTCGAGCCAGCCGCCGAGCATCTGCATGGTCAGGAAGCCGTTCGGGGTAATGCGCCGGACGATTCCGCCCAGCTCATCCATGTGCGCATCGACCATGACTTTAGGCCCGGTCGTTCCGACTTGTGCGATCACCGAGCCCAAGCCGTCATAGGTGAGCTTGGTCGCGAGCGGCTGCATGATGGGCACCATGACCGCGCGCACGCCCTCTTCCGCGCCTGGCGGCCCCGGCGCGTCGGCGAGCTTTTGGAGCAGCGAGAGCGTGGGGTCCTGACCCCAGGCCAGGGCCGGGCAAAGAATCAGCAACCAAAGCGCCTTCACTGCGCCCCTCTCTTCGGCGCGCTCGTAAAGAGTGCCTTCGGCAGGATCGCGTGAACGCCCACGTTGGTGTCCACCAGCTGCGTGATGTCCAGGTCGACCGCGATGCTTGCAAGCTGGTAAGCCTGGTCGCAATCCAAGCCCTTTTCGGTTTCGAGAAAGCCGAGCATGTTGTGCAACGCCATCTCCGTCGCTTTTTGGAGGTCCGGGCTGAAGCCCATCGCAATGTAGGCGGTAGGCGTTTCCGCGCGCGGCCACAGCAGGTGCATGTCCTTGTGCACGACAAAGCGGAATGTACCGGTCAGCATGGTTTCCATGGCGGTGATGTCGACCTCACCATTGCCCTGCCCCGCGTGGCCGTCCCCGGCCTCGAACAGCGCGCCTGCCGTGTGCACAGGCAGGAAGAGCTTGGTGCCTGCGACCAACTCCTTGTTATCCATATTGCCGCCGTGCATCCAGGGCGGGGCCGAGTTGTAACGGCCCGCGCTTTCAGGCGGCGCGACGCCCATCGAGCCGAAAAACGGCCGCAAGGGGACCTCGATCCCCGGCGCGAACTCCGCGACCATGCGCGCGCGGTCGAGCGGAATCTTCGTGAAGCGCCCGTACGGGTACTCGTCCGGCAGAAAACCCCGGCCTACTCCGAAGCCATTGCACGCCCAGGGCACGTCGATCGTGATCTTCTCGATGTCGACTTCGAGCACGTCGCCTTCCTGCGCGCCCTCGACCGCAACCGGGCCGGTCAGGATATGCCCGCCCGGGCCTTTCTCAATACCCTCAGCCGCATACAGCGCTGTGACCGAGGCCGGGATTTCCGAAGCCGGGATGCCGATTTTCTGGAGCCGCTCCGGATCGCCGCAGGTGGAGAGCGTGTGCATCACCACCGTGTCGCCGCTCTTGACAGTCAGCACGGGTTTAGCGTGGGCCGAGTAGTAGCCCCATGCCACCGTCGCCGGCGTCGCATCCAGCACTTGTTGCGCCCCGGCCGGGCACGCCGCGAGCAGAAGAACCCCAAGCCAACGCATAGGGGTGAATATACCGGGCTGTATCCAATCCGCCAGGATTTATTTGCGCGGCGCAGGCTCGCCCGCGTCGGCCAGCGCGTAGGCGGTCACGGCCATGACGGCGGCGTTCTCCGCCAAGTGGCGCGTGTCGACCTTGTCGAAGGTGTCAGCCGGGGTGTGGTGGTAGTTGAAGTAGGTGCGCGCGTCCTGGTTCGGCGCGAAGCCCGGCACGCCCTTTTCGACCAGCGGCTCGACATCAGCGCCGACCTCCTCGCCCTTGGTGACGAGCGAGGCACCGATTGGACCGAGCACTTCTGAAACAGGCCGCAGATATTCAATCAGCGAGGGCGAACCGGCATAGGCAATGCCATACGGGTGGTCGCAGCCCAGGTCCGACTCCATTGCCGCGATGTGATCCGCGATTTGGCTGGCGTGCTCCTCGGCATAGGTCGCCGCGCCCTCCGAGCCCTGCTCCTCGTCCATCCAGGCGATGAAGCGGATGGTGCGCTTCGGGCGCAGCCCCAGCTTCTGCATCAGATGGACCACCTGCATGGAAACCACGACGCCCGCGCCGTCGTCGATCGCGCCCGTACCCAAATCCCATGAGTCAAGATGGCCGGAAACGATCACGACCTGCTCGGGATGCTCGGATCCCTTCCAGTCCGCGATGACGTTGTAACTGTCCGCTTTGGGCAGGGTTCGCGGGGTGAGCGTCAGGTGCATGGTGACCGCGCCCTGCTTCGCGAGGGTCGCCAGCAGGTCGGCATCCTCGGCCGTGACAGCCGCGGCGGGAAGCTGCCGGCCTTCTGCTTGCGCGGTCGCGCCGGTGTGCGGCAGGCGGAAGTCCGCCCCGCCGACCGAGCGCACCAGCACCGCCGCCGCGCCGCCGGCCGCGCCCAGCACCGGCGCGAGCGAGCGATACACCACGGCTTGCCCATAGGCCGTGCCGCCCTCGCCGACCGCGGCCAGCTCCTTGTCGAACGGATGATTGAACAGCAGGATCTTGCCCCGGACCGCATCCGGCGCGAGCGCCTTCAACTCGGCGAAGCTGCCCACAACGACGACTTGGGCGGTCAAGCCTCCATTCGGCGTTGCCCCGCTCGAGCCGAGCGCCGTGAGCACGATCTTTTGCGTGGTACCCGGCGCGCCGCCCGGCCAGGCGGTCAAGGCGGCGGTTTCCTCGCCGCGCGCCCAGTGCGGAACCTGCGTCTTCTCAAGCGAGACTTCCGCGCCCAAGGCCCGCATCTCCGCCGCGACATACTCGACCGCGGCCTGCGCTTGCGGCGAACCGCTCAGCCGCGGGCCGATGTTGTCCGTGAGGTGCCGCAGCTCGTCGTACGCGTAAGAATCGGCCAGCGCCGCGTCCCGCATTTTGCCCATGGCCTCCACCTGCGCCGCGGTCCAAGCGCCCGTGCCGCTGCCGGTAAACCGGTCGATCCGCGCTTGGGCGGACCGGGAAGGCTGCTGGGCAAGGCCCTGAGAAACGAGAAGGAGAGCAAGCAGGGCGCGCCGGCCGAAGGTCATGCCGCATCGTAGCAAACCGTTTCAGGGCAGACGGAATGGCTCAACTCTTGCTACCCGGAGCATGTTCTTTGTTGAGCCGCGGTTCAGGTCAGTTGCGCAGCTCGCGCATCGCGGCCGCGACCGCCCGCTCTTCCTCGCCGGTAAGCGGCAGCAAGGGCAGGCGCGGGCGTCCGCCGTAGAAGCCGTTCAGGTCGCAGGCATGCTTAATGCCGGCGATACCGAGCCGGCCCGCGACCAGCTGCGAGGCCTCCACGATGCGGGTTTGCTTCTCCTCCGCGAGCGGCTGGTCGCGTTCCTTCCAGGCGATGTACACCTCATGGCAGGCCTGCGGGGCGCAGGCGGCCATCGCGAGCACGCCGCCCACCGCACCCGCTTCGAGCGAGGGCAGGAGCTTTTCCGCGGAACCGCAAAGGATTTGAAAGCCGACCTCGCGGGTGCGCGTTTTGAGCGCGGGCGCGGGCGGCGCGGCGACCCCGCCGATATTCACCAAGCCGCCCGGCTCCGGCGCGGCAAGCATGCGGCCTGTGACCGCGGCGAACGTCGGCGTGACGGTCACGGTGCGCTTCGGCGCGTTCTTGACGGCTTCGGCAACGGCCGCGATGCGCTCCACGCTGCCCGATGAGTCCTTAAGTCCGAGGACATTGGGGTGTTCGGCGAGCTCGGCGACCAGCTCCGCCGGGAGTTCATAATTGGTAAATTTCGGGATGGAGTACAGCACAACCGGGATGGGCGAGCGGTCGGCGACCGCGCGGTAAAACGTCAACATCGCGAGCGGGGTCATCTGCGGCGCGTAGTAGTTGGGCGTGCGGACGAGCGCGGCATCGTAGCCCACGCCGGCCGCCCACTCCGCCATGCGCAGGGTCGCCAGCGCGGAGCCATGCCCGACGCCCGCGAGCAACACTTTGTCGGCGGGAGCGGCTTCCGCGGCGACGCGCAGCGTTTCCCGCGCGTCATGATCGTCGAGCAGCACTGCCTCGCCGGTTGAGCCCAGCACCATCAACCCCGCCGAAGGCCCGCGCCCATAGCGCTCGACATTGTGTTCGAGCTTGCGCGCGTACACGCGGCCGTCGGGGTAAAAAGGCGTGGTGATCGCGGGGAAGATACCTTCGAGCAGCATGGGCTTATTTTACGGGCGGCCACGGCGCGGTCTGCGCTTCCACGATCTTGACCACCTGCGACCGCATGTAGTCATACGAGGGCGCGCCCGAAAAGGTCTTGTATTCGACGTAGTTCGGACCTTGCGCGCTTTCCAACTGGAACTGCCGCTGGCCTTCCTTGGCCTGACGCGGGTAGTTCTGGGCCCACGAGGCTTGGTTGAGCGAGTCGGAGTTGCCCTCGATCACCCAAACGCGCGCGCCCGCGTCGTCGCGGACCAGAAAGCGGAAATACGTGTTGTAGCGGCCGAGCGGATGGAAGTACTCAACCGCGTCGACCTGCCAGCGGCCCGCGCGGAAGCGGTCGAGGAGGAACCCGGTGGTCTGCTTGGCGTCGGGCAGCTGCCCGTCCTCGTGCGCCTTCTGTAAAAATGCGCGCTCGGCATCACGGTGCTGGACATCCCCGGCCATCGAGTAGGCGGTAACCAGCGTGGTGTGAACGCGCCAGTCCGCGGGTGCGAGCGTCCGCGCGCGCTCCGCGTAGCGCACCGCAGCCGGGCCGTCAAACAGGTCCATCTCCGCCGCGGCCGCCAGCAGGTCCGCCTGCGCGTTCTTCGGGTCCTCGGCCAGGGCTTGCTCAAAGAGGGCGAGTGCTTGCTGGGGTACGCGGGCGCGCAGCGCGGCAAGGCCCTGGTCGAGCTTCGAGGGCCCGGCTGTCTGCCCAAGCACGGGCGAGGCCGCCAGCAAAGCCGCAAGCGCCCTAAGCCCGCGCAAGCTCGCCCTTCAGCTCGCGATGAAGCGCCTGCATGGAGAACACATGCACCTGCTCACGCTGCATGGCCGCGATGCCCTCAGCCGCGGCGCGCGCGGCGGCCATAGTCGTGATCATGGGGATGCGCTGCTGCACCGCCGAGCGCCGGATAGCTTTCTCGTCGAAGAACGTGTCCGCGCCGCGCGGCGTGTTTACGATGAGCTGGATACGGTCGCCCTTGATCAGATCGACAACATTGGGGCGGCCTTCCTTGACCTTGTACACCCGCTCGACAGTCAGGCCGGCATCCTCGAGTATGTTGGCCGTCCCCTCGGTCGCGACCAGCGCAAAGCCGAGGTCTACATACTGACGCGCTAAAGCCGCCAGAACAGGCTTGTCGCGATCGTTCACGCTGAAGAACACGGTCCCGCGGGTCGGCAGCTTAATCCCGGCGGCGAGCTGCGCCTTGGCGAACGCTTCGCCGAAGGTACGGGCCACGCCCATCACTTCGCCGGTCGAGCGCATTTCCGGGCCCAGCACGGCGTCCACGCCGGGAAACTTGTTCCACGGAAAGACGGGGGACTTGACGAAGTAATAACCGCCAACGCCCAGGTCTTCACCGGTCGCGACTGAATCCGGCAAGAGCTCGCGGAGGGTGCGCCCGGTCATTAGGCGCGAGGCGATTTTCGCGAGCGGCACGCCCGTGGCTTTCGATACATAGGGCACGGTGCGCGAAGCGCGCGGGTTGACCTCGATCACAAAAACCTTGTCGCGCTGCACGGCAAACTGCAGGTTCACCAGCCCGACTACCTTGAGGGCCAGCGCCAGCTTGCGGGTGTGCTCGCGGATTGTTTTTAGCACGGGCGCGCTCAGGTCGACCGCGGGCAGCACGCAGGACGAGTCGCCCGAGTGAATGCCGGCCTCCTCGATGTGCTGCATGATGCCCGCGATGACGACGTCGGTTCCGTCGCACAACGCGTCCACGTCCACCTCGACCGCGTCTTCCAGAAAGCGGTCGATCAGGATCGGGCGGTCCTGCGAGTACTCAACCGCCTCGGCCATGTATTTGGTCACCGCGGCACGGTCATACGCGATGACCATGGCGCGGCCGCCCAGCACGTATGAGGGCCGGACCAGCACAGGGTAGCCGATGCTTTCGGCCCCGCGCAGGGCTTCCTCCACGCCGGTCGCGGTGGCGGCTGCCGGCTGCGGGATACCGAGGTCGCGCAACAGCGCGCCGAAGCGCTTGCGGTCCTCGGCCAGGTCGGTCGAATCGGGGCTGGTACCCAGGATGGACACACCCGCCGCCTTGAGCGGCAGGGCCAGGTTAAGCGGGGTTTGCCCGCCGAACTGCACGATCATGCCGATTTCCGCGCCCGCGCTCGCTTCATGCCCGTAAACCGCGAGCACATCTTCCAACGTCAGCGGTTCGAAGTACAGGCGGTCGCTGGTGTCGTAGTCGGTCGAAACGGTTTCCGGGTTGCAGTTCACCATCACCGTTTCCCAGCCGTCCTCGCGCAGTGCGAAGGCGGCATGGCAGCAGCAGTAATCGAACTCGATCCCCTGCCCGATGCGATTGGGGCCGGAGCCAAGAATGATCGCTTTGCGTTTCGCGGTCGGGGGGGCTTCGTCCTCCTCGTCGTAGCTGGAGTACAGGTAAGGCGTGGAAGACTCGAACTCCGCCGCGCAAGTGTCAACCAGCTTATACACCGGGCGGATGCCGGCCGCCTCGCGCTGCTCGCGCACGCTTGCGGCGGTCCCGCCCAAGGCTTCCGCCAAGCGCTCGTCGGACAAGCCCATGCGCTTGGCTTTCCGCAGCGTCGCGGGCTCAACGGCAGCCAGCGTATCGGTGATTTCCTTGATCTGGTGCAGGAACCAAGGGTCCATCTGCGTGAGCCGTGCAACCTCGCGCACGCTCATGCCGCGCCGAAAGGCAAACCGGATGTAGCTCAGCCGCTCGGGCTGCGGGGTCACCAGGCGGTAGGTCAGCTGCTTGGGGTCGAGCTGCTCGGCACCCACGCGGCGGCCGGTTTCAAGCGCGCGCACGGCCTTCATCAGCGCTTCCTTGAAGGTCCGGCCCATGGCCATCACCTCGCCGACGGATTTCATCTGCGGGCTCAGAGTCTGGTCGGCTTCGGGGAACTTCTCGAACTGCCACTTGGGAATCTTGACGACGACGTAGTCGATCGAGGGCTCGAAGCACGCCGGGGTCATGCGCGTGATGTCGTTCGGGATCTCGTCGAGCGTGTAGCCGACCGCGAGCTTGGCCGCGATCTTCGCGATGGGAAAGCCGGTCGCCTTAGAGGCGAGCGCGGAGGAGCGTGACACGCGCGGGTTCATCTCGATGACCGTCATGCGGCCGTTCGCAGGGTTCACGGCGAACTGCACGTTTGACCCGCCGGTTTCAACGCCGATCTCGCGGATGATGGCGATGGCAGCCGAGCGCATCGCCTGGTACTCGCGGTCGGTAAGGGTTTGCGCGGGCGCGACGGTGATGGAGTCGCCCGTGTGCACGCCCATCGGGTCCATGTTTTCAATCGAGCAGATAATAATGACGTTGTCCGCGAGGTCGCGCACCACCTCCAGCTCGTACTCCTTCCAGCCGAGGACCGACTCTTCGAGCAGGCACTCATGCACCGGCGAAAGGTCGAGGCCGCGCGCGAGAATCTCCATCAGCTCCTCGCGGTTGTACGCGATGCCGCCGCCCGAGCCGCCGAGCGTGAACGAGGGCCGGATGATGACCGGAAAACCGAGCTTGGTCGCGAACTCAAGCCCGTCGCGCAGGTTGTCGACCAGCGCGGATTTTGGGACATCGAGCCCGATGCGGGCCATCGCGTCCTTGAACAGAAGCCGGTCCTCGGCTTTCTTGATGGCTTCGAGCTTCGCGCCGATCAGCTCGATGCCGTACTTTTCGAGCACGCCTGAGTCCGCGAGGTCAACCGCGAGATTAAGCGCCGTCTGGCCGCCGACGGTCGGCAGCACGGCGAACTTGCCGGGCCGGCCTTGCAGCATGTCCGCTTCAATCCGCAGAATCTCCTCTACATAGCCCATCGTCAGCGGTTCGATGTAGGTGCGGTCGGCAAGCTCGGGATCGGTCATGATGGTGGCCGGGTTCGAGTTCACCAGCACCACTTCGTAGCCTTCGGCGCGCAAGGCCTTGCAGGCCTGGGTACCGGAGTAGTCGAACTCAGCCGATTGGCCGATGACGATCGGCCCGGAGCCGATGACTAGGATTTTCGCGATGTCGTTTCTGCGGGGCATTACTGGTTGTAAATCTCCTTGCGGTGGCCGACTTTAACGACGAGGATGATGAAGTCTGCATCCTTGATCTCGCAAATAACACGGTAATCCCCACCGCGAAAGCGATGAAAGCCTTTCCATGGGCCTTCCATTGCGCTCCCCAAAACCTTTGGGTTCGGGTGCGCTGCGATGCGCTCCTCCATGACACGCGTAACTTGGCCTGCGACAGATGAGGCCAACTTCTTAAGTTGACGAAGGGCTTGCGGCTCGTATGCGATTTTCCAGCTCAAGGCATAAGCCCCAGCTCGCGCCGGACCTCTTCCGCTGTATAAGTGGTCGGGTCGCGCTCGCTTTCCTCGATTGCAAGATCCAAGTCATCGGCTTCTTCGACCGCTTGTCTCAGCAGCTCGTGCGTGTAGGCCTCAACGCCCATTCCCGCTGAAGCCGCCATTTGCTCCAAGCGTTCGCTTAAGGTTTCCTCCACATGCAACACAATCATGCTCTTCCTCCTATCGCTTCCACCCATCCATCATCTTCCGGAACTCGCCAAAAAGGTAGTGCGAGTCGTGCGGGCCGGGGCTTGCTTCCGGGTGGTACTGCACGCTCAGGAGCGGCATGTTGCGGTGGCGCAGGCCTTCAAGCGTTTGGTCGTTCAGGTTGATGTGCGTCAGGTCGACCTCGTTCGCGTCGAGCGAGTCCGGGTCAACCGCATAGTTATGGTTCTGGCTCGTGATCTCGACCCGGCCTGTTTCAAGCTGCTTCACCGGGTGATTGCCGCCGTGGTGGCCGAACTTGAGCTTGTAGGTCCGCCCGCCGAGCGCCTGGCCGACAAGCTGATGGCCCAGGCAGATGCCGAACACAGGCGTCCGGCCCATCAGCCCGCGGATCGCCTCGGTTGCGTAGGTCAGCGGCTCCGGGTCGCCGGGGCCGTTCGATAGAAATACGCCGTCCGGCTTCAAATCCAGAACTTCTGAAGCTGTAGTCCGCGCGGGGACCACCGTCACACGGCAGCCCTCGCCGCCCAGCAGCTCAAGGATGTTTTGCTTGATGCCGTAATCGTAGGCCACCACGTGCAGGTTGCATTCCGGGGCGGCTGTGCCGGGCTTGAGCGGGTTGCCGCGCTGCGTCCACTCGTACCGCGCGGAGGTGGAGACCACGCTCGCCAGATCGGTCCCGTCCATATTGCGCAGCGCGCGGGCCTTGGCCACCAGGACCGCCGGGTCGTGCTCCACGGTCGAGATCACCCCGCGCATGACGCCGTTCGCCCGCAGATGCCGGACCAGCGCGCGCGTATCTATTTCGGAAATCACCGGAACCCGGAAGCGCTCCAGGTACTCGTCCGCCGCCTGCTCCGACCGCCAGTTGGAGCTGACGGGCGAGAACTCCCGCACCACCAAACCTTCGATGTAGGGCTTAGCCGCTTCCGCGTCGCGCGCGTTCGTCCCGTAGTTGCCGATTTGCGGGTTGGTCAGGACGACGATCTGCCCGGCGTAAGAGGGGTCGGTGAAGATTTCCTGGTAGCCGGTCAGCGATGTGTTGAACACCACTTCGCCCGCGCACTCACCGGCGGCTCCAAAACCCTCGCCGCGAAAGATGCGCCCGTCTTCCAGTGCCAGCGTCGCTTCCATCGCTCCCTCCACGTCCGTTCGTGTGGCCGCGAGAAGCACTCCGACCCAATCGAGCATACCAGGGTCCGGCCCTGCATCCAAGCCGTGGAAAGGAGTCGAACGACGAATGAAAGCTGTGATCCTGCACAACTATGGCGATGTAAGCCGGCTCTCCCTTGAGGACGATGAGGATCTGCCCGAGGTCGGTGAGAACGAGGTGCGCGTGCGCCTCCACGCCGCCAGCGTGAATCCGATCGACTGGAAGCTGCGTTCCGGCGTGATGAGAGACGCGTACCCACTCGATCTGCCGGAAATCCTCGGCACCGACCTGTGCGGCGAGGTGGACGAAGTGGGCCAAGGCGTGGACGAGTGGAAGCCGGGCGACCGCGTGATTGCGAAAGCTGGCGGCACCTATGCCGAGTACACCACCGCCAGGGCCGACGTCCTCGCGCCGATTCCCGATGCGCTCAACTGGGTCCAAGCCGCCGCGCTGCCCTTGGTGCTGACGACCGGCACGCAGCTTATCGAGCGCGCGATCAAGATCCAAGCGGGTGAAACGGTGCTGGTGACGGGCGCGGTGGGCGCGGTCGGGCGCACGGCGGTGTACGTGGCCAAGACCAAGGGCGCAAAGGTGATCGCGGGCGTGAAGGCTACCCAAAAGGAAGAAGCGCTCAAACTCGGCGCGGACCTTGTCGTAGCGCTTGATGTCCCGGCGGAGATGCAGCACATCCATGACCTCGATGTCATTGCCGACACCGTGGGCGGCATCACGGGCGAGCAGGCGATGAAGGCGCTCAAGGACAACGGCGTCTTCGTGACCGTTGCGGGCCTGCCTCCAGCACCGCCCGAGCGCGGGGTCAAGGCGTCGTTTTACTCCTCCGTGCCTGATGCCTCGCGCTTGGCGGAGCTGGCGCTTGACGTCGCGAACGGGAAGTTTGAAATCCCGGTGGCGAAAACCTTTCCGCTTGAACAGATTCAGGAAGCGACCCGGGCAGCCGAAAAAGGCGGCCTGGGCGGCAAGGTCGTCATTACGATCGGCTGAAGCAAGGCGCGCTTCGGGTACCCTCGGAGCGCGCTTCGCCATTGCATTTCGCGGCTTCGTTCAGTTGCCGCCCGGCCCCAGGGGAACCGTCACCATGTACGTGCTTGCCGTCGCGATCGGCGTAGTCGCGGTCAATGCCTGCCGCCCGAGCGCTTGATTGATCAAGGATATATAGGCCGGAGCAAAGCCGAGCGAAGCCCCGGCGGCACTGATCGTTCCGTTCGCGATAATCGGCTGGCTCGTCGGTCCTCCGAGTGCGACAAACAGTAGCTGACGTCCCAATAGTCGACCGTTCACGATAAACAGCGCCGTGGTAGTCCCGCTCGGACCGGACGCATCTTCGATCGTGTCCTGCACGCGCACCGTGCTGCCGCCGACCGTCGTGAAGTTCGCCGCGCCGCCCACGAGCGGAATGCCGTTCAGATCGGTAAGTGTCGCGCCCGCGGCGCTTAGAACTCCGAGCAGCGCCGGCGTGAAGGTGAGGGTTTCCCGTCCGTACGGGAGCGCTTGGGTTTGCGCGTGGGTTGCCGGCACACCGGCAAGCAAGGCTGCGATGCTGAAAAGGGCGGAGCTGATTCTCATCAATGTTCTCTGTGCGCCGACCCCGAGTCGGCCGCATCATGATTTCAAAACCGCGTTCATCGTACCCGGAAATGTCGCGCGCCGCCGGAGCGTTCCATTTTCATCAACAACGCTCAGGCTGCCCCAGCAAACAGATCACAGCTTCGATCAGCCCGGCGACGTGGTAGGCGCGAGCTTCCGCCGCCGGCTCCACGCCATGCGCCCGCAGCGCGCGGCTGGTAATCGGGCCGATGGAGCAGGCCGTCACCCCGCGGCCATCCGGACCGAGCAGCTCAAAGAAGCTTTCGACCGTTGACGAGCTGGTGAAGG
>CAXTSB010000081.1:0-15286 GCA_964246845.1 uncultured Acidobacteriaceae bacterium
GCCCTAGCCGCCTTAGCCCAGCAGCCCTCGCAACCGGGTACGACCTTTTACCCCGCCAAGCCGTTGCCCGGCGGCACGCTGACGGCTCCAAGTTCCCAGCCTCCGCTGGCCATACCTTTGTTTCTCACGGATGACCGCTTCACGAGTGAACTGACGTTAATCAACAACGCTGTCGACCCAACCTATGCCGATCTACCTGGTGCGCGATACATCCGGCCGTGTGCTGCTGATAAAGCGGGTCGACTTTAAGCCGCACAGCCAACAGCAGCTCGACATCGGCCATGAGCTGGCCAAAGCAGGCGCGTCGGCAACCCGCGGCAGCCTCCTCGTCCAGCCGAGCAAGGCCCTGGCCGGCCCGGCCATTCTGGGCACGCTTGCGCTCACCTATACCGGGTCGTCTACGCCGACGTTTATCGACGAAGAAATCTCAGCACCAACCCCCGCGAGCTCGGCCACGCTTGTCGGCGTGGCCGACCCGTCCGACGGCGCTCCTGTGCTCGCGGTCGCGAGCTTGGCTTCCACACCGCAGCACATCACGGTGGAATGCCTGGGCGACGGCGCACCCGTTACACGGCAGATAACCCTCGCTCCGGGCCAGACTTCCATCGCCCCTGCCTGCGGCAAGCCGGAGGTCGAGGCCGATGCTCTCCTGAGCGAGCAAACTGACGCGGGCAAAGGAAAGACGCAAGGCGCGACCGGCATCCGCATCAGTTCTGACGGCGCTCCCGGAGCGTTTGCCGCCTTCGCGCTGGCCCCGCACATCGACGAGGGTAGCCGCTCATTTTCGAGCGTCTTGTTCAGTGATCCCCAGGCTACACACTCCGCAGGCTTTGTTTTCGCGGGCGTACCGGTAGGTTCGGCTTCCCTGCTTCCGGCGGGTGACTACACCCCGCATCTGAGCTTCGCAAACTTCTCAAACGTTCCGGCTCACGTGTACGTCACCTTTGCGCATAACCGCTCCGGCGAGGCATCGAGCCCGCAGGAGGTCGGCTCCGTAACCCTGCCGCCGAACTCCAGCCGCGAGATGACGCTTGCAAACCTTTCCGGCGATCCCGACCTGCAAAACTCCTTCATGGTCAGCTCCGATGCCGCACCGGGCACGCTGGCCGCCAAGTTCGTCGCCCAGGGCGGCCCGCGGCTGCGCCGGGTCGAACTGCAAACGAAAGACGAACGCGATGAACACAACGGCGGCGCGCACCCTTGGTCGATTGAAAATGGTACGGATTCGACGCTGCTGCTGTTCAATCACGGCGCGGCCCCGCAGAAGTTCACTGTGTCCGTCGGCGGAAGCGAAACCTGGCAAAAAACGTACACGCTCTCGGCAATGCAGACCCAAGCCGTCAGCCTGCGCGACCTCGTCGAGAATCGGACAAAGGACGACAAAGGCCGCGTGCTGCCGGCAAACCTGCAAAGCGGCGAGGTGGACTGGTTCGTCGCTGATTCGACCTAGAGCAGCGGACGGCTGCTGCACACGGACCGCTCGGCAGGTATGGCGCGCAACTACAGCTGCGGGTTTAATAATCTGCTTTGCGGTGCGAATGTCATTATTTACACATCGCAGTTCTCAAACGGGACAGTAGCTGATTTCGCCACGATTACTCCGCTGACATGCACCAGCGGCAGTGTCAACGCCTGCAACGGTCAACAAACCGGAAGCGGCGGTAACTTCAGCACATCCTGGACGTCGGGAGCGCCAAGTGTCGCCTCCATATCAGGTTCAAATGCCGTCAGCAATGTGTATCTTCAGGGCAATGCTCCGGGATCAAGCGGGGTTGGCGCTCAGATTAGAAGCGTCTACTGCTCCACTGGTGGGGGCGGTACAGCAAATGTGGTGCCCACCCCTCAGATCTTCTTTAGCGGAAACGATGTTTCGTTCAAAACTCTAGATGGTCTGATCGGCATTCAAGTGCCGCTGACAGCCTCGATCACGCTACCGCCTGGCCTAACCGCAACCAAAACTAATTGGATTATTCCTGATGCTGCTGTAGGCGGCTACTCTCTTTCGCAAAGTGGTGCGTCCTACACGCCAGTGGTAAAAAATCCGACATCCACTACATTCTATTGGACAAAAGGGGGTGTTCAGACAGTCACTTACCAGGTAACGCTAAATACTGGCGTGACTACATCTGCCAGCGTGACCTTCAATGTGATAGTTCCCACTGTTACTGCTACTGCACAGCTTACAGCTCCGGTTTCAGTCGTTTTCAACGCACCCTACTCGATGCTAGAACTTGGAAGTTCGAGCACGGACGGTATCAGATTCAATGTCTCGCTGGTTGCCAACGCAGGGACTGCCGCTTCCTACTCATGGGTGCAGCTACTCAGCTCCGCATCACATAACTATAAATGCCAGGGCGGAAGCTTCAAATCGCGCACAGTAACAACGGGGCTGGACACTGTTTACCCTTATGCGAACCCGGGAGTACTGACCACTACCGACAGACCTTCAACCTCGCTCAATAATGCCCTTCATGAGATTCAGCTCTCAGAGGCTTTTACAATGTATCTGATGTTTGACGCCGGTCCTTCGCGATCTACGCCGACGAATACTATCCCTATCTCGTTAGGATATTTCAATTGGAACTGGTCTGGAGATGCTGTACAGAGCGGAACCAGTGGAAGTTGGAGTTTGCAAGCAAATCCGACTTCATCAGTATCACAATTTAATCTTGGGGGGCTTGCTGCCTACTTGGGGGCCCAACACTGCTTCCTTCGGAGGGGTCACATGCCCATAATAAAGTCGAGACGATTTACTTTTCTTACATACGTTCTGGTTTCACTCCTGCCTGAGCTAAGATCTTTTGCTCAGACAAAGGCTGCGCAAAGCCCTATTGCGATTACAATCAATCAAGAGACAAAGCAGTGCAGAGTGGGTAAACCCTGCACTATAAGAGTGGCTCTTGCAAACGTATCGAAAGATCCAGTCCGGGTTAGCATTACCAGAGGCGAGTACGCGGTTTTTTCGGATTATAAGGTTCATGTAATGTATATGAACGGAACCCCAGTCACTCAACGAAACCCTTTTGAACCCGGAAACGGAGTTATTGTGGACCCGTACCAAAACCATAGGATGGTAGATTTTAGTCCAGGCGAAACCTCGTCAGATAGTTTCTTGCTCGGCGAGGCTGCTAACATAAGAAAGCCCGGAGTTTATTCTGTTCAGCTCAGCAGAGATAATAAATTGCTCGGCGCTCCATGGACCGCATCCTCAAACGTTCTAAGTATAAGGTATACAAAATAGAGCAAATCAATGAGCGCCAGCTCGTAACAAATCTGCTCGTGGAAAACACCCACCCCCCACAAAATGCACGATCTCCAACCGATCCCCCTCGGCGACCTTCGCCTGCTCCCACGTGCCCCGCGCCACGATCTCCCCGTTCCGCTCGAGCGCGACCCGGTCGGGCTGCATTCCGAGCGCCCGCACCAGCTCGGCCACCGTCGGCTGCCCGCTCAGGGAAACAGACCGCGCCTGCCCATTGATCACCAGTTCCATATGCCCAAGCCTAGCAAACCGGCGCTAATTCCTGAGCAGCACCACCGATCCCTCGAAGTCGAACCGGAACGGCATCTCGTGCGCGCCCGCTCCCTCCATCGCCGCCCGCAGCGCCTTGCGGTTCTCGGTTTGCAGCAGCAGAAACCCGCAGCCGCCCGCGCCCACCAGCTTACCGCCCGTAGCGCCGTTCGCCCGCGCGAGCTCGTATAGTTCGTCCACGCGTCCGGTGGACATGCCCGCGCTGCGGCCCCGCTTGCGCAGCCAGTGCTCGTGCATCAGCGGCCCGAACTCTAAAACCTGCCCCGCGGCCAGCACAGCCTCGATCTGGTACCCGAGCTGCTTCGCGAAATGGAGGTCGTCCAGCATCTTGCGGTTGCGCGCTTCGGACTGCGCCTTCTGCTCGCCCAAGAGCGCCGAGGCCGAGCGTGTCGAACCGACAAAAAACAGCATCAGCGACTCTTCAAGTTCGCGCACCGCGCCCTCGCCCATGCGCAAACGGCCCACGCCGACGCTGCCGTCCCGCCGATAGTCCTGCACCAGCAAGCCGCCGTGCGCGGCGATGTACTGGTCCTGCTTGCCCACCGGCTGCCCGAGCCGGTTCATCTCAATGTCGACCGCCTGCTCGGCCAGCAGGCTCGCGGTCGCATGTTCGCGCCGGTACGCGTGAAGCGCATGCAGCAGCCCCACCGTGAACGCACCGGAAGACCCCAGGCCCGTCCCGGCCGGCACGTCCGCGACGCTGGTCAGCTCCAGATGATCCTCGACGCCGTGCATCAGCAGCGCCTCGCGAAAAATCGGATGCCGGATGGCATCGATGGTCGAGGCATGCTCCATCTCGGAATACTTCAGGAAATACCCCGGAAAGAACGACCGATTGGCCGTGATATACACGTACTTGTCGATCGCGGCCGAGATCACGAACCCGCCGAACTCGCGGTAGTACGAAGGCAGGTCCGTCCCGCCGCCGCCGAGCGAGATGCGCAGGGGCGTCTTCGCGATGATCACGCGCGCGCTCCCGCCCGCAAGAGAGCATCTGTTTCAGCGAGGCCTGCGGGCGAGCCGATCTCGTAGAAGCGCTCGCGCACTTCGAACCCGGCCAGCTCGCCGCGCTTCAGCAGCTTCCCCGCGACCTCGGACAGATCAAAGCGCGCCCCGTCCGGCCACTCCGCGAACGCACGCGCTTCAAAGCAGCTCAATCCGTAGTCGATATGGCGCATCTTTGCGGTTTTCGCGGTTTTGCTGTAATCCATCAGCCACCCGTCCTCGAACTGGGCATTGCTTCCATCCCAGCGGCCTTCATTCGGGTACACGGTCATCATGCCTTCCAGACCGCAGCGCAAAAACGCTTCCCAAACCGGACGGAATTCAATCGGCAGCCAGCTGTCGCCGTACATTACCATGAACCGCGTCCCGAGCATCGGCAGCGCCTTCTTAAGGGCTCCGCCTGTGCCCAGCGGGGCAGCGCCGTCACCCGAATAGCGCACCCGCAGCCCCCACTTGCGCCCGTCGCTCGCGTAGGCTTCCAGCTGCTCGGCCATGTGCCCGCAGCACAGGATGATCTCACGAAATCCTTGCCCGGCCAGCATCCGCAGCTGATGGCCGAGAAACGGCTCGCCCGCGACGGGCAGCATGGATTTGGCCGTAAGCAGCGTGGCCGGACGCATGCGCGTGGCCAGGCCGCCCGAAAGCAGGGCAAGCGCCGGCATCGGATCAGGTTGAGGCTTAGCCATGCAGCACCCGCTCTTCCACCCGCATCGCATCGAGCGCCGCACGGATTGCCTCGCGGCTGGTCCAGCGGGAACTCCACCCAAGCGCACGGATTTTTTCGCTGTCGAGCCGGATCACAGGCACATCGCCCTTCCATCCGCGCGCCCCGCCCGTAAATGCGTACGCGGGCTTATGCCGCAGACCCAGGGAAGCCACGGCTTCGTCCGCGATTTCTTCCACGGTAATCGCGTCCTGCGTCGACACATTGAACGCCGCAAACGGCGCTTCTGAACGGTCAAGCGCCAACAGCACCGCCGCGACGACATCACAGACGTGGATGTAGGACTTGGACTGCCGGCCGTCGCCCAAGATGCGCAGCGAGGACGCGTCCGCGCTCAACCTGCGCAGGAAGTCGAAGCCGACGCCGTGCGTTTGGCGCGAGCCGACGACGTTCGCGAAACGAAAAGCACATGCCCCCAAGTCGAACATCGCGCAGTAGCTCGCAATCAGCGCTTCGCCGGCAAGCTTGCTGGCACCGTAAGTCGAAACAGGACGGAAGGGGCCGTCGTCCTCCTTGATCGCCCGCTCGCCCGGCTCACCATAGACGCCGCTGCCCGAGGCATACAGCAGCCGCGGAACACCCGCGCGCCGCATCGCTTCGACCACATTGTTGGTGAGCAAGGTACCTTGATAAAAGTCGATCTCAGGCTCAGTCGCCGCCCGCGCGATGTCCGGGTTGGACGCAAGGTGGATCACCACATCATGCCCGGTGACGGCTTCGGTCAGCCGAGCTAAATCCGCCGCGTCCGCATGCACGATCTTCAGGCGCGGGTCGGAAAAGTGTTGTTCGTAGTGCCAGGAGCGTCCGGACGAGAAGTTGTCGTAGATTGTGACCTGTTCGGCGTAATCAGCACGCCCAAGCAGCTCATCCGTGAAATGCGAGCCGATAAATCCCGCGCCGCCCACAAGCATGAACTTACGGGCGCGCGGAGCCGCGGACTGGGGAAACGCGAGAACAGGCAAGCCTTGCTCCTCCCGGAACAGCCGCTCCAAGGGCTGCTGAAAACCCTTCCGGCTCCTCCATCGATCCATCACAACGGGGTTGTTGGGAGAAGCATACATGCGGTTCGGCAAAAGAAAAGAGCAGAATATTCCCTTTACAGGACTTTAGTAACGAGCGGTATGCAGATTTTACTCACGCTGTGTGTATGTTCCACCCTACAGTCAGTCCTGCAAGCGTTCTCCATTCCGCGTGAGGCCCGACCATGAATCTTTGCACAGATCTGCAAGTGAAGCTGTTTTGCGACGCCGCCGACATCGAAAGCCTGCTCAAGATGTATGCCAAGCCCTACATCAAGGGCTTTACGACCAACCCTTCGCTGATGCGGAAAGCCGGGGTGAAGGACTACGAGGCTTTTGCCCACGCGGTTCTTTCAGCCATTCCAGACCTGCCCGTGTCGTTTGAGGTGTTCGCAGATGATGAAGCCGGGATGGAGTCACAAGCGCGCCGGATCGCATCGTGGGGGCGCAACGTATACGTCAAGGTACCCGTTACGAATACGCAGGGCTTCTCGACCATGCCGCTCGTGCGGCGCTTGTCGCGGGACGGCATCGCGCTGAACGTGACTGCTATCTTGACGCTCGAGCAGGTCGGCCGGGTCGCGTCCGCGCTCGACCCGAACACCCCGGCGATTGTGTCGGTGTTTGCCGGGCGCATCGCCGATACCGGCGTCGACCCGGTTCCCATGATGCGGCGCGCGGTTGAGCTGCTTTCCGAGCGGCCGCGGGCAGAGCTGCTTTGGGCCAGCTCGCGCGAATTGCTCAATGTGTTTCACGCCGAGGAGTCGGGCACACACATTATTACGGCGACCCCGGACATTCTCCAAAAGCTGGCGCTGGTGGGCAAGGATTTGAATGCGTTTTCGCTCGAAACAGTGCGGATGCTGTACGCGGATGCGATGTCGGCCGGGTACACCTTGGGCGACCGGTTCTCGCTGCCGCCGCAGGCCATTCCGCAGCAGCCCGGCAGGGCTTTGCAGGTTCCGGCGGCTTCTTAGAGCGGGTTTACAGGCGGCTTTCCACAACGGGGAAAGCCGCTTCAGCAAAGCGTTTCGGAAGCCAGGAGTGACGCAAACTCAGCAAGACCCGCAGCCCGGACGTCGAATAGGTTCGGCTCCGGCGTGTCCGGCTCCTGCCCGGTTTCGATCCAGGCGGTATGCGCGCCGGCTGCGCGCCCGCATTGCATGTCGGTGACGCGGTCCCCCACCATCCAACTCTCGCCCAGGTCGATGCCGTGGGCACCTGCTGCTTTTTGGAGGAAATGGGGCGACGGTTTGCGGCAGTCACAACGTCCGGTGAAGTTCGGGTGGTGCGTGCAGTAGAAAACCTCCGTGAACGTCACCCCGACGCGGCCGAGCTCAGCCTTGAGTATTGCGTCTTGCGCGGCAAGCACCTCCTCCGAGCCCTTCCCGTTCACGACGTTCGGTTGATTGGAAACAACAAACAGCAAAAAGCCCGCTTCGCGCAGTTTTATGAGCGCGGGCAGGATGCCGTCGTGCAGCTTAAACTCTTCAGTCGTGCGCGGACTTTCCCAAGCCTGGACGTCCTCGTACCAGATGTTGTGGTTCAGCACGCCGTCCCGGTCCAGGAAAACGGCGCGCTTGGGTGTGCTGCTCATAGGAGCAGG
Organism: uncultured Acidobacteriaceae bacterium; assembly: GCA_964246845.1. Taxonomy (GTDB): domain Bacteria; phylum Acidobacteriota; class Terriglobia; order Terriglobales; family Acidobacteriaceae; genus EB88. The sequence continues at coordinate 7,887 of CAXTSB010000081.1, forward strand.
ATAAATTGACGTGGGCTACGCGCCGGCGTGCGGCCCGGGCATCAAATGCGGCGTCATGATCTGCACCGGCACCGGCCCGCGCATAATCGGCCGCAGCGGCATGTGCGCGGCTGCCGACGCACTTTCCCATTTCATCTCCCGCGCGCGCAGACGTGGGTGCGAAACCAGCAGGTGCCATACCACCGCCTGGAAAGCTTCGGTGTGCGCGGTCACCGTATCAGGTGACGGCATCGGGATCACGACAGCCTCATCCGCGACCTGCGCCGTGAAGCCGCCGTCGCGGCCCACGATGCCGAGCACGCGCGCGCCTACCTCCTTCGCGAGCTTGAGGCTGTTCACCAGGTTCATGCTGACGTTGTTTTCAATCGAGCCGCCGCCGACAGAGAAGACAAACAGCGCGTCGCGCTCACCTAGGCGGGAGCCTTTCAGCCAGTTCGCATAGCAGGTATCCCAACCGTCGTCGTTGATGCGCGCCGTCAACTCGGACACATTGTCCGAGGGCGCATAGCACTCCATCGCGGCAATCTTACGGAAATCGTTGACCGCGTGGCCGGCATGGCCCGCGCCGCCGCCGACGCCGAGAAAGAAAACGCGCCCGCCCCAGCTGCGGACGTCCACCAGGATATCCACCATGCGCTCGATGCGCCCGGGCTCCAGGCGGTTTGCGATGGCGCAGGTTTCTTCCAGGAAGCGGGTCGTGTAGTTGAACATAAGCATCTCCTCTGCGGTGATCCGGGGTAAGTTGAAGCGTGCAGACCCGTTATCGGCAGATGAGAGCAGATGAATCACATTACGTCGGTGCGATTCCCATATCGGGAAAACGATGAGGGAAAGATTAGGCGGCGGCCGGGACCTCAGGCCTGAGCTCGACCGCCGCCGACCGGTGCGCATAAAGAAGCAGCCCGACCCCGCACACCACGCTTCCCAGGCTGGCGACCTGCGCATTGCTCAACCCGAAGTAAAGCCGAGGGTTGATGCGGATAAACTCAACCAGGAAGCGCGCCGCCCCGCTCAGGATCAGGTACTCGCCGGTGATCCGACCCGGGTGCAGCAGCCGACGGGCCGCCGGAGCGCTCCGCTTCCACAGCCAAGCCGCGATCAGCACGGCCGCGAGAAACTCGTAGGCAGGCGTCGGGTGGACGCGCACATCGGTCGGGTCGAGCCCATGCGGAAAGCTCATCGCCCACGGCAGGTTCGAAGGAATGCCGTAGTCGCCGTCGCCCGAGGTCAAGCAGCCGATGCGGCCCACGCCGTAGCCCAGCGCCGCCGAGGGCGCGCACAGGTCAAGCATGGTGAAAGGCCGCAGGTGCACGCCGCGCGCCTGCCAAAGCAGCGCGCCGATCCCGCCCACTAGCCCGCCGAACCAAGCCAGGCCCGCGCGGTCCAACAGTACGGACGGGTGCGCGGCAAGCTCCGCCGGGTCCTGGAGCACATGCCACAGCTTGGCCCCGACCACCCCGGTAAAGGTGGCGATCAGAATGATATTCAGCGCATCGGCGTCGATCCCGAACCGCCGCAGATTGCGCCCGAGCAGCCAAGCGGCGCACAAAGCGGCCAGCGAAAGCATGAGGCCGAAGGTGGGCAGCGAGATGGGTCCGAGGTGCAGGTAGGGCAGCATGGGTTTCCTAAACTATAGACGCCGCTAGAAAGGCAAAACGCTACAGTAGGAAGACGCCATGGACGAGCTTCCCATTCTGTTTACGGCCGCGGAGATCCGCAAGCGGGTCGCGGAGTTGGGCGCGCGGATTTCGCGCGAACACGCGGACGCGCCTGTTCTGCTGGTCGGCGTGCTGAAAGGTGCGGCCATCTTTCTCGCCGACCTCGCCCGCTCCATGCGCGCCGATACCAGCTTCGACTTCGTCGCGGTGCAATCCTACGGCGCGGGCACTGCTTCGAGCGGCCAGGTCCGCCTGCTCAAGGATCTCGACGAATCGATCGAGGGACGCAGCGTGGTCCTGGTCGAGGATATTCTCGACACCGGCCTGACGCTGTCTTTTCTCCACACCACCTTGCTGCGCCACCATCCACGCTCGCTCCGCATCGCCGCGCTGCTCGACAAGCCCGAACGCCGCCTCAAGCCGATCAAGGCCGACTACGTCGGCTTCCGCATCCCCAACCATTTTGTAGTGGGCTACGGGATGGACTACGCGGAGCGCTATCGCAACCTGCCCGACATCCGCCTGCTCCCAGAGCCGAATCCGGAGCCGAATCACGACCCGCATCACGACCCGCATGTATAACGATGCACCGTCCGCCGGGGCGCCGCCGATCGACCGAGCGCTGGCTCTTCGCCTATTCCCTACTGCTGAGGCGCTCGCGGCCGCGCTCGACCATACCCTGCTCAAACCGGAAGCGACCGAAGCGCAGGTGCGGCAGCTTTGCGCCGAGGCAGCCGAGTACAGCTTCGCCTGTGCCATGGTGAACCCGTTTTGGGTGCCCACAGCCGTAGCCGTGCTCCGAGGGACCGGCGTCCGGGTCGGCACCGTGCTCGGCTTCCCGCTCGGGGCGTCGCTGACCGCGACTAAGGTCGCCGAAGTCAAGCACACAGCACAGGCAGGCGCGCGCGACCTGGACATGGTGTTGGCTGTCGGTGCGCTCCGGTCCGGGCTGCACCGGGCGGTCGCGGACGACATTCGCGCGGTGGCTGAAGCAGCACACGGCGAGGGCGCGATTCTCAAGGTAATCCTGGAAACCGCGCTGCTGACCGACGAGGAAAAGCGGACCGCGGCCGAGTTATGTGTCGATGGAGGCGTGGATTTCGTGAAAACCAGCACAGGCTTCGCGACGGGCGGCGCGACCGCTGAGGATATACGGCTGCTGCGGGCCGCGGTCGGCAGCCGGTGCGGGGTCAAAGCCTCGGGCGGCATCCGCTCGCTTGCCGATGCACTCGCCATGGCTGAAGCGGGCGCGAACCGCATCGGCGCGAGCGCCTCCGTAGCGATCCTCGCAAGCTACCGAGCCCTTCTGTAACATCCCGCCCACGGGCGCGTATGCTTGCACCATCGTTTCCGACCGAGGAGGGCAGGTTGAGCACCGGCGAGCAACTGATCCCTGCCCCCGCGGACTGCGCCGCGCCCGCGCCGCCGCTGGCGCAAACCCTTGTCGCTACCGAGTTCCTCCGGAAATTGGCGGACATCGTCGGTGTAACGCTCGAGCTGCCGAAGCTGCTGCGTGAAACCGCCGAACTGGTGAACACGGTTTTACCGTACCGAATCTTCGCGATCTTTCTCATGCACGACCGCACCGGCGATCTCCGGATGCGCTTCCAAACCGGGCACGAAGCAGAAACCGAGCGGGTGCGCCTGCGCGTGGGCCAAGGCATCGTGGGCAAGGTCGCTGAAACACGCCAAGCGCTGCTGGTGAACGACGTCGCGCGCTCCGCCGATTACATCGAGGTCAACCCGCAGGTCTGCTCCGAGCTCGCCGTGCCGCTCATCGCCAAGGGCCGCTTGATCGGCGTGATCGACATTGAAAGCGAGCAGCTCAATTATTTCCGGCCGGAGCACTTGAACCTCCTTTCGCTAACCGGCTCGCGCATCGCGCAGGCCATTGAGAATGCGCGGCTCTACACCCGGGTGGCGCGGCAGGCGCGCACCCTGCGCGTGCTCAACGACATTGCGCGCGAGTTCACCTCCATCCTCGACCTGCCAAGCCTGTTCGCCCGCATCGGCGAGCTGCTCCACCGCCTTCTGGATTTCCAGTTCTTCACCGTTTGGATCGCGGACGACGCGGCGGGCGTGCTGGAAAGCCGGTTTTCGACGCGCTTCGGCGAGGTGCTGCACCAAACCGACCGCTTGCCGCTGGATGCTGGCTTGGTGGGCCTGGCCATGGAGGAAGGCCGCCTGGTGCATGCGCCGGATGTGCGCAAGGATCCGCGCTACGAGCTGCGCAACCGGGAAACGCGCTCCGAGCTGATCGTGCCGCTCGTGTACAAAAGCCGGGCCATCGGCGTGCTTGACCTCGAACACACGCGCGCCCACTACTTTAACGAGGACCACGAGCGCGCGCTGACGACGCTGGCTTCGCAAATTGCTATATCCATTGAGAACGCGCGGTTATATCAACAGCTCCACGCGCAGGAGCAGCGGTTGGAGCAGGACCTGCAAATGGCGCGCGAGGTGCAGCTGCGGCTCCTGCCGCCCACCGCGCCGCGGCACGAGCACGCGCAGCTGGCGGCCATGTTTCTGCCGGCGCGGACCATCGGCGGCGACCTGTACGATTTTCTGCGCTACGACGCGGACCGCACCGCCATCGCGGTCGGAGACGTGAGCGGCAAGGCGGCCCCGGCGGCCCTGTACGCGGCGCTGGTGAGCGGCATCATGCGCTCGGCGAGCGCGGCGCGGCCCGGCCCGGCGGAGATGCTCGCACTCTTGAACGATGCGCTCCAGGAGCGGCACGTCGCCGCGCAGTACGTCACCATGCTGTACGCGGTGTGGAACGACGCCAACATGACCTTGCAGGTGGCGAATGCCGGGGCTTCGCAGCCCATCTTCTACCGCTCGCGCCCGGGCGGCGGATCCGTGGACCTGGTGAAGGCGGAAGGTTTTCCGCTGGGGCTGTTTCCGGAGGTGCGATACGAGGAGATTTCAGTGGCTGCCCGGCCCGGCGATACGCTCGTCTTCATGAGCGACGGGCTTACCGACGCGCAAAACGAAGCGGGCGAGATGTGGGGGCAGGAGCGCGTGGCCGACCTGGTGCGGGCGCATCCGGGCGCGAGCGCGCGCTGGCTTGCAGAGCTGATCCTGGCGGCGGTCGGCGAGTTCCAAGGCGGGGCCGAGCGGTTCGATGATGAAACTGTGGTGGTGCTCAAGGTTCGCTGATCCTGCCCCGTTTAGGATGGGGACGGGGGCGGCGACTATTGAGCGGGAATGGAACAGAATCGCGGGCGGTGCGCCCCGCGCGGAGCATCGGCGGCAGCGTGCAGATGCCGGGGGACAAGAGCATCTCGCACCGGTACGCATTGCTGGCGGGTTTTGCGGAAGGCGTTTCGCGCATTGAGAACTTCTCAACCGGCGCGGACCCGTGGAGCTCCCTCGGCTGCATGGAGGCGCTCGGGGCGCTGGTTGCCAAGGTCGACGGCAAGGTCGAGATTACCGGCGCGGGCGGGCGCCTGCGTGAGCCGTTCGGGCCGCTCGACTGCGGGAACTCCGGTTCGACCATGCGTATGCTTGCGGGGCTTTTGGCCGCGCAGGAGGGCCGGTTCACGCTGGTGGGGGACGCTTCCCTGACCAAGCGGCCCATGGAGCGGGTGCGCAAGCCGCTTTTGGCCATGGGCGGCGCGGTTTCGCTCGAAGACGGGCATGCGCCGATGGTGGTCGAGGGGCGTCCGCTCCGAGGCATCGAGTACGCGACGCCCACCCCGAGCGCCCAGGTGAAGACGGCGGTGCTGTTCGCGGGCCTGCAAGCCTCCGGGCAGACGGTCGTGCGCGAAACTGTGCGGACCCGCGACCACTCCGAGCTTGCGCTGCAGGCGTTCGGGGCGCGGCTGGAGCGCGACCTCCTGAGCGTCACAATTGAGGGCGGCCAAAAATTGACGGGGACAGACGCGACCGTGCCGGGTGACATGAGCTCGGCGGCGTTTTTCCTTTGCGCGACGCTGCTCTTTCCCGGTTCGTCCCTGGTATTCGACTCGCTCAGTATGAATCCGACCCGGGCTTCCCTGCTCGATGTGCTGGCTGGGCTGGGCGGGCGCTTGCAGGTGCTCAACCTGGAGGAAAAAGCAGGCGAGCTGGTCGGTACGGTGCAGATGCACGCGCCCGAGGACGGCATGAAAGGCGCGACGATCAAGGGCGCGCTCGCGGCGCAGCTCATCGACGAACTGCCCGTGCTCGCGGCCATTGCTCCCTACACCGAACAGGGCATCCGCATCCGCGACGCGAAGGAGCTGCGCGTGAAGGAGTCGGACCGGATCGCGCTCGTCGCCCAGAACCTGCGCGCGATGGGGGCCGAGGTCGAGGAGTTCGAGGACGGGCTCGACATCCCCGGCGGGCAAACCCTGCACGGAGCGGAGATCGACGCGGGCGGCGATCACCGCATCGCGATGGCGTTTTCCGTCGCGGCGCTCCGGGCCGAGGGTGAAACAGTGGTACACGGTGCGGAGGCGGCGGGGATCTCGTTTCCGGAGTTTTACGCGCTGCTGGATGGGGTGGCGGAGCGGTGATTTCCCTTCTCATGCTGGGCATCTGCGTGGCCCTGCTTTGGATCACCGCGGCAAGCTTCAGCAAAGGCGGCTTCCTCAGCAGCGGCCGAGGGCGGCGCTACGGGAGCGGCATCGGCTCGTCCCTCCATGAGCTGAACGCTCTTGCGCGGCCGAGCAGCCGGCATGTCATTGAGGTGATGCAAACCCGGCCCGAGCTGCGGGAAGAAGAACCGGGCGGAGACGGCGTGAAGCTTGTACCGCCGCCGGACCGCACCGAAGAGCAGCCATGACCGACGACCTGAACACCGCCGAGCCCATTTACCCGCTCCGCACGAAGCTGGCCGTGCGGCTGATCCTCTTCACGATCCTGGGCTGGTTTGCGTTCTTTTTCGTGGTCGAGGACCTGCACCTGGTGCCCCGGCCCAAAACCGCCAAGCGCATTTTGGAATCGCTTGGGTACAGCCAAGTCCGCATCACCGGGGTCAACCCGCTGCGCTGCGCGGACGATGACGTGTTCCGGACCGGGTTCGAGGCGGTGAGCTTCGCGGGCAAGCTCGTGCGCGGGACGGTGTGCCAAGGGTGGTTCAAAGGCGCGACGGTGCGGCTGCGCTAGCTCTGCTTGCCGAAAGGCAGCGTACGCAAACGCGTACGCTGCTCATCCATTGTGACCAGGGCACCGCGATCGATCTCTGGAGCGAGCCGGTGTAATTCAGAAGTAATATGCCGTCCGATGATATTCGGTTCAAGATCAGGAAATCTTAACTGGACAACACTGGGCCGACTTCTTCGGGTAAGAGCCAGGTGTATGCCGAAGTCCAGATCATTTGTAAGCACTGCTGCGAAATGCGAGCGCGCGTACCGCATGATCTCGCCGTCAGCGGCATCTGCCCTACCGATGCTCGCCCAGTGCACGGCTGGGATGCCCTGGGAAGCAAGAAGCTCAGCCCAGCGTGGAGACAAATTCATGTCCACCACGAGTCTCATGCCGAAGTTAGAGTAATCTCACGCTCCGAAGCCAGCCACGAAGCATAGCGCAAAGCCTCGTAGACATCTTCGCGCTCCAAATAAGGGTAATCAGCGAGGAGTTCATCAACGCTGTGACCCGCGCTGATCTGCCCCACGATCATCCCTACCGTCACCCGCATCCCGCGGATACAGGCCTTGCCTTCCATCACCTCGGGATTTTTTGTAATCCGATCAAAGTCCGCCATAACGCCGCCCGTTCAGGAACAGTCTACTGCGGCGGCGCGGGCTGCTGGAC
>CAXTSB010000082.1:0-15267 GCA_964246845.1 uncultured Acidobacteriaceae bacterium
CACCGCTCCACCCGCGCACCCCTGCCGGAGCAGCGGCTCGCGCCTTTTCCGGGCGGCTTGGACCAGCCGCTGCCGGCGCGCGGCACCCGCAAGCCTGCTTTTAAAGCCCCTCCCCGCACCAGGGCCGAACCCCGCGCCGACAGCTCCCTGTAGTCCGCATCGTGCAATGCGGGCTACGGGTTCGTTTCTGAGAGAGTGACCGCCTCATTTTGGCGTACGGTGCTCTCAGCGTCTCGCTTGCACCAGAGAATTCGGTTCAAAGCACACAGCTTCGGAGTGCGGTCGGGTTTGCCGGTTCGCGTGCAGCTTCTAGCCTTATGGATCACTTCAAAAGAAGGCTAGGTGCTCCTGATATTGCCGTTGACCCCGTTCGGGAAAAAGCCGCCGAAGGTCACCCCGGCTCCGGTGCTGTTGTAGACGATCATCAACACTTGCGAGGTATTGCGGGTCGTGTTCAGGCCGGTAGCCGCGCCCGTATTGAAAGTGGTGACGGCCGCGGGTGTGCTGCCCGACGGAGCCGCATAGGGCGGGAGGTCGCCCGAGTCCACGGCGGCTGAAGCTACCTGGTTGGCAATGCAGTACTGGCGCAGGATGCCTTCGTGCTGGCCTTCGGTGTCGTGGATTTGCGCGGCATAGGTGAGCGCCGCCGTGTTTGAAACCAAGCCAGCGATCGCACCCTCGTAAGCGCTGACGCCAGTAGTTTCGAGCCGCCTGGCCAGCGCGAGGAACTGGGCGTCAGTGGTGACCGGCGTGTTGGTTCCGCCGGTCAGGTTGAGGGCAGGCAGGTCGACCGGTGTCAGGCCGAGCGATTGCATGGTGGCGCGCAGGAATTGCACGTGCGCCGCCTCGTCGGCGGCAAGCTGGTTGGCCAGCACTTGTACGCCCGGATCGGTGAAGGTGACCTGCCCTTGGCCGCCGGTTACCGCGCCGGGACTTGCTCCGACGGCCGAAGCCGGCAGGCCGGTGCCGGTCGTGATTGTCAGGTAGAAGGTCGCTTCCAGGTACTCCAAATTCAGTGCGAAGTTCAGGATGTCTTCGACGGAAGGCGAAGTGCCAGCTACCGGCGGGACGGTAACACCGGTTTGGCTGCCCTCGCTGCAGCCGGCCAGCCCAAGGGTGCCCGCGGCTACGCCGGCTTGGGCCAGGAACCCGCGCCGGTTCAAGCGCCCGGACCGGCCCATGCCGGCGGCGGCGCTTTCCTCCGGCGTAAACAGTGCGGTATTGCTTTCCAGCATGGAATGCCTCCAAATAGATTCAGGTGTGGTGGTTCGGCCGGTATGCGCCCGGTCTAGGTAGAGGTGACATTGCCGTTCACTCCGGACGGGAAAAAGCCTCCCCTGGCGGTGCCCGCGGCCGGGGTCGTCGTCGCAGGCGTGGATACCCCATAAGCGACGCCGAGCACCTGCTGTGGGGTGCGCGCGATGCCCACGGCCGGTGCCGTCGCGGACAGAGGAGTAATGGTGAAGATCGCCGGAACCGTTCCGGACGTAATGCTGTTCGGAGGCACGTCCTGCGCGTCAATCTGCGCGTCGGGCACGGGCGTGGTGATGCCGAGCGTGATGCACAGGTAGTTGACCGCGCCAAGGTGCTGAGCCTCCGCACCCAGGATTTGCGAAGCCGTTTGGAGGATATCGGCATTGCTGACCAAACTGGCCGCGGCGCCGGCATAGGCGCTGTTGCCGAGTGCGGTGAACTGGCGCGACGCCGCGAAATACGCAGTATTGGTGGTGATGGCCGGGATGGTGCCGCCCGCGCTGAAGTCGATGGTCGGCTCGGTTATTGGAGTTCCGCCCAGGCCGATGACGGCCTGTTGCAGGCCGGCAATGTGGTGGGCTTCGTCCTGCAAGAGGGCTGCGGTAATTGTCTGCTGATTGCCTGTCAGGGTAACGTTCGGTGGGTTGACGACATTGCTGGCGGTAATCGTCGGCGGGCTCGCAATCAAAGGTGTTCTTCCTGCGGTGGTGGCGGCATTGCTTGCGGCGACGTTGGCCGCGAGTGAAATGCCGGTCGAGCCATAGGAGTAAAACTCCGCCTCCAAGAACTCGAAGTTCAAGGCGAAGTTTAGTACGTCGACAATGGAGGGCCCTGCGGTTTGCGCTTCGGCGCGTTCGCCACTGAGCACTCCACCTGCGGCAGCAACCGCTCCGGCGGCGGCGAGGGTTGAGAAAAAGCGTCGGCGGGTGAGGGCTTGGAGATTCCGGCCCAGCGCTAAAATTCCTTCTTCGGTGGCAAGCTGCGCTCCGGTGATCCGGGTATGCGGAGCCAAAAGCGACGAAAACAGTGATGTGGGCACGCTAGGAACCTCCTGAAAAGTGGTGCAGTACGTGCGCGATCAAAAGCCGCCGGACGCTTCGGGGCGGCAGGCGGCTTTGCTTAAAAGCTGTATTTAACAGAAAATTCCGCAATGCGGCGGCCGGTCCGCAAAGGCGCCGCGCCGAAGGTGTTGGTCTGCGGAGCGGAAGCGATCGCGGTGCTGAGCGGCTGCGCGGAGGTGGCCGCGGTCGCGGTGCCGTTGTTGTAGTTCAACACCAGCGCATTCGGCTGCACGGAGGTTGTAAATGTACTGTTGGCGTGGTTGATGAAATTGAAAGCGGCAAACCGGAGCTGCACGCTTTGGCTCTCGTGGATAGGAAAGTTCTTCGCTGCGGTCAGGTCAGTGTCGGTGAAAGCCGGACCATGTACGTAAGGGAGCCGCAGCGTTCCCTGTTCTCCGATCTGCGGCAATGAGAACGCGGCGGCGTTCACGTATTGGCTCGGGGCGGTATGGATGGCGGGATTGCCGCGTACGATCGGCTGCAGCAGCACGTCGGGCGTACCGAGGAAGTTGGTGGAGTTGATCCCCAGGGTGGTCGGCTGGCCGGTGGGGGACAGAACCGCCAGGTTTCCTTGCAGGTTGAAATTTGGCTGGTTGCCCTGTGCTACCAGATTGACGCCGCTCTGGATGTTGGTAATGCCGGAGATGAGCCAGCCGTTCGTCACGCCGCCGACAAACTTATTGGCGATGACCTTGCCGACCGTATAGGAGTAGATCGCGTTGAAGATATGCGTCCGGTCAAAAGAAAGCGGCTGGTAGCTATCGCGGTAATTGAACGGGTCGACGGGCAGGCCGTCTCCCTCGCCCTGCGGACCGCCGCCGAGCACACCCAGCACCTTTGAAAAGGTGTAGTTGACGCCGTACGTCGCGCGCCCTTGCTGCTTGTTCCATTGCACCTGGAGGGAGTTGTAATTGGAGTAGGCATTATGCTGCGAGATGCTCAGCGTGTGGTAGAGCGGATATGGGCGGTACTGGTCGATCTGATTAGAGGAAAGATTGGTGATGCTGTTCGCGCTGTTGCCGTTGTTGATGGAGCCGTTCGGCGGCAGCAAGGGCAGCGTGATGCCCGTGATCGGGTTCGGGCGGAACAGCGCGCCGATCGGCAGGGCATTGATATTGTTCAGCTCAACGGTATTCCCGGAGCCATCGTTGAGGATGTGCTCCGCGCGGTTGCCGACATAGGCGATCTCAAAGAAAGAGTTGAAGAGTACTTTCTGGTCGACCGCGGCATTGTAGGTGAACACCTGCGGCATCTGGTCGTCGCCCGCCAGCAGCGCGCTCGCGCTCGTGCTCTGGACAAAACCGGTGCTGCTGGTCGCGGCTGCGGCCTGCGAGCTCACGGAGGACAGCAGGATGTTGTTGACCGACGCACTGCGCTCCCCGTCCACCGTGGAAATGCCCGCGGTAACGTCATTCGAGGAGTCATGCGAGCGGTAAATCCCAAAGCCGGCGCGCACCACGGTCCGCCCGGTGCCGTAGGCGTCCCAAGCGAAGCCGACGCGCGGCTCGGTATACGCCCACCGTGCGGGTACGCCGCTCAACGGAACACTCGGGTTGATGGCGTGCCACTCGATGCCGGGCAGGATTGGATTGCTGCGGCTGGCATATGCTGCTGGATCCCATACAGGAAGGCCGAGCTTATGTGCATCCGACCAGGGCGAAAGGTGGTCGAAGCGGACCCCGTAATCCACAGTCAGGTGCGGCGTGAGGCGGAAGTGATCCTGGATGTAGCCGTCAATGTTCCAAAAGTAAAGATTCGGGGTCGGCGCCAGGTTTGTCTGATTGTATTGGCCAACCCCGCCCTCAAGAAAGTTCGCCAGGTAATTGCCGCCGTTGCCGCTCCCAACTGCGCCGGTGTAGTGCACCGTGCCCTGCACGGGATCATTGATGGTTTCCGGGAAGAAATACAGTTGAATGGCACCATTTGTCGCCAGGAAGCTGGTGACCTGCTTATTCGTGTCGAGCTGGCCGAAAACACCGATCCGGAAGGTGTGCTTGCCGATGACCTTGGTCAGGTTGTCGCCCCCGGTACGGACGAACTTGGTGGCGTAGATGCCGCCGAAGCTGCCGTCCGTTTCCAGGTTCAAGGGCAATCCGTCGTTTCCGTAGTCCTGGAACTCAGGGATAGCCCGTGAGCCATTGTTGAAGAGGCCGGGGGTGGTGTAAGCGCCGTTCGCGGTGGTGGCCGCGAAATTCCTCGGAACAAAGTTCTGAAGCAGGTACGCACCGGCGATGTAGGCTTCGTTGGTGACCGTCGGGGAAATGACGGCTGTGTAGTTCAGCGAGCCGATCTCCGAATTGATCGTGCTCAACAAACCGCCGCCCGGGATGTTGACCCCGCCGAGGTTGCCGCGCGGCGAGTAGTACTGCACCTGCGGCACACCCTGCTTGCCGGCTTCTTTGCTGTATAGGATGAACAACTTATTCTTGTCGTTCGCGGCATAGTCGATGCGGCCGCGGGCCTGCCACAAGTTATTGTCGATCAGATTCGTGGTTGTGTAGTTGAAGCCGTTGGCGCTCGGCTCGTTCGGCAGCGGCAGGGTGTTGATGAGCGCCTGGGTTTGCGGGTCGATGTTGGTGATTTGTCCGTTGACCAGCGGCTGGCCGGCCCGTCCTGTCACGGGAACAGATGCGATGTTCGCATAGGTGCCGCTCGAGATTTCATTGCCGAGATACTGGTTGAGCTGCGCTTGGCTGAAATCGCCGTTGCGCATCGCAGCGGTCGGCACCAGCGCGCTCAGGATCGCGCTTCCCGCGCTGCCGTACGCGTAGGTGTTGCGCTGCGCGTACTGCTCCGCGCCGACAAAGAACGTAAGCCGCTTGTTTTTATTAAAGTCCAGATGAGGCACGAGGATAGGTCCGCCGAACGTAAAGCCCGGGTAGACCTGCCGGTCCGGAGGCTTGCCGGTGCCCGTGTAGTTTGCCAGCCAATCGGCCGAGTCCACCTGGTAGGTTCGGGCGTAGGTGTACAGCGAGCCGTGGAAGCGGTCACCGCCCGAGATGCCGACAGCATTGATCACAACCGGACCGCGCGCCTCGTCGGCGGTGAAACTGGCAGTCTGCACCTTGACTTCGGCCACCTGATCGTAATTAATGTTCTGGAACGCGGAGCCGAAGTTGCCGGGATCGGTAACGTCCGCGCCGTCGGACAGGATCGCGGTGCTGTTGACATTGTTGCCTACGCCGGAATACGCGCCAAGCGCGCCCCCTACCGTGACCTGCGACGGATCGTAAGCGGCATTCAGGCCGCCGCCGGCTGAACCGGTGATCGCAAAGCCGGGCAGGATCTTCAACAGTTCCGTCACGTCCCGGCCTTCCACGGAGAGATGGCGGATGTCCTCGGACGAGATCAGGGAGCTTTGCTCGCCCGAATCGAGCGTGATCGCATTGGTGGCTTCCTTGACCTCGACCTGGGTAGCCTCCGAGCCCGGGACAAGCTGCAGCTCACGAAGGCTGCGCTGGTCGCCCGGATCCAGGTGAATACCGCCTTCCTTGAACTGCTGAAAGCCGGGCGTCATGACGCTGATCTCATAATCGCCGACCGGCACGGCGGAAAAGCTGAAATCTCCGGAGCCGTTGCTCGTGCCTGCGCGGACATCGCCGTTGGCGGTGTTGCGGAGGGTGACGGCGGCATTGGGAATGACGGCTCCGCCCGGGTCGGTGACGGTGCCGTTCAGCGTCGCCGTAGTGCCTTGCCCGTGCAGCACGCAGGAGGCGGCCAGCATCGCTGAAAGGGCAGCGGTTTGCGACGCGGCGCGTGCGCGCTTCGAGCGGAGAAAGACGGAGCGGTGGTGCGGTACAGCCATGATGAAGCCTCCTCAAAAACTGCAAAAAAATGCTTTGCGACTCATTCTGCTCTTTTCGCCCTGCCGAAAGGTGAGCACGCCGGAGAACCGGCGGCCGCATCAAGATCCTCGGCGGCTGGAACCGACGGCAGCCTCGAAAGTATGTAGAGCGTCGTCGGCTCGGTTGTCAAGTTACTTTCGGGTTCCCTAAAAAAGGGGTGCCCTGTTTCGGAGATGTCCAGAAACAGCAGGCACTTACGGCGCGCAGCCGCCCACGCCTGAGCCGCCTGCCGGGCATGCGGCAGATGCCCTGCTTCAGGTTTCACTCAGAAAGCGGACGATCACTCCCCGGCCCACACTACGGCTGTATGGAAATGGTTCGGCGGAGACGGATGTCGTCCGAAGCAGCGGCCACCCGCAGCTCGACTCTGTCCGGTTCGAGGCTCCACTGCTTGCGGGTTATATTCCAGTAGCGAAGATCGTCCGCGTGGAGGGTAACCGTCACGGGCATCGTGCGCCCGGCGGGAACGTGCACCCGCGCGAACCCTTTCAGCTCCTCAAGCGGACGCGGCACGGCGGACCCTTGGTGGGCGACATACAGCTGCACCACTTCGTCTCCGTCCCGTGCGCCGGTGTTGGTCACCTCCACGGTCACCGCGACCTCCCCGCCTGCTTCGAGCAGGTCGCGGTCTACCCGGAGGCGGTCGTAGCGGAAAGCGGTGTAACTGAGGCCGTAGCCGAACGCATACAGCGGCTTGCCCTTGAAGTACATGTACGTGCGGCCGTCGCGGATGTTGTAGTCCAGCATGGGCGGCAGCTGGTCGATCGACATGGGCCACGTAGTCACCAGGCGTCCGGCGGGGTTGTACTCGCCGAACAGCACCTTGGCAACGGCTGTGCCTTCGTCCTCCGAGGCATGCGCCATGTGCAGAATCGCGGGGACATGCTTCTGGCTCCAGCCGATGGTGTACGGGAAGCTGGAAATCAGGATCACGATGGTCTTCGGGTTGACTGCGTAGACCTGCTTCACAAGCTGTTCTTGTTCCAAGGTGAGCGATTCGCGATCGCGGCCCTCACGCCCGTCGCTCGGCACAGTGCAGGCAATGGTACCGCCGCCGTCCACCGTATCGTGCCAGTCTTTGGCCATGTCGGGGCCGCAGGTCGGGTCGTTGCCTACGACCACAACCGCCGCATCGGAGTTGCGCGCAGCGATCAGCGCAGCCTGGCCCAGCTCGCTCGACGCGTAGTTCACTTTGACGCCGGGCCCCACGGCCGCCTTGATTCCTTCTAATGGCGTAACTGCGTGGGGCGGATAGCCGCCGTACCAGTCCCAGTGAACGGAATCGGCCAACGGCCCAATCACCGCGATGGATTTCAGCGCGGATTTTTCGAGCGGAAGCGTGTGGTTCTGATTTTTCAAGAGCACGACGGACTCGAGCGCCATCCGCTCGGAAACCGCATGATCCTTTTCTGTGTTCCATGGCTCCGTTTGATCAGCCGGCGGTGCGGGCGCGGGGTCCAGCAAACCCAGCTTGAGCGAAATCACAAACTTGCGCCGCAGCAGGCCGTCAATCTCCGCTTCGCTGACTGAGCCTTCTTTCACAGCCGCCGCGGTCTCGTCCTTGTACGTGTCGAGGAACTGATTGATGCCCGCATGGAGGCAGGCGATCACCGCGGCTTTCTGATCCGGGAACCGCTTGTGATCGGTCCACAGCAGCTTCACAGCTCCGCCGTCGCTCGACAGCACGTCAACGCCCCAGCGGTCCTCCACAATGCTTTTCAAGATTGGATTGACGGCCATGGGCGTGCCGTTCCAGGCGTTGTAGCTCGCCATAACGCCCTTGGCCCCGCCCTCAAGAAATCCCATCCGGAATGGAACGGAGTAGTACTCCCAGAACAAGCGCTCGTCGAAAACCGAGTTCGATTTCGTGCGGTGGTCTTCGTTGCTGTTGGCCAAAAAATGCTTGAGCAGCGAAGCCGCCTGCCAGCGGTTCGGGTCGTCGCCCTGCAGGCCGTGAATGAAGTTCACAACCATGGTGCCGTTAAAAAATGGATCTTCGCCGTACACCTCTTCGCTGCGCCCCCAGCGCGGGTCGCGCGCCAGGTCGGCCTGCGGTCCCCACAGCATCAACGTCTGCCGGCCGTATTTGGACGTGTCGGAAATGTAGCGGCCCTCCGCGCCCTCGACAGCACCTGCCTGGCGCACCAGCGCCGGGTCCCAGGTTTCCCCCATGCCCGGCGGTTGGGGAAACTGCGTCGTCGTGATCGCCTCACGATGCCGCTGCTCGTTCTCGCGCTGCACCACGCCATGAATGCCTTCGGAGCTTCCAAAACTTTTCACCCCCAAGCGGGCGATCGAGGTGTCCGTGCCGAGGCAGCCGATCTTTTCCTCAATCGTCATGCGGGACAGCAGGTCTGTGATCCTGGCGTCCGCAGACAGCCTGGGATCACGGAAAAGCACGAGCGCTTGGCCGGCCGAGTACACAGGGAAGATTAGGTTCAAGGTGAAAAACAAAGACAGGCCGTGCAGGCATCGACTCAAGCGAGTCGCGAGTAAGTCGCGGTTGAGGATCATTGTGGGTTTGATCAGCTTTCGGATTTGCCCGATGAGCCTCGCCGGGCGGTCCATCGCTTGTCAAGCCGGAACTTCGCCAATGGCTGCCCAGTGCTGTATGGTGGGAGCCGATTTAGTTTTGGAGCCGAAGTGAACCGTACCGCTGCTGTTTGCCTCCTATCCAGCTTTGCCGGGGTATTCTGCTTCGCGCAGCACACCTCGCCGTACCCCGCGCTGGAGCGCAACGGGCAGTTCATCACTGTGGAGCCGTATGCGCCCAACATCGTGCGCATCACCTTGAGCTTGGACCGCGCGCAGGCGGAAAGCGGCCCGGGCTTCGGCTTCGTCGCGGAGCCCGCAGGCGGCGGCTGTAATTTTTTTTATGATTGGGAGGGCTCCGAGAGCTACACCAGCCCCCGCATGTCCGTGTCCGTGGCCCCGGCGTACAAGCCCGACCCCGACCGCAAACTGCCCGACACAGCCAAGTTCTTTTCCGGCTCCACTCCCGGCGCGCACATCCGCGTCACGGTGCCGGGCGGTGCGGAGCTGCTCGACATGGAAGGCTGGGAAATGGCCGAGCTGAACCAAAAGGACGACACGCTGAAGCACGCGCGCGGCATCCTGCCCAAGGACTTGCCGCTGTACACGGTCGGCGCGACCTTCCGCTCGCCGGACGACGAACACTACTACGGCCTGGGCCAAAACCAGGAAGGTGCCCTGGACCACCGCGCGCGGCCGGTGCGCTGCGTGGCCGATTACCTGGCCCCCGCCTCGCCGAGCTGGTGCGTCCCGTTTGCCGTCACCAACAAGGGCTACGGCTTGTTGTGGGATAACTCGTCCTCGACCGTGGTTGCGCCCGGCTTTGACGGCGTGACGAAGTGGACCTCGGAGCTGGGCAAGCGCGTGAGCTTTTTTGTGATCGCCGGCGGCACGGCGGACGAGATCTATGCAGGCTACCGGCTGCTCACCGGAGCCGCGCCCATGCTGCCCAAGGCGGCGTACGGGTTCATTCAGTGCAAGCAACGCTACCGCTCGCAGGCCGAGGTGCTGGCAGTGGCCAAGGGCTACCGCGAGCGCCACCTGCCGCTCGACATGCTCGTGGTGGACTGGTTCTACTACACCAAAATGGGCCAGTATGACTTTGACCCGCAGCTTTGGCCCGACCCGGCTACGATGAACCAGGAGCTGCACGCGGAGAACATCGAAACCATGATCTCGGTGTGGCCGCGCTTCGAGCCCGGCTCCCGCTACTACGATGAGATCTTGAAACACGGCTGGTTTGAGCAGTTCGCGCCCGGGCAGCCCGCCGCGGCCGATGTGCCCGCGCCCGGCGCGCCGGTCAACGGACTGCCCTACGATAAGGCCGGTTCCGATATCGACACCACCAACCCCGAGGCCGCGCGCTGGTGGTGGAACCTGGTCCGCAACAACATCCAGGCGAAGGGCTTTGACTACTTCTGGGCTGATGAGACAGAGCCCGACCTGCCGCCCGACGGCGCTTACCTCCACGCCGGGCCCGGTGCCGCAGTCTCGAATGTGTATCCGCTCTTCCATACCGGAGCGATCTACGACGGGGTGCGCCGCGACAACGGCGGCAAGCGCGCCCTGGTGCTTTCGCGGGACGCCTACACGGGCGTGCAGCGCAACGGCGCGATGGTGTGGACCTCCGACGTCTCGCCTACCTGGGACACACTGCGCCGCCAAGTGCCGACGCTGCTGAACGATGCCGCTTCGGGCATTCCGTATGTGGGCGATGACATCGGCGGCTGGCAGTACCTGCCGCAACAGCACACCCCGGCGCGCCCGCCGCTGATCTCACCAGAGGGCGCGCGCGCGGTGGTGGGCCATAACGACGACTACCCGGAGCTGTATGTCCGCTGGTTCGAGTTCGGCGCGTTTACGCCCACCATGCGCACCCACGGCACGCGCGAGGCGAATGAAGTGTGGAGTTACGGCCCTCAAGCCGAGCCGATTCTGGAAAAGTTCCTGCGCCTGCGCTACAGCATGCTGCCGTACCTGTACTCGCTCGGCTGGCAAAACCACCAAACCGGCGCGCCGATGATGCGCGCGCTTTGGATGGACTTCCCGCGCGACGAACATGTGCTGAGCGGGGATGCGGCGGTGAGCGAGTATATGTTCGGCCCCTCGCTGCTGGTCGCGCCGGTGCTGCAGCAGGGCCGGACCGCGCGCGACGTTTACCTGCCCGCGGGCACGGACTGGTACAACTACTGGACGGACGAAAAGCTGCCCGGCGGGCAGACCGTCCCCGTGCAGGCGCCCATCGACCAGATCCCGCTTTTTGTACGCGCGGGGTCAATCCTGCCCATCGGCAAACCGGTTGAAAGCACGCATGAGAAGCAGGCGCTCGCACAGGTGAAGGTGTACCCCGGCGCGGATGCGGACTTCACCCTGTACACCGATGACGGCACCACGTATGCCTATGAGCAAGGCGGGTTCCAAACCGCGGCCTTGCACTGGGACAACTCCGCGAACCGGCTGAGCCAAAGCGGAACAAAACTTGAGGACGGGAGCCTCCATGCGATCATCGAGATTGTTCGCGGGCGTTGAAGGCTGTAGTTTGCACTACCACCGCACGGCCAGGCCGTAATCCCGGCTACGGAGCAGCCGATTGGGATCAGGCCGGCCAGGGCGCGAAACGCGCTCTGCTGAAGTTCAGCAACAAGCGCTGCCCGGCAGAAGCACGATTCTGAGATTCCGTGCTTGTTCTGTACATGCGGCGTGGAAGGAAGCCATGGACCAGCGATCTCGAACAAGCCGCTCCGATATCGCCGCAAGACGGGCGAGCCCTGCTTTGGCTTGGACACAATTCCCCCTGCCTAATGTCCGATCTCGCGAAAGGCATGGGTATTCCAATCAGCACGGCTACGCATTTAGAGAATCGCCTGGTCGAGAATAAGCTCGTTTTTCGCTTTCGTTCCGAAACAGATCGCCGTATCGTGCAAATCGAGCTGAGTGAGATGGGCAAAAACTGGACAAACAGTTCTATGACTCCCGCCTGTCAGCAAGCCAAACTCTTCTTCAGCGTCTCAGCGACGCGGAACAGACCGTGCTGCTTCGCCTGCTTTCAAAGATGATGGAATGCCAGCGCCTGCCGGCGGTTAGCAAGCTCCCACAGAAAACGCCAGGCGGAGCGGGCGGCTTTTCAGGAAGAGGATCTTAAGTGCAATCACGCGCCTAGACAGAGTGCGCCAACACTGCAGTTGCTTCGCCCAATCCAGGTCTCAACGGAAATCCATGGAGTCAATCATGTCGCCCTTGCATTCACTTTTCCGTACCATGTCGCCGTCGGCCGCCCTTGCTTTCCTCCTGCTTCCAGCCGTGCTCCATGCCAAGCTGTACCCGCCGAGCGGGCGGATGAGGCGAGGATCGACAAGCTGCTCTCCCAGATGTCGCTCGAAGACAAGATGAACCTGATCCGGGGCGCGGTCGAGCCCGCGGACACCAACCAGGGCCAGGCCGGCTTCCTGCCCGGGGTGCCGCGCTTGGGCGTACCCCCGCTGCGTATGGCCGACGGACCGCCGGGCCTGCTGACGCGCGTGCCGGCCCAAGCGGAGACCGCCACCATGGGCGTGGCGGCCACTTGGAGCCGGGAGGCGGCCGAGCAGAACGGCGCGGTGATCGGGCGCGAAGCGCGCTCGCTCGGCATCGACGTGGTGCTCCAGCCCTTCATCAACATTGACCGCGACCTCACCTTCGCGCGCGCCTACAACACCTTCGGCGAGGACTCCTATCTGACCGGGCAAATGGGCGCGGCTGAGGTGCGCGGCGCGCAAGCGCAGGGCGTCATGGCGCAGGCCAAGCACTACCTTGCCTACGACACGGACGCCTACAACGTAAAGGTGGACCCGCAGGCGCTCCACGAGGTGTATGCCGCGCCTTTTGCCGAGGCGGTGAAGGCGCTGACTACTTTGGCAATACCTACGTACTCTGGTAGTTCGCTTCTAAGCCGTTGGCAACAGGGCTAGTTACATTAATGAAGTGACTGCTATAAAAGTCCGGCAACAATTCCACTCTGGTGCTTATACCTGTAGAAACTGCAATCTCCTTAAAGCCTTTTTGCTGGGCTACATCGTTTGCAAGAAATCGATCACAATAAGGCAGGAACACTGCAGACATCTGATCGTTGCGTCCTGCCTTGTATGCGGGAGTTCTATCCGGCTTTATACAGCGGTCATACAAAGTGAGCTCAAAGGCATGTACAAACGCACGCACTGGAGGACAGGCATTCAAGAATCTCCGCAGGTGTGCCTCGTCAGGCATGGCCCGCAAAGGTGTGTTGACATCTCCTGTTGCGGTTTGAGCAAACGCTGCCTCATAGAAGAGGCGAGCAGTGTTCCATAGAGATCCACCCGGTCTCTGACTCAGAACCATCCACTCGGAAAAAAGTTCGGGGTCTCGCGTCAAGGTGTTCCGGCCGTGTAAATAGCCGTTCAAATTCGGCTGTCAGCTGTGCCTGTTCCTCGCGTTGCCGCTTTACTGATTCTTCGTCTCTGGCGAAGGTGCCTTGCGAAACTTCAACTTCAATACTCGGTGAACGGACGGGAACGTTCCACCATTCGTAACGACCAGGGTCGTCATGGAAATGACGAACGTGCAGATCCACAATCCAATGCGCCGGATGTGAGCAAACACCTGCGCTTAGCAGCTGTGCGCACAGAGAAAGCAATCTTAGGACAGGATCGTGCGTCGCCAGGACCTCGCTTACGCACATTTCTGGAATGAGGCTTGTATGTCCCGCTCGAATGGCGCTAATGATGAACTCGGGATTTGGCTCCTTCAGAATTCGATTAACGGCACTTGTGTCAAAGCCGAGAGTGGAACGAAGAGACATGCATCAGCCTTCCTGCCTTTATTCTCGCCTGCCAGAAATAGCATTGTCGTTGCGCTCGCAAATCGGCTCGCTTTTTCACTACAGCCGTTCGGCATGATTTTTTCTGAGCTATGCTTCGCGCGGTCCACCCGCGCCCGTATACTTGGCCCATGAAAGGGCGGTCCGCGTCTTCTGCTCTCTATACTGATGTCCATGCCCTGATTCTCTCTGCTCGACAGGCGGTCTCACGCGGCATAGACCTGCTTCAGGTTCAGACGAACTACGAGATTGGACGCCGCATCGTGGAGCAAGAGCAGCATGGCGTCAACAGAGCTGAGTACGGCAAGGAACTACTCAGGGACCTCTCCGACCGGCTCACTTCAGATTTTGGCTCCGGCTTTTCCCGCAGCAATCTTGAGTATATGCGCCGGTTCTATCTCACATATCGGGAGCGAGTCGGCCAGAAATCCCAGACACCGTCTGGGATTTCTGATGGAATTGGGGCGACTTCTCTGCCTCTGACATCCCAGACAACGCCTGGGGAAAGCCTCCTACCCTCGAGCGCTTCGCCGTTCGTTCTCAGCTGGTCTCACTATGTGTTGCTGCTGGGCATGAACGACCAAGAGCGGAGCTTCTATGAGATGGAGGCTCAGCAGGGCTGGCCGCTAAGGGAGCTGAAGCGGCAGTACAACAGCGGGCTCTTCGAGCGGCTTGCACTGAGCCGAGATCCGCAGGAGGTCCGGAGGCTATCAGACAAGGGCACCAGGTTTCCCGGCCCGAACACCTGCTCAAAGAACCATATGTCCTGGAGTTCCTCGGTTTGGGCGAAAAGGCAAGCTATTCCGAGAGTGATCTCGAATCGGCTATCGTCACGCACGTCGAGCGCTTTCTCCTGGAGCTTGGAAAGGGGTTCCTGTTCGAGGCGCGGCAGAAGCGCTTCACCTTCGATGAGGAGCACTTCTTTGTCGATCTCGTGCTCTACAACCGCCTGCTTCGGTGCTACGTGCTAATAGACCTGAAGATCGGCAAACTATCCCATCAGGACCTCGGGCAGATGCAGATGTACGTGAACTATTTCGACCGCTTTGTGAAAGCTGAGGGTGAGAACTCCACGATCGGCATCGTGCTTTGCAAGAAGCAGAACAAGGCGTTGGTCAAAATCACGCTGCCCAAGGACGCGAACATCCACGCCCGCGAATACCAGCTCTACCTCCCCAGCAAGGAAGAGCTGCAGCGCAAGCTTGCCGAGTGGCTCGAAGAGAACGCCGAGTAGTTAGCTCACCCCAGGTCGAGTCCCAATCCATCGTTCACTGCGGCAACCAGGTTCTGCTCGGTCCCCAGGTAGCGCTCGGTGGTCTGCACCGACGCGTGGCCGAGCAGCAGCTGGATCTGTTCCAAGTCGCCCCCGGCGCGCCGGCAGAGCTTGGCGCAGGTGCGGCGCAGGTCGTGGGGCGCGAGCCGGCCGAGTTGCGTGTCCTGCGCGTAGCGCACGCCCAGCCGCCAGACCACCTTTTCGTCCCGGATCCCGGCGCCGATCCGGTGGCCGCCCTTGGTGACGGGCCGGAAGAGCCGGCCCTCGGTGACGGCGGCCGCCCGCACCCACAAGTCGACGCGCGCCTTGACTGCGGCGGGGACCGTGACCAGGCGCAGCCGGCCGCCCTTGCCGAGGAGGTCGGGGATCACCCACCGGGCGTCCCGCTGCTGGAGGTCTCCGAGGTCGAGGTTCACCACCTCGGCCCGGCGCAGCCCGCAGACGAACAGCAGCGCGAGGCTGGCGCGGTCG
>CAXTSB010000083.1:0-2251 GCA_964246845.1 uncultured Acidobacteriaceae bacterium
CCCATAAGCGATAGTCGGCTGCGACGCCCTGGTGCATGTCGCCGCCGACTATCGCTTATGGGTGCGCGACCCCGACGCCATGTACCGGAGCAACGTGGAAGGGACGCGGGCGCTGCTCGCGCTTGCGCGCGACCTGGGCGTCGGCCGCGTGGTGTACACCTCGAGCGTCGCCACCATGGGCTTTCGGGCGGACGGAACGATTGTCGACGAAACCACACCCGTTTCACTCCCAGATATGGTGGGGCACTATAAGCGGTCGAAGTACATGGCGGAGGAGGTCGCGCTGGAGGCGGGCCGCGGCGGGCAGCAGGTGATCGTACTGAACCCGACGACGCCTATCGGCGCGCACGACATCAAGCCGACCCCTACGGGCCGCATCGTGGTCGACTTCCTCAACCGCAACTTCCCGGCCTATCTCGACACCGGGCTAAACCTGGTGGACGTGGGTGAGGCCGCGCGCGCGCACGTCGCGGCGCTCACACGCGGCCAGCCCGGCCAGCGCTATATCCTAGGCGGCGAGAACCTGACCTTGAAGCAAATTTTGGACAAGATGTCCGCGATTACGGGGCTGCCTTCCCCTAAAACGAAAGTCCCGCGTGCGGTCGCGCTCGGTTTCGCGTTCTTCGACGAGCTGGTGACCGGGCGCATCCGCGGCAAGGAGCCCCGGGCGACCGTTGAAGCCGTGCGGATGAGCAAAAAGGTGATGTGGGCGTCCTCTGCCAAGGCGGAGCGGGAGCTCGGCTTCCGCATTCAGCCCGTGTACAACGCGCTCAGGGAGGCGATCAACTGGTTCCGCGCAAACGGGTACGCCCCGCCCGCATCGTGAGTGAGATCGGCATCATCGCGGCGTTCCCGGGCGAGCTCAAGCCGCTGGTGCGTGAGTGGCCACGCACTGACCAGGTGCATATCGGTTTTATCCGTATCGGGAACATGGGGGCCGTACGCTGCCTGGCCGCGGCCGAGGGCATGGGGCAGTTCGCGGCGGCTCGGTCATTCGCGGCGCTGCGGGCGGCTTCACCAGCGATCACCACGGTCGTCTCCTACGGCTGGGCGGGCGCGCTGACTGACCAGGTCGAAGCGCCCGGCGTGTACACGGTCGGCGAGGTGGTCGACGCGCGCACGGGCGAGCGGTTCGCAACCGCCGCCGAAGGAGCCGGGCCGCGCTTGGTGACGGTGGACCATGTAGCGCGCCGCGCGGAAAAGCCTGCGCTTGCCGAGCGGTATGGTGCCGCGCTGGTCGACATGGAAGCGGCGACGGTGGGCCGCTTGGCGCGCGCGCATGGGCTCGGGTTCCTGTGCATCCGGGGCGTGTCGGACGGGGTAAACGCCGACCTGCCGGACTTCAACCGCTTTCTGGGCCCGGATGGGCAGCTTCGGACGGGGCGGTTTGTGCTGCATGCACTTATCCAACCGGGTTCCTGGGGCGCATTGGCCGAGCTGGGGCGCAACAGCCGGGCCGCGGCCGAGGCGCTTGCGGAGGCTTTGCCGCGCGAGCTTGCCTGGGCCCGCTTGGTACTCTAGGAGGGTATGGCGGCAGCAGTGGAAATCGCGCCGGAACGCGCGCTTCGGGTTCCGGAAACGATGCAGGCGGCGGTCTACCGCGGCGTGAGTGATATCCGAGTGGAAGAGCTGCCGGTGCCCGCGATCGGTGCCGGCGAGGTGCTTTAGGGCGTGGCGGCGGGCGGCATTGGGGGGACGCACCTGAAGAAAATCCACACCGGCTCGCACGCCGCGCCGCGCGTCTTCGGGCACGAGACAGCAGGCACGGTCGCGGCGGTCGGCGAGGGCGTGACCGAGTGGAAGCCGGGCGACCGCGCCATGGTGTTCCACCATATTCCGTGCGGGCAGTGCTACTACTGCCGCAAGAAAACCTTCGCGCAGTGTCCGGTGTACAAGCGCGTGGGCGTCACCGCTGGGTTTGAGCCCGCGGGCGGCGGATTCGCGGAATACGTGCGAGTCATGGACTGGATCGTCAAGCGAGGTCTGGTCCGCATCCCCGACGGAATTCCGTTGGAGCAGGCGGCGTTCGTGGAGCCCGTGAACACCTGCCTGAAGGCCGTGCAGTCGCTCGCGCTTGCGCCGGATGAAACCGTGCTGGTCATCGGCCAAGGGCCCATTGGGGTCGTCCTGGCCGCGCTGGCTGCGCGCACCGGCGCGCAGGTGCTCACCTCCGACTTTTTTCCCGAGCGCCACGCGGCGGCGGCCCGCTACGGCTTGCGTCATCCGATCAATGCGCGGCGGGAAGACGTAG
>CAXTSB010000083.1:2261-2533 GCA_964246845.1 uncultured Acidobacteriaceae bacterium
GGGTCGCGGAGCCGACGCGGTGCTGCTCGCCGTCGCGGGCGACCCACTGATCAAGACCGCCATGGACGCCGCGCGCCCCGGCGGGCGCGTGGTGCTGTTCGCGCAAACCCAGCATGGGGAAGCCCCGATTGACCCGGCGGCGGTGTGCATGGATGAGAAAGCGCTGCTCGGGTCGTATTCGGCTTCGGTCGATATTCAAGACGAGGGCGCGCGGCTGGTGTTTGACGGGTACCGCAATGGCTTCGACCTGACCTCGTTGGTCTCGCACAGGT
>CAXTSB010000083.1:2543-15170 GCA_964246845.1 uncultured Acidobacteriaceae bacterium
AACTCGCCTCGCACCCCACTGCCGACTCCATGAAGATCATGTTCACACCGGGTTTTGCTTGAAAGCCGCCGTTTTGTACGGCCGCGAAGACCTCCGGCTCGAAACGTTGCCCAAGCCCAAGCCCGGCCCCGGCGAGCTGCTGTTGCGCGTGGGCGCGGCGCTGACCTGCGGGACCGACCTGAAGGTGTACCGGCGCGGCTATCACGCGCGGATGCTTCAGCTGCCCGCGCCGTTCGGGCACGAGGTCGCGGGCACGGTGGAAATCGCCGGTGCGGGTGCGACATTCGCGCCGGGCGAGCGTGTGGTCGCGCTTAACTCCGCCCCGTGCGGGCAGTGTTTCTTCTGCCGCGCGGGTCAGGAGAACCTGTGCGACGATCTCCTATTCCTGAACGGCGCCTATGCCGAGTATCTGCTTGTTCCCGCGCGTATCGCTGCGAAAAATATGCTTCCCGTACCGGACGGGATGCGGCTTGAGCACGCCGCGCTCACCGAGCCGTTGGCTTGCGTGCTGCTCGGTTTGGAGGAAGCGGACGCGCGCGCGGGCGACACACTCGCGGTCATCGGCGCGGGACCGATTGGCTTGCTGTTTATCCATGCTGCGGCGCTCGCGGGCTTGCGGGTAATCGCGGTGGTGAAGCACGGGGACCAAGCCGAAACCGCGCGGACGCTGGGCGCGGCGGAAACAGTCCTGCTCGGGGACGAGAGCCCGGTCGCCGCCGTGCGCGCGCTCACGGAGGAAAGCCGGGGCGTCGATATCGCGGTCGAGGCCGTCGCGACGCCGCAAACCTGGGGCTGGGCGGTTGAGATGGCGCGCAAGGGCGGCACGGTGAATTTTTTCGGCGGGCCGCCCGCGGGTACGACCGTCGCGCTCGACACCAACCTGCTGCACTACGCGGGCCTGACCCTGCGGGCCTCGTTCCATCACACGCCGCGTCATGCACGCCGCGCGTTTGCGCTGCTCGCGGGCGGCCGGTTCGATGCCGAGCGCTTCCTCACCGGCCGCGCGGCGCTCGCGGAAACGCCCGCGCTTTACAGCACGATGGCGCGCGGTGAAAACAGAAGCGGACCCCGGATGGTCAAGACGGTTATTCTGCCATAGGATGACGACGCACGTGGAAGGTCGGGAAGCATTGCTGGAGCAGGGCTGGGCCGCGCTGCCGGCCGCGTATCGCCCGCCCGCGCTGGCGCCCTCACTCGCCGAGGCACATGCCTGGTGCCGCCGCCTGACCGAAACGCACTACGAAAATTTTCACGTCGCCAGCCGCTTCCTTCCGGAGCGTTTGCGCGAGCATTTCTACCCCGTATATGCATTTTGCCGCGTTTCGGATGATCTCGGCGACGAGGTCGGCGACCCCGGGCGGTCGCTGGCATTGTTGAACTGGTGGGGCGAACAGCTGTCGCTCTGCTTCCGGGGGGAGGCGGCGCACCCGGTGTTTGTTGCGCTCCGGCAAACCGCTCTGGCTTGCGATTTGCCTGAAGAGCCCTTCGCGGACCTTCTCACCGCGTTCCGCCGCGACCAAACCGTCACGCGCTACAAGACGATTGAAGACCTGCTCGACTACTGCCGGTACTCCGCCAACCCGGTGGGCCGCATCGTGCTGATGCTGGCCGGCTACCGCGACGAAGAGCGGTTCCGCTTGTCGGACCACACCTGCACGGCATTACAGCTGGCGAATCACTGGCAGGATGTGCGCGTCGACCTCCAGAAAGGCCGCGTGTACCTGCCCGAAGCCGACAGGGTGCGGTTCAAGGTGGCCGAGGCCATGCTCCACGAGCCGCGCGCGAACGAGGCCGTGCGCAGCCTGATCCGCTATGAGGTGGGCTACGCGCGGGTAATGTTCCACAGCGGCCTGCCGCTGGTGCGGATGGTGGACCGCGAGCTGGCCGTCGACCTCGACCTGTTTTCGCGCGGCGGGCTTGCGATCCTCGACGCCATCGAGCGCCAAGGCTGCGACGTGCTCGCGGCCCGGCCCAAGCTGGGTAAGGCGCGCAAGGCAGGGCTGCTGCTGCGCGCGATTGCCCACAAGTACACCGGCCTGGGGCGCGCATGACGGTCGCCCAGGCGTACCGCGTCTGCCGGGGCATCGCCCGTCGAGAAGCGAAGAACTTTTACTACGCATTCCTCGCGCTGCCCGCGCGCAAGCGTGACGCCATCTGCGCCGTGTACGCGTTCATGCGGCAGGCGGACGACCTGGCCGATGATGATTCGCAGCCGATCGCCGTGCGGCGCGAGCGCATGGCCGCCTGGCTCGCCGAGTGGCGCACAGCGGCGGAGCGGGGCAGCGCGGCCCCTGTCTTCCTGGCATTGAACGACGCGCGCCTGCGCTTCCGCATCCCGCTCGCCCTGCTGGAGCAGCTGGTCGAGGGCACGGCCATGGACCTCGATCCCGCCGCGCACGCGACCTTTGCCGACTTCGGCGCGCTCCGCCGCTACTGCTACCTTGTCGCCTCCGTTGTGGGCCTGGTGTGCATCCGCATCTTTGAGTACCGGGGCCGCGACGCCGAGCGCCTGGCCGAGGAGCTGGGGCTCGCCTTCCAGCTCACGAACATCCTGCGCGACGTGCGCGAGGACGCCGCGCGCGGGCGCGTGTACCTGCCGCTTGACGAGCTCCGAGCGCACGGGCTGACCCCGGAGTCGCTAACCGCTGAAGCCAGAAGCGGCAAGCCGCCGAGCCCGGCCTTGCGCGCACTGCTCGCGGCGCAGGCGGCCCGGGCTGAGTCCTTGTACCGCTCCGGAGACGCCCTGCCGCCGCTGGTAGCCGAAGACAGCCGGCCCGCCCTGGACGTGCTGCGGACCATCTACCACCGTCTGCTCCGGCGCATTGCCGCGGCGGACTACGACGTGTTCACCCGGCGGCCCGCCGTACCCACGCGGGAAAAGCTGTCGCTCCTGCTGCGGGGGCTTACCCGCACGCTCCTTGTGCGTGTGCGCGGCACGCGGCGGCGGCACGCGGTTGCCGTCACAGCCGACCCGGCAAACCGCGGTACGCGCGTCGCTGTCATCGGCGCGGGTGTCGCGGGCCTGGCCGCCGCGTGCGCGCTGACCGAGGCCGGGTATCCCGTGACGGTGTTTGAGCGCCGCCCGTATGTCGGCGGGCGCGCCTCATCCTACCTTCACCCGGGCTCGGGCAAGGTGATCGACAACTGCCAGCATATCCTCCTGGGCTGCTGCACCAACCTGCGCTCGCTGTTCAACCGCGCCGGACGCGGGGGGCAGATTGCCTGGACCGAGCAGATCACCTACATCGAGCCGGGGGGCCGGCGCAGCGTGGTCAAGCCAGGCGGCGGGCTGCCCGCTCCCGCGCAGTCCGCGGCTTCCTTCTTGAGCGCGCGCTGCTTTTCGCAAGCCGACAAGCGCGCCATCGCGCGGGGCTTGCGGCAGTTCCTGCCCGGCTACCCGGCCGACGTGCCGGGCGGCGAGAGCTTTCTCGCCTGGGCCCGGCGCCACGGGCAAACCCCCGGCGCGCTGAAGCGGTTTTGGGAACCCATTCTCCAGTCCGCGCTCAACGACGACCTCGACCGCGTTTCGGTCCACTACGCGGGCAAGGTGCTGCGCGAGTCGTTTCTCAACTCGCCGGAAGCCGGGCGCATCGGCGTTCCGTTGCTGCCGCTTTCCGAGATGTACTTGGGCGCGGCGGCCTACATGCAGGCCCGGGGCGGGGAGCTGCGCTTGCGCGCCGGGGTCGAGCGGCTGGAGCAGTCCGGCGGCTCATGGCTGGTGAATGGCGAGCGCTTCGACCGGGTCGTGCTCGCGCTGCCGGTGCATGCGGCGCGGGAGTTCGTGCCGCAGCTGCCCGCCGGGCCCGAGCGGGATGCGCTCGCGGGCACACTCAACCAGTTCGAGACCGTTCCGCTGGCCGGGGTACACCTTTGGTTCGACCGCGAGATCACCGAGCTGCCCCACGCCGTGCTGCTCGACACAACCATCCAGTGGATGTACCAGCGGGAGCGTTTAGGCGGCAAGCCATCCGGTTCCGGCTGCCACCTGGAGCTGGTCATCAGCGCCGCCCGCAAGATCGTCCCCATGACGCAGGCCGAGGTGCTGGAGCTGGCCGTCCGTGAGCTGGCGCAGTTTTTTCCCGCCGTGCGCGAGGCCAAGCTCCTCAAGGGCATCGTCACGAAAGAGCTGCGCGCCACCTTTGCCGTGCCGCCCGGTTTGGACGCGCACCGCCCCGGAGCCCGCACCGCTTGGCCGGGACTGTTCCTCGCCGGGGATTGGACCGACACCGGCTGGCCCGCGACCATGGAAGGCGCGGCCCGCTCCGGCTTTCTGGCCGCGGAAGCGGTCACCGACGACCGCTGCCGGTTTCTTGTTCCGGACCTGCCCCCGCGCGGGCTGATGCGGCTGTTCGGCGCGTAACCGGCGGCCCGCGTTTTCTTCAAAATCCAGGAGCTTCCACGTGCCATCCCCTTCGTTCCAGCTGATTGAAAACCACGGCATCATCGGCAACATGCGTTCGGCCGCGATGGTCGCGCTCGACGGCACCGTCGATTTTTTCTGCTACCCGCGCTTCGACTCGCCGACCGTGTTCGCCGCGCTGCTCGACCCCGAACAGGGCGGAGCCTTCCGCATCGAGCCGCAGATGGAACTGCGTTCGAAGCAGATGTACCTGCCGGAAACCAATATCCTGCTCACCCGCATGTTGTCTGCCGACGGGGTCGCCGAGATTACCGACTTCATGCCGGTGCTGGAAGACGGCCCCGAGCCGGCCTATGCGCACCAGATCATCCGTTCCGTACGGGTCGTCAAGGGATGCATCCGCTTCAAGGTTCTTTGCGCGCCCCGGTTCGATTACGCCCGCGCCCGGCACACGGCTTGTAAACAGGACCAAGGCGTCTGCTTCCGCCCGGAAGATACAGATTGTGCAGCCATGGCCTTGTACGCGACCGTGCCGCTTGACACCGACGGCCGTGATGCTTGCGCGGAGTTCACGCTCGCGCAAGGGGAAACCGCTTCATTCGCCTTCGGGGCCGTGGCCGAGGAGCAAACCGACGCCCGCGATGACCTGAAGCACGAGATGGTAAACGCCTGCTTCGACTCATCGGCGGCGTATTGGCGCAAGTGGATCGGGCAGTCCATCTATAAGGGCCGGTGGCGCGAAACCGTGAACCGCTCCGCGCTCGCGCTCAAGCTGCTTTCTTCAAGCGAGCACGGTTCCACCCTGGCCGCCGTGACGTTCGGCCTGCCGGAGCAGATCGGAGGCGGGCGCAACTGGGATTACCGCTACACCTGGCTGCGCGATTCTTCTTTCTCGCTCTATGCGATGATCCGGCTCGGCTTGGCGGGGGAGGTGCGGGCGTTTACCGCATGGATGCGCTGCCGCCTGATCGACGGGCTGGGCAGCGACTACGCCGCGAACGGCCCCTTGCGCATCATGTACCGCGCCGACGGCGGCAGCAATCTGGAAGAGCAGGATCTGGACGGGTTGCGCGGCTATAAGAATTCGCGGCCCGTGCGCATCGGCAATCAGGCGAACGAACAGCTCCAGCTCGACATTTACGGCGAAATCATGGATGCGCTTTACTTGTCGAACAAGTACGCCGATGCGGTTTCAAAAGACGGTTGGCGCCGCGTCATCCGCATTATGGAGTGGCTGGGCGCGAACTGGCAGCGGCCCGACCAAGGCATCTGGGAGGTGCGCGACAACCCTAAGCACTTCCTCCACTCGCGCCTGATGTGTTGGGTTGCGTTCGATCGCGTGATCCGCCTGGCCGACAAGCGCTCGCTGGATGCACCCATTACCGAATGGCTGGAAATCCGGCGGGCGATCGACACGGACATCATCGACAACTTTTGGAATGAGGAGCTCCAGTCTTTTGTGCAGGCAAAAGGTGAAACGGAGGTCGACGCCTCGCTGCTGTTGATGCCGATGCTGCGCTACATCAGCCCGACCGACCCGCGCTGGCTTTCGACCATGAAGCGCATCGAGGACGAGCTGAGCGAGGATTGCTTGGTGTTCCGCTATAAGCCGGGCAGCGACGGGCTGCCCGGCGGGGAAGGCAGCTTCACCGCGTGTTCGTTTTGGCTGATTGAGTGCCTCGCGCGCGCCGGCCAAGTGGAAAAAGCGCGCCTGCGCTTTGACAAGATGCTGGGCTACGCCAACCACCTCGGGCTTTACTCCGAGCAGCTCGGCTCCAGCGGCGAGCACCTGGGGAACTTTCCGCAGGCCTTGACGCATCTGGCGCTGATCTCAGCGGCCACCTACCTGGACCGCGCCCTGGACGGGCACAAGGATGTTTGGGCGTGAGGGCCGGCACTTAAAAAAACGGTGTCATCCTGAACGAAGTAAAGGATCTGCTTTCTTCCGGATACGCGCGAAAAGCGGATCCTCCGCTCAGGATGACCCCCTGTTTCGGAGCAACGGCCTCACACCATTTTCGCTAAAGCGTCAGCAAAGCCACACCCAAGCACACCAGGGCCGCCGCGGCCCAGCGCCGCCGGTCCACATTTTCCTTGAGCAGCAGCTTCGCGGCGGCCGCGTTCGTCACAAAGGTGAGGGAAGCGGAGGCGGGCGCGACCAGGCTGACCTCGGCGTGCGAAAGTGCGTAGAGAAGCGCGAAGAACGCGCAGGTCATGCCGGCGACGCCGCCCAGGAAGCGCGTGGAGGTGAGTGCTGTTCCGACCGCCGCAGGGAGACCGCCCCGCGCGCGCGCGCCGTCGAAATCGAGGCTGCGCATCGCGGCCGCGATCAAAACATCGCCGACGGTCGCGAACAGCACGACGGAGGCGATCATGGCGGCCGTGGCCCAGCCTCCGGCATAGTGGGGCGGCGGCATGGTCAAGCGCGCTCCGCTTTTTCGGGGGCGAGCACGCATCCGACGCGTTCAGTGGTCGGCACCCCACCCGCGACAAAACCCACGCCCGTCGTAATCAGGAAGACGCCGAGCCAGCGGGCCGGGCTGATGTGCTCGTGGAGCGTGAACCGCGACAGCAGCGCCACAATTACATTGCCTACCGACGTCAGCGGCAGTACAAACGTCAGGTCGGCCCAGGCAAGCGCCGCGGAGTAGGACGCGAAAAACCCGATCAGCATGACAATGCCGGCGGCCACCCAGGGGTTGAGCACCGCAAGGAGCATCCCGAGCGGGTGCGCGAGCGAAACAGGCGGCAGGTGGAGCATGCCCGCACCCAGCAGTGTGTCGCCGAGCGGCGCGGTGAGTGCCACCGCGAGCAAATTGGCCATGCGGCCGAGGGTGAGTGAAGGATGCCGCATGTGAGTCGGATGCGCGCGGCGGCGGCCTACGCGCCCGCGCTCACTGCCTCGCGCGGCTCGCCGGCCTTGCCCCGCTTGGAATCCTTCACGATCTTATTGCGTTCGGCCCGGAGCTTGAGGAAGGACTTGGCCTCGACATACAGGCGGCCCAGGTCACGGTTGACGATGGCCTTGGATACCACGCGCCACGCGGCTTTCGGGCGGAAGTAGTATTCGTCGTAGAACCGGTGCACCATTTCGAGCACGTACTCGGTCGGCAAGCCGGGATACTCAATGTGCGCGAGCTGATGCCCGCCCGCGTCGACCATCTTGTCTTCGTTGGTGATGAAGCCGTGCTGCTTGGCGTAGTCGTAGAACTCGGTGCCCGGGAAGGCATGGGCGATCGAGACCTGGATTGTCTCGACATCAAGCTGCTTGGCGAAGTTGATCGTGTTGCGGATCGACTCCTTGGTTTCGCCCGGCAGGCCGAGAATGAAGTCGCCGTGGATGGTCAGCCCGAGATCGTGGCAGTCCTTCACGAAATCGCGCGCGCGCTGCACGGTCGCGCCCTTTTTGATGTTCTTCAGGATTTGCGGGTCGCCCGACTCGAAGCCGACGATCAGCAAGCGGCAGCCGGCTTCCTTCATGGCTTTCAGCGTGTCGCGGTCCGTAGTCACGCGCGAGGTGCAGGACCAGGTCAGGCCCAGCGGCTTGATCTTTTCGCACAACTCGATCGTGCGCGCCTTTTGAATGTTGAAGGTATCGTCGTCGAAGAAGAACTCCTTCACCTCGGGGAAGAGCTGCTTCGCGTGCGCCATCTCGGCGGCCACGTCGTCGGTGGAGCGCTTGCGCCACGCGTGGCCCGAAAGCGTCTGCGGCCACAGGCAGAAGGTGCACTGCGCCGGGCAGCCGCGCGTGGAGTAAAGCGCCACATACGGGTGCAGCAGGAACGGGACGTTGTACTTGGTCACGTCCAGGTCGCGCTTATAAATATCCGTCACCCACGGCATGTCCGGCTTATCAAGCTTTTCCACCTGCGGCCGGTCCGGATTGTGGATGATTTTGCCGTCGGCCGAGCGGTACGACACGCCCAGGATTTCGTTGAGCGGCTTGCCTTGAGCGAACTCGACCGTGGAAAAATCGAACTCGCGGCGGCAGATGAAATCGATCGCCGTGCACTCGTCGAAGGCCTTTTCGGTGTCAGTGGTCACCGGCGGCCCCACGAACGCGATCTTCAGGCTTGGGTACACCTGCTTGATCTGTTCCGCCGCGCGCTGGTCGCCGCTCCAGCCGATGGTGCTCGTGAACAGCACCAGGAATTCGTAATCCTTGAGGATTTCCGTCACGCCCGCCCAGGACACATGGTGCGGGTTCGCGTCGAGCAGCCGCGAGCCTTCAAGCAGCCCCGCCGGGTAGGCCAGCCATACCGGATACCAGTAGCTCTCGATTTCGCGCGTGGCGGGCCAGCGGGAGCTCGCGCCCCCGTCGAAGTTTTCAAAGGAAGGCGGGTTCAGGAACAGTGTTCGCAAAGGCATGTCGACCCCAAGTTTAACATTCTGGGCTTGCCGGGCCGCTCAAGCGCCCGCAATGCGCGCGCCGTTCAGCGCGCCCCCTGGTTGATCCATTCACTGAGACCGCCGTTCAACCGCAAAAGCGACAACTGGGCTTTGAGCAGGTTGAAATGCGCGTCCAGCGCTTCGGTGAACCGGGCCCGCTCGCTGATGCGCGCTTCCATCTCATCGGCTGGGGTCAAAGGCATCGGGCCGGTTGGCGGGCCTTTCAGCTGCACCAGCACGCCATCCAGCTGTTGCGCGGCGAGCTTTGCTTGGAGGTCGGCCATCCGCGCCTGAGCCCGCAGGATGGGGAGGTTCCCTTCCACTTGCAGCGCTTGCTCCTCGGCGGATTTCCTTCCCAACTCGGCCTGCCGGTCGGCCCGCAGCGCTTCGGCCGCTGTTTGGCGTGCCTTGGCCGCGACGCCTGCATTAAACAGGGGAAACGTAATCTGGGCGGCGGCGCCGAAGTTGTTCGGCCGGAGCGGCGTGTTGTAGTACGAGTTGTAGTTGTTCAGCGTTGTGACCAGGTACTGGTAGCTGAACCCGAAGCCGACCTGGGGTCGGTAATTTTGCCGTGCGTCGCCGTGGGCTTCGTAATGCTTGCTCAAGGCGTCGCTGAAGCCCGCGTCGACAGCCGCTGTACGGCTGGCCGTTAAGCGCTTTTGATCGGACGGCGGTCCCGGGATGGTTTCAGATTCGGTCTCGATGGCGCTTTCCGGCAAGCCGGTCAGGTTACTGAGCCGTTTGCGCAGCAGTCCGGCCTGCGCTTGCAGATCGATCCGCTTGAGGTCGGCTTGCGCGTCGGTCAGCTGGACGCGGGTCACCGCGATTTCACTTTCCAAGCCCGCCGTCAGCCTGTTTTGCTCGATTGCATCCAGCTTCTCCGCGAAGCTTTTTTCCTCCTGGAGCGCCGCGAGCTGCTGCGTAAATGAGTTGAGCTGGATGTAGTCGAGCGCCGTGTCGAGCTCCACCTGGTCGACCGCGTCTTGGAGGTTCAACGTCGCCGTATGGAGGCCCGCCTTGGCGGCGCGGATGTAGTCCGGCTGCGAAAAGGAGATCAGCAGCGACCGGATTTGGGCGTCGAATACGCTCGGCACGCCGCCCAGAAAGCCATAGGAGTAGCCGGCGGAGGAGCCCGCCTCCAGCGAAGGAACGTATGCGTCCCGCGTTTGCGACACGACGGCCTCCGCCTTCGCCACATCCGCCTGCGCGATCTTGACCGAGGGGGCGTTGCGCCGGGCCTCGTCCACTACGCTGAGCAGCGAAACCTGACCGCGAGCCGCGAGGGTGCCGGCACACAG
This sequence comes from uncultured Acidobacteriaceae bacterium, assembly GCA_964246845.1. Classification (GTDB taxonomy): domain Bacteria; phylum Acidobacteriota; class Terriglobia; order Terriglobales; family Acidobacteriaceae; genus EB88. The sequence goes on from CAXTSB010000083.1 coordinate 12,591, forward strand.
CAGCACAAACAAGGAGCAGTGCGACAAGCGGCTCAGAGTCAAATCAGGAAATGTCCTTTGCGCGGAAGCAGAAGTTTCTGTTCTGCCGTATCGGTGAGCGCCTCGCTCCCGCCAATTCTAACCCTGGCGTTTCCGATTTCAATTGCCGCGGCTGCTCGCGGGCGGGGGCGAGAAGCCCGAAGCGAGCGACCGCGCCGCCGCGAGCTCGGCTTGTGCGCCTGCCGCGTCGCCGCGCTCTCCGAGCAGCCTGGCCAGTTGCGCGTGTACCCGGAAAGCGGGCGCGTCTTCCGTTTGGTGGGGCGAGGCCAGGTAGGTTTTCAGCAGAGCGATGGCCTGCTCGGGCCGCTGGCCGTAGCGGGTCAGCAGCTCGGAAGCCGATACGATCGCATCATCCCGCGCCCGGTCGTTCGCGACGGCCCCGTCCAGCGCCGTCAGCATCTCCCCGATACGGTTTTGCCGGCCGTAGAAGCTTGCCAGCGCCAGCAAGGAGCCCGGGTTCCCGCCCGCTGCCTTCAGCTCATTTTCTTCCACGTCGGGCTTTTTTTCCGCCTGCGCCACCTGGGCGCGCAGGCTGTGGGCCAGGTCCGGTGCCCATGCGGCCGCCTCATCGGCCAGGGCCAGCGCCTTCGCGTGGCCGCCGCCGATGATGCGCGGTGCTTCCACGTAGTACTCGCCCAAGTCCTCGGCCGCTTCGCGGTCGCGCGGAGCAAGCTGGTGCGCCCGCTCGAACTCCGCATGGGTCTTTCTCGCCAGCCCGAACGCTTGGAGCGCCGGCGCGTGCTCGGCCTTGCGCCCCAGCACCCTGCCCAGCCACAAGTGGTAGCCGGCGTTTTGGGGAGCGGCGGCGACAGCGCGCTCGCACGGTGCTTGGGCCGCGTCGAACTGCCCCTCTGAAAAGTAAACGCGGCACTGAAGGTTCAGCGCTGCCGCGTCGTCCGCATGGGCGTTCAACTGCCCGCTCAGGAGGGCCAGCGCCCGGTCCGCCTGCCCTTGAGCGAGCAGCTGCTCAGGGCTTTGCGCCGCGAACGCTGTTCGGCTCAGCACGGCTAGGGCAAGGCTGAAAAAAAGTAGCTTGCGCATACATATTTAGACGAGAAAGCTGCCCGCCTGGATACTGCCCACGGGTGCCCGCGATGTTGCAGACGTGGTTACCCGCCCAATCTCTCAATTTATGGAAGCACAGCCGCCGGAGCGCCGTTGGTAAGCGGCTGGCCGCCGACAGTGCTAAGAGCAACCACATCGCCTGAGTGCAGGCCGGCGGTGATCTGCACCTGCGTCAGATTCAGGCTGCCGACCTCCACCCTGGTGCGCCGGAGCTTGCCGTTGACGACCCGATACACGTAGCTCACTCCCTGCTCGATGTGCTGCGCTTCGCGCGGCACAAACAGCGCGTTCGGGAGGTTGTTCGTGGTCACCGTGACCTCCACGTTCGTGTCGGGCAGCAGGCCCCCGTGCATGTCGTCGATGGAGCAGTACACCTCGCCTACGTTGCGCGTGGTATACAGCAAAACCGTGGAAGGCAGCCGCGTGATGCGCCCGTGCCAAAGATCGTCCGGATGGGCAGACCACTTGATCGTGACCGCTTGGCCCACGGAGAGCTTGCCGATATCCGGCTCGTCAAAATAGGCCAGCACCTGCATGCGGTGCAGGTCGGCCATTTGGAGCAGACGGTCGCCCTGCTGCACGTAGGCCGTCGGGGCGACTGAAAGCGAGTACACTGTGCCCGCGAAGGGCGCGCGCACGGTGGAGCGGCTCAACGCGGCTTCGGACGCCGCGACCGCCGCCCGGGCCTGCGCGACATCCGCCTGCGCTTGAGCAAGACTTGGGGCTTGGCGCGTGGTTTGCCGCTGCTCCAAGTTTTGTAGGCTCGCTTGGGATTGGTTCACCCGGCCCTGCGCTTGCGCGACCTCGCTCGGCGAGGCCGCGCCTTGACCGGCCAACTTCTGCAGCGTCGCGAGTGACTGTGCCGCGGATGCCGCCTCGGCCCGCGCCTGGTCGAGCTGGCCTGAAAATACGACCCGTTCCTCGGGCTGGCCTCCGGCGGTGAGGGTTTTTTGATTCGCTTCGGCCCCGGCCAGCGTCGCGCGCGCCTGCGCCAGGCGGGTTTGCGCGTCGGCGGCGTCCATGGTGAGCAAGAGCTTGCCTGCCGGAACCGCGTCTCCTTCGCGCACATCGACTGCTTGCACCAGTCCGGGAAAGGGCGCATGGGCTTCCCAGTTCGCGGCGGGCTGCACCTTGCCGTTTGTGGAAACGGTGCTCAGGATGGAGCCGGTGGCCACGGTGTAAGCGCGCACCTGCAAAACAGTGCGGAGCGCCAAGTGCGCCAGCCAAGCGACAAGAACAATGACCAGGACCGCCACGGTCCAGATCAGGATGCGCGTTTTGCCGTTGGATCGTCCATTGCGAAAGGCCATGCGTGAGGGGTCGTTCGGGCCTCAGTATACCGAAGCGTTCTTCGAGGACCTTAATGGAACGGCAGGCCGCCTCGGCTAAACTGGACTCATGGCAACCGCCTCGCCCAGATATACCGACGAGCACGCCCGCCCGGGGCTCGATACGCAGTTTCCGGAGATTGAAACC
>CAXTSB010000084.1:0-485 GCA_964246845.1 uncultured Acidobacteriaceae bacterium
CCGCGCTCCGCGGGGAGCTCGCGGCGCTGCTGCGGCGGCATGAGCAGGCCGGGAGCTTCCTCCAGCAGCCCTCACCCGCGGCGGCCCGGCTGGGCAAGGCCCGGTTCAGCCCCGGCGACACACTGGCCGAGCGGTTCGAGATTGAGCGGCTGATCGCCCGCGGCGGCATGGGCGAGGTATACGCGGCGCGCGACCGCTCGCTCCACGGCGAACCCGTTGCGGTAAAGCTGCTGCTGCCCCACGTCGCGGGCGCACCCGATGCGCGCAGGCGCTTCGAGGAAGAAGTTCTGCTGGCGCGGCGGGCCGTGCACCCCAATCTTTGCTCCATCTACGACATCTTCCATTGCCCGGGCTTTTCGTTCCTCACCATGCGCCTCTTGAACGGAACGTCGCTTGCCGCGCGCCTATCCGGCGGGCAGGCGCTGCCGCGTGTTGAGGCCGCGCGCGTCGAGGCGCAGTTGGTCGCGGGCCTCGGCGCACTGCAC
>CAXTSB010000084.1:495-980 GCA_964246845.1 uncultured Acidobacteriaceae bacterium
ATCCTGCACCGCGACATCAAGCCGGGCAATGTGATCGTGGACGGCGCGGGCGCGGAGCTCCGCCTGTGGATCACGGACTTCGGCCTGGCGCGGGCTTCAGGCCGGAGCGGCACCGGCGAAACGCGGCTGGCCGGGACGCCCGGTTACCTTGCGCCCGAGCTGCTCGGGGGCGCGGAGCCGTCCGAGGCCGGCGATGTGTACGCGCTCGGGGTGGTGCTGCACCAGGTACATACCGGCTGCTTCCCCGGCATAAGGGGCGCGCGCGCGGGCTTGCCGTGCCTGCCGGATGCGGCCTCGGCGCGCATGCGGCTGTTTCTTTCGCCGGACCCGGACAGGCGGGTTCGGGCATTTCGCGCGGCGCAGGCCGAGGTCCGCCCATCTGGTACTGCAACGTGGTCCCGCCGCGGTTTTCTAGCAGCCGGCGCGGCAAGCCTGATGGGGGCCGCGGCGTGGAAGCGCAACCGCCTGGACGAGCAGCTGGAAGA
>CAXTSB010000084.1:990-15089 GCA_964246845.1 uncultured Acidobacteriaceae bacterium
GGTCAGAACGGGGCCGGCAAGTCCACGCTGATCAAGGTCCTTTCGGGTGTCGCGCAGAAGGACTCGGGCAGCATCGAGATCGGCGGCGAGCGCGCCGAGTACCGCAGTCCTGCCGCGGCCCGCGATGCCGGGCTGCGGGCGATGCTGGCGGGGCTTTTGGACGGGTTGGAGCAGGAGCTTTCGCGCCTCGAAGCGCTGGACCGCGACTTCTTTATCCGCGCGGTCTCCCCCGGGCGCGACCTGCTCACCCCGGCGGCCCTGAGCGAGGCGCGCGAGTCCGCGGGCGCGAACCTGATCCTGGCGGTCACCGCCGCGCGCGAACCGCGCGGGGTTCGGGTCCGGCTGACCGTGCTGGACCCGGTGCGGCGTGAATCTTTGCGCGAGCGGGAAGTGTTGTGCGGGCACGGCGAGGAGCCCGCGCTGTGCGAGCACACGGTGCGGGCGGCCGCGGCGCTGCTCGACGTGGCGCGGCACCTGGACGAGCGCCCGCCCGCCGGGCCGGGGACGATCAATCCGGCGGCGCTGGCGGCATTTGAGCGTGCTGAGGCGAAACGGAGGGAGCTGAATGATACGGGCTTGGAGGATGCGATTGAGAGCTATAAGCGGGCAATCGAGCTTGACCCGAAATATGCGCTCGCCTATGCGAAGCTGGCGCAGGCGTATCACGCTTACTCAGACATTCATCATGATTACTCGGCGCTTCTCCTTGCGCAGCGGAACTATGAGTGCGCGCTGCGGCTTGATCCCAGACTTGCGGAAGCCTACCTCGCGAAAGCACGAGTGTTGGAGGGGGAAGGGGAGGGTAAGATCGCGTTGCAGGTTTTGGCAAAGGGTTTAGTCATTGACCCCGACAATCCAAGACTGCTCGCGGCATCGGCCATGACTCTGAAAGAGTTGAATCTGTGGCAAGATGCAGAGCGGAGACTGATGGAACTGCTGCGGGTAAGGCCGAACGACTTTTACACACAGAATGCCCTGGGCATCCTTTATAACGCGCAAGGCAAATATTCCGCCGCGCTTACCGCTTTCCGCATGACCAATCTTTGCGCGCCGAAGTTTGTCGATGGCTGGACTAATGCGGCCTCCATCCATCTTAACCTTGGTCACGCGGAGCAAGCGCTCCTCTGTGCCGCTAAGAGCCTCGCTCTCAAGCAAACGGGCGCTGCTGCTGCGACCATGGCAGCCGTGTTTCGCCTGGAAGGCCGCTATGGCGACGCGAAATCGTATGCTTTGCAATCAGTCCAAATCGAGCCGGATGAAGGAGAAAACTGGTTAGAGCTCGGAGATTGCAGTCGCGCTGCAGGCCGCCTGAACGGTGAGGTGCTGCGCTGCTATCGCCATGGGGCAGCACTGTTGGAGCAGCAACTCTTAAATGACCCGCGAAGCGGTCCTACTTGGATTCGCTTGGCCCTTTGCCGGGCCGAAGCTCATGAAATCGATATGTCCTTGAAGGCGCTTGCGAAAGCTGAAGCCCTGCCTTCCGATGACTTGGATTCGCAGCTCATGGCGGCTCGTACGTTGGCAGTGCTTTCCAAGCCGGATCAAGCGGCACCTATTTTAAGACGCTGCATCGCAAGGGGCACCACCGTGTACCAGATACAGCTTATGCCCGAGCTGCTTACCCTACGCCGAAAGCCCGGCTTTCATATCTGAAAAGAAGGGAATGTACTCATGGAAGCGAATCGTACTTTAGCCGCGGGAATCGCCGGATTTGCATCTGGCTATCTTGCTGCCCGTGTTTCTGCTCGATCGAACAGCGGTAAGGCTGTCGTTTGCTACATCACGGATTTAAAACCTTCCATGCTGACTTATCAAGTTAAGGAAGACGATGTAATCGAGTGGCTGGAGAAACCCGTACCCGGCAAAGCGAAGCAGGGTTTCAATTTACATTTCGAAGCGCCAAGCCCGGTGGGTAAGATTGTCTACTCTGAGAATTTTACGCGAGCCCGCGCCAGGGTGGGTCTTCTTACGGCCGGAGCAAGCGGCGCAGCGGATTTTCGATACTTCATTACACCGGTCGGACAAGACAAGGGAGATCAGGACCCGGTCAGGATATGCCGAGTTGTATCATGCCCGCACTGCCCGCCCTAGAAGGACCACGTTGGCGGAAGCCGACTGGATCGTTCGTTGTAATGTTAATGGTAAGGATGTTCAGCGACTCCACGCAGCGAAGTTAGACTGGGGCATGGTTCATTGACTGGTGAAGATCACCTGATTTGGGCAGACTCCCACGCTTAACTATATATGGCCATGCCATGGATGTTCCTCGTCGATTGCTGAGAGCGCGTTAACTGCCTTTATTTCTCGATTCGAGCCGCAGCTTTAACGCAAGCTGCGGCTCACTCCACCTCATCTACCGCACCGGCACCTCCAGCAGAGCCAATTGCGCGTCCGCACCCGGGCGGAACAGCGAATCAGCCAGCAGCTTGGTTTCCATGTCGGTTTTGACCAGCTTGCAGCCCCCGGTTTGCTCCGGGGCCCAAATCTCCTTGAGGAACAGGCGGCCGCCCACGCGGTAAAAGACCAGCTTGCCCGGCATGGCGGAGCGCCCGCGCTGCTCGGGGTGCACCATGGTGTACGTGAAGTGTTTGGAATCCCTGGACTGGATCAGAATCATATGCGGCGATTTGTAAGTAATCCGGTAATCCCCGGCGGGCATCTCTTGCTTGCCGCCTTGGAATGCGAACGGTACGCGTGCGGTGATGCTGCCTGTTTGAGCTTGGGCGGGATGCGGCATAAGCGGGTTGAGCAGCAGAGGCAAGGACAGAAAGGCTTTCCGCAACCGGACAGGATGGAAACGCAGGGAAAAGCACATGGATGCAACTCCTTTTCAAGAAAGCGCGTACGCGCTTACATCCACTAAGGCGCGGGCGCGCCGAAAAAGAGGCCAAGGCCGCCTAGGCGGACGTAGGGCAGCCAACGCCTTGCTGAGGCATAGTGGCGTAAACAGGCCCGTTTCACAAAGGCAGAGTTGGACGGCTTGCCCGGCGGCCGCCGGATTCATTACTGCCGGCAGCGCGCCTGCATAGGGAGCAGGGCCTCAAGCGAGCGCGGTTTGTTCGTAAATCTTAAGCTCGACGGAAGCAGCATACATCTGTGCAAATAGAATAGATACGATGGTCGGGGAGAGAGGATTTGAACCTCCGACCCCCTGGTCCCGAACCAGGTGCTCTACCAGGCTGAGCCACTCCCCGACTCTATGTTCCGCACGGAATGCGACGGCTCCTGGTCAGGCCGTCCGCGGACAGTCTTAAGTCTAGCAGAGCCGCCGGCCGGGTGGAAATGCTCGGTACACTGGGGCGATGTCCCTCCTGTTTGACGTGCACGCGACAAGCCCCGCCGGGGGGCGCCGGGGCGTCATGCGCTTGCCGCACGGCCCGGTGGAAACGCCCGTGTTCATGCCGGTCGGCACGGCCGCGACGGTCAAGGCCGTGCCGCAGGATGCGTTGGAAGCGCTCGGCGAGGGCGGGGCGCGGATCATCCTGGGCAACACCTATCACCTCTACCTGCGGCCGGGGCACGAGGCGATCCGCCGCATGGGCGGGCTGCACCGGTTCATGAGCTGGGGGCGGCCCATCCTGACCGACTCCGGCGGCTACCAGGTGTTTTCGCTTGCCGACCTGCGTAAGATCACCGAGGACGGCGTCCGGTTCCGCTCGCACCTGGACGGCTCGGCGCACCTGTTCACCCCCGAGCACTCCATGGCGGTGCAGCTCGCGCTTGGGTCCGACATTGCGATGGCATTTGATGAGTGCCTGGAGTACCCGGCGGACGAAGCGCGGGCGCGCGCCTCGCTGGAGCTGACGATGCGCTGGGCCCGGCGCTCGCTCAGCTATTGGGAGGAGCACAAGCATGAGGTGCCGTGGTGGATCGAGGGCCAAGGGCAAAGGGCCAAGGGTCAAGAAGGCAGTGGGGCGGGTTGGAGTGTGCCGACCATTCTGCCCAATGCACGCCCGAGCCTGTTCGGGATTGTGCAGGGCGGCATGTACCCCGCGCTGCGGCGCGAGGCGGCCGAGCGCATGGTCGAGCTCGATTTCCCCGGCTACGCCATCGGCGGCTTGGCGGTCGGCGAGCCGCGCGAGCGCACGATCGAGATCATCGCCGAAACCCTGCCCTATCTGCCCGCCGACAAGCCGCGCTACGTGATGGGCGTGGGCTACCCGGAGGAGATCCGCGACTATGCCCGAATGGGCGTAGACATGATGGACTGCACCATCCCCACCCGCGCCGGGCGGCACGGGCTCTTGTTCACCTCCGAAGGCCGCCTCAACATCAAGAATCGCCGCTTTGCCGAAGACCAAGGCCCGCCCGACCCCCAATGCAACTGCCCCGTGTGCGCACGCTACAGCCGGGCGTACTTGCGGCATTTGCAGGCAAGCGGGGAAGCCCTGGGCGGGACGCTGAACTCGCTGCATAACCTGGCGTTTTATCTTGAGACCATGCGGGAGGTGCGGCGGGAGCTGGGAGGCGGCGTCCCCCTCTTGGACAGCCGATCAGCTAAAATCAGCTAAAACAGGGGCCGATGTCCTGGCGGTTGCATGTCTGACGAGACTAACTACGGAACGCCTTGGCGAAGTGACGAACTTGATCTCATTCTCGCGGACTACTTCGTGATGCTTGCCGCCGACCTTGGCGGAAAGTCATACGTTAAATCCAGGCATTGCGAGATGATTATGGCGCGCCTCGGCCGCTCGCATCGCTCGGTGGAGTTCAAACACCAAAATATCTCTGCGGTGTTGGAAGAACTTGGATTGCCGTGGATTCCAGGCTACAAACCGAAACCTAATTATCAAAACGCTATCTTTGATGCAGTTGAACGTTATCTCGTGCAGCATCCAAGCGTTCTTGAGACCGTTGCGGAAATGCCGACTTCGCCACCCGAAACGGCAAGTACCTTTGTTGAAGCGCCGATCACAATGCAGAAGGACCGACCAACGCCCATGCGTCTTCAGCGGCTTGTGCGGAAGTTCGATCCGGTGGAAAGGGACCATCGAAACCGTAATTTGGGCAAGGCAGGCGAAGCTTTCGTAGTCGAGGTTGAAAGGAGGCGGCTCAGGGGAATCAAACGCGCGGACTTAGCGGAGAAAGTAAGGTGGATAGCCGACGAAGAAGGGGACGGCGCGGGCTACGATGTCCTTTCTTTTGACGGAGCTGGCCGCGAGCAATTCATCGAGGTAAAAACAACCAACGGCGCGGCGCGAACCCCCTTTTTCTTGACCCGCAATGAGCGCGAGCTGGCGACGGAGAAGAGCAGTATCTGGCGTATTTACCGTGTCCACCTTTTCGCTCAAAGCCCTCGCATCTTTACTTTGTTTCCTCCTCTGGAGAGATCAGTTATTCTTAAGCCGGAAACATGGCGGGCGTCGTTCTGATCTGAGCAGTATCTTATAGGATCAGGAATGGAAAGAAGTGAGAAGCCGATCGAGATACCTTGTGGAGGACACGTGATGCACAAAGCGGGAACAAGTGAGGCAAACGGCATTGTCTTTTCGGAAGACATATCCGCGGCACTGCGCGCGGAGGCTCTTACCCATGGTGAGTTGACTTGCAGCATGTGCGGACTTGGGCAAGGGGAGATCGATTCGGCAACCGGCCTAAAAGCCGCTCTTAATGTCGACTACCTGATCGGCAAGAATCAAGGCGGTAAGGATAGGCCGTCAAACCTCTCTGCTGTTTGTTCTATCTGCATGGAGGGTTCAAAAAGCATCGTCACCGAAAAGCCGACACGCATCTGGCTTTTATCTCAGATCCGTCGTGCGTGTCCGGAAGATCAACTTGCTGTATTGGAGTGGCTCCGTAGAAAATTCAACATCTAAGCATCCATGGACCGCAGCGCCAACATGCGCGCCATCCGCAGCAAGAACACCGAGCCGGAGCTGGCCGTCCGCAGCCTGGCGCACCGGCTCGGCTACCGCTTCCGGCTGCACCGCAGAAACCTTCCCGGCACGCCCGACCTGGTGTTCGTGTCCCGACGCAAAGTGATCTTTGTGCACGGCTGCTTTTGGCATGGACACCAGTGCAAGCGGGCGCGCATCCCGACCGCGAACCGCGACTTTTGGGTCGACAAGATCACCAAGAACCGGGATCGGGACGCGGCAAGCCTCACCGCCCTCGCGTCCGCCGGGTGGGAAGCGCTTGTGATCTGGCAGTGTGAACTGAAGGACGCTCCCAGCACGGCCGAGCGCATAAAGCAATTTCAAGGCTGACCGGTTACTCCCGCAGCGTCAGCAGTTCTTCCCAGCAGGTCGTCGCGCGAGGGGAGCGGTGCGCCGCGCGAAGTTTCCAGGCCGGGGATTTCGGTCCGGCGCTCGCGAGGCGAACTGTGCCGCGCCCCAGGTCTGCGTTCAAGCTGTCCATCACCTGCCATGCGCGGGTCCGCTTCGCATGGTCCAGCCTGTTCCACAAGGCCGCTTGGCGCTCACCCGCGGGCAGCAGTTCGGCGGTCATCACGCCTGCCTTCGCATAGCGGTAGCCCTCGCACCAGATACGCTCGCCAAGGCGCACGGCCATCGCGGCAATCTCGCCGGAGTCGTTGGTCGGCTCCAGGAAGCGCCCCGTCGCGGCGTTCGAGTACCAAGGGTCGCCGTTATGGGCGTTGGTGTGCATGTATACGGAAAGGTGCGCCGCCGCGACCCGGCAGCGCCGCATTTTTTCGGCGATCCGCGAGCTGTAACTTGCCAGCGCCTCGCGCATGCCCTCCCAGGCAAGTACGGCCTTGCCGAAGCCGCGCGTCACCATCAAACCCTTCCGCACGGGCTCCACGGTGTCCAGCGGCAAGCAGGAAACGCCGCGCAGCTCACACGCCACGCGGCCTCCGGTGACGGTCAGCAGCGCGCGGGCCTGCTTGTCGTCGAGCGCGGCCAGGGCTGCTGCCGTGGCGATGCCGCAGCCTTCGAGCTTCGCGGCCAAGCGACTGCCGATACCCCAAACCTCGCCGACGGGAATGGTCGGCAGCAGCCGCGCGCGCACCTCCGGCGGGCGCAGGTCGCACACACCTCGGAAACGCTTCTGCTTTTTCGCGACAAAGTTCGCCAGTTTCGCCAAGGTTTTTGTCGGGCCCAGGCCCACGCAGGTGGGGATGCCGGTCCACTGCCGGACGCGTGAACGCAGGGTATGCGCCAGTTCCGGCAGGTTCGGAAATCCTGTCAGGTCCAGAAAGAACTCGTCGATGGAGTACGGCTCCACATCGGGCGCGAGCGAAAGCAGGGTTTCGTACACGCGCCGGCTCAGGTCGCCGTACAAGGTGTAGTTGGAGCTGAAGATTTATATGCCTTCCCGCGCCGCGCGTTCGCGCAGCATAAATCCCGGAAAGCCCATCTCCACACCCAGCGCTTTTGCTTCCTCGGAGCGCGCGATCACGCCGCCGTCGTTGTTGGAAAGAACCACGATCGGTACGCCTTCGAGGTCGGGCCGGAACACCCGCTCGCAGGAGGCGTAAAAGTTGTTGCAGTTGAGAAGGGCAAACACTGTGTCCATGGCTCACCGGATCGTATGGATCGCGTGCCTGACGACGCCGAAGATGTGGAGCTGTTCCTCGTCGGAAACGCGCAAGGGCCGGAAGCACGGGTTGGCCGGTTCCAGCCAAATGCAATCGGAGGCGCGGCGTAGGCGTTTGCAGGTGTACGCGCCGTCAACCGCCGCGACCACTACACTTCCGCTTACAGGCTCCAGCGAGCGGTCCACGACCAGCAAGGCTCCGTCATGAATGCCCGCATCCCGCATGCTGTCGCCGTCTACCCGCATGAGAAACGTCGCGGTTTTGTTCCGAATCAGCAGCTCCGCGATGTCCAGGGAGCCTTCCATGTGATCCTCCGCCGGGGAAGGAAAGCCGGCGGGCACGGACCCTTCGAAGTACGGCAGGGGAACCGATGACGCGGACCAGTCCAGGATTTGTAGGCTCATGTGGGCTCTCTAAGTAAAGTTCTACCACGCAAAGTGAAGAAAAGGCGAAGATTGCGCTGCTTACATGAAGGGCAGTTCCATTTTGGAACAGCATTCAGTTTGAATGCGGTATTCACCCTGAGCGCAACCCGGATTGCCGAAGTTACGCCCGCCTCAGTAGTCTTGTTTACAAATCAGATATGCGTGTAGAAACAGACCAGATGAGCCCGTGGCGTGCGGACCTCCATGCGGCCGCACGGCAAGCCTCGTTTCCGTTCCCGTCCATGGACTTGATCGTGAACGAGGCTCACGGGCGCGCAGCCGCGGCTTGCTTGCGGGCCTTTGGAAGCGACTCGGCAAGCCGTTTGTACGCGGAGCCGCGCACGCCGCATCGGCCCTCCAGCGAAAATGCGAAGCCGTCTGATCTTCTATTGTTGCACCCGGATTTGGGAGCTGTTTTCTTTGAGGTGAAGGGTTGGAATCTGCACTCGATTCTTGGGATCGAGGCCGGGTTGATTACGCTGGAAACAGCGGATGGGGTCATTTATAAAGACCCTTGGCAGCAAGCCGGTGATGCCATGCTGCAGGTGCGGGATGCGACGCGGCGCGTCATCAAGAACCGCAGGATCGCGGCTTACCAAATTCCTTATTTTGAGCGCTTTGTTATGTTTCCCAACATCTCCCGCAAGGGTTGGCGGGACAGGGGCTTCGATAAGGCGATCAGCGCGAGTGAAATCCTGTTCCGTGAAGATATGGAGCATCCGGAGACGCTGCGCGCCCGACTGCTTGATTTGCTGAAATGCAAGCGGAGCTGGCGGCCTCCGTTCGGGGAGGAGCGGCTGGATCACGTGAGGGAAGCCCTGGGCAGCTCTGTGGTTCTGGACAAGAATCAGCGCGGCAATTGCGCGGAAGATCGCGGCTTGGGCGGTATCGTGGACAGCGCTGTTCAAAGAACCAGGCGGCTCTCGGCCGAGCAGCAGGATCTGATCGAGGCCGAGTTCGACGGCTGCCCCCACCTGGTACGAGGTGTGGCGGGCAGCGGCAAAACCACGGTGCTGGTAAAGAATTTCGTGCGGATGCTGGACCGGAAGCTCAACAGTGCGCAGCTAAATCTCTACGACGCCCCCGAACAGCGCTACGCGGTGATTTGCTTCAACCAATCCTTGGTTCCACTGCTGCACCGGACGGTGCAGGACGCCTTTCGGGAGCTGACCCGCGAGGAGCTGCCCTCGTGCGTGCATATTCACCACCTTAACGGACTGCTGTATGAGTTGAGCAGCAAACGGGGTGGACCGCTTGCGTACCAAAGCTATAAACGCTATCAAGACCGTCCTGGATCGCCTAAGTCGGCGCAGATCGCCGCGAGCTGCTGCGCGCAGCTGGATGAGCTCGCGGCGGCGCGCCCCGCGGAATTTGCTGCTTTGCAGTATGACGCCGTCTATGTCGATGAAGAGCAGGACTTAACTCCGGAAGAGTATGTGTTGCTCCATAAGCTGCTGCGGGCCGACCGGCGGACGAAAGAGAAAAACCTGGTCATTTTCTACGATGATGCCCAAAATCTTTACGGGCGTCCGCGCCCTGTTTGGAGTGAGCTTGGAATCGCCATCTCGCCCGCCCGGTCATCCGTAATGAAGGTCTGCCATAGGAATCCGAGGCAGATTGTGGAGTTCGCTTTCAACATGCTTTTAGGCGCCGCCGCGGAAACGCGGGCAATGACGCGAACTTTTGCCGCCACAAACTATTTGAAATCGAACCAGTTGATTGAGGAGCTTCCGAACCGCTGGCTGGTTCACTTCGCGAGCCGCAACGACGGCACCGTGCCGGAGGTGAAGCTTTTTGAAACGCGGCAGGATGAAATGCGTTGGGGTGCGTCGAAGCTCGACGAGCTTATCAACCGGGAAAAGGTCCGCCCTGAAGATATCCTGATCGTTTTTGATCAGGCATTCACCGCTGAGGAAGAATGCAAGGAGCTGCAGCGCGAGCTGGAGCGGCAAGTATGCGCGCGCTGCCTCGCGGTGAAAAGGTTAGTCAGGCCTTACGGCCGCCCCGACAATCCGGATAAGAAAATTTGTATATTCCAGGAGCACTGTCTCACGCTGGCTACCGTGGGAGCCGCGAAAGGTTATGACAGCCCGATTGTTCTCATGCTGGGTGCCGACTTGTACCCGACGACAACCGAGGGCCGGGCTTCTTTCTATGTCGCGGCTACGCGCGCGACCGTGCGTCTTTTCATCGCAGGCCTGCGAAGGCCGGGTACGCCGGCCGTGGAAGCTGAGCTGACCGCGGCTTTCCTTGCCGACTCCACGCCGCAGGTAGAAATTGTATCGGTTCCTGACAGAAAATATGCTGTTTCCGTAAGCCCGGCTGCGGCGCACATGCCGGAACCTGCAGATCTGCAGCCGGCCGGCGCGGAAATTCCAGCCTCTGCGGCCAAGCCCGCAGGCTTCGGGTGGAAGCAGCTGCTTTCGCGTGCCTTCCGGCGTTAAGCATTGCTGCCCGGACGTGGTTTTCCAGACCTTCGCGGACTCGGCCTTTCTTGACACTCTGTTCCCGCTCGGCGATTCTTAAGTCTGGTATGCGTGCGGACACGCTGATCCAAGTGTCAGGCCCGCGATGCTTCCCCGCGAGGCCCTAAAAGGAACCTTCAGTTTGACCTCTGCCGCCTCCCTCCTGTTCGCCCAGCCCGCCGGTCTTGCTTCCGGGTTGGGGTCGCTTTTGCCGATCATCATCATCTTGCCGGTGCTGTATTTCCTGATGATCCGGCCCAACCAGAAAAAGCAGCAGCAATGGCAGCAGATGCTGTCCGCACTGAAGCCGGGCGACCGTATCGTGACCACAGGCGGCCTGCGCGGAACGGTGCTGGCACTCCGTGACGACGCGCTGCACATTCGGGTCGCGCCCGACGGCGTGAAGCTGGAAGTGGTGCGGTCGGCCATTGCGTCGGTCACCACGGACGAGGCGAAATAACCCATGCGCAACCGGCCCGGCACCAGGCTTTCCATCATTTTCGCGACTCTTCTGATCTTTGTCTTCGGCATCATCGGCATCCCGCACGGCGTCACTCCTTCAGCGCTCAAGGTCTCGCTCGCGAAGCGGATCAGCCTCGGCCTCGACCTGCGCGGCGGTACGCACCTGATCCTGCAAGTGATGGTTGACGAAGCCATTTCCGCGGCAACCGACGCGGACCTGGTCAGGATGCAGGCTGACCTCCAAGGCGCGGGCATTGACGCGACCGGGACCAAGCCGAACGGGCAAACCATTCAGTTCGCGAGTATCCCGGCGACCAAGATCGCCGATGCGCGCACCGCGCTCAGCGGCCGCTACGGGGCGCAGTATGAGTTTGCGGAGACGGGCGGAGTGTTCACGGCGGCGATGAAGCCGAGCGCGGTCGCGGAGCTCAAGTCAAACACGCTCCAGCAGGCGGTTGACGTCATCCGGCAGCGTGTCGACACTCTCGGCGTCTCCGAGCCGGTCATCCAGGAGTACAACGTCGGGTCGAACCAGATCCTGGTCGAGCTGCCCGGCATCGACGACCCGTCGCGCGTGAAGGATGTGATCCAGTCCACCGCGCGGCTTGAAATCCACTTGGTCGATGGCGGTCCGTTCGCGAACGAGGCCGAGGCGCGCGGCTCGCTCAACGGTACGGTCCCGTTCGACCAGGAGATGGTGCACTCCATCCCGGGCGCATCGTCCGCGAGTTCGGGCGACCAGGTATACCTGCTCAAGCGCGTCGCCGAGGTCGCGGGAACGGATATCCGCGACGCCAGCGCGGGCACCAACCAGAACACGAACGAGCCGCAGGTCACCTTCTACCTGACCACGGCGGCGGGCAATCACTTCGCGGACTTCACGGAGCAAAACAAGGGCAAGGCCCTCGCGGTAGTGCTCGACAACAAAATCCGCGAGGTCGCCAACATTCACGAACAAATCCGCGACACGGGCACTATCTCCGGCGGGTCGATGTCCGCGCAGGGCGCGCAGGATTTGTCCATGCTTCTGCGCACGGGCGCGCTGCCGGCCTCGATCCACTACCTCCAGGAAAGCTCGGTAGGCCCCTCGCTCGGGGCTGATTCGATTCGCCAAGGCGTGCTTGCGTCGGTCGTCGGCATGCTCGCGGTCATGGGCTTTATGCTCGTGTATTACCGGGGCGCGGGCATCAACGCGGACCTCGCATTGCTCCTGAACCTCATCATCCTGCTCGGGTTTATGGGCTTCACGCACGCAGTGTTGACCCTGCCCGGAATCGCGGGGGTCATCCTGACCATCGGTATGGGGGTGGACTCAAACGTGCTGATCTTTGAGCGCATCCGAGAAGAGATGCGCGCCGGCAAAAGCGCCGGGGCGTCGGTCGACCAGGGCTTCGCTCATGCTTGGACCACAATTGTCGATACACACGTTACGACCGTGGTTTCCGCCGCGATCCTGTTCATCTTCGGCTCCGGCCCTGTGAAGGGCTTTGCCATCACTTTGACCTTTGGCCTGATCGCGAACCTGTTTACCGCTGTTTTCGTGTCGCGGACGATCTTTGACGCCAACGTAAGCCGCCGCGCGCGGGGAGAGGCACTATCCATATGAGTCCCAAAGCAGCCGATGTAAAGCCGCACTTAGCGCGCGGCGTGTTTGTCTTCATCTCGGGTATGGCGCTGGCCGGTGTTTCGCTCCTGGTTGAAAATTTCATCGTAAAAACTGTACAAAGCCGGGGTTAAACGCGTTGGAACTGTTTCGCAGCCCGGAGATCGATTGGCTGAGGAAGAAGTGGTACTTCCTCGCGTTCTCGCTCGTGTTCAGCGTGGCGGGTGTGCTGTCGCTGCTGTTCTGGCACCACCTGCCGCTCGATGTGGACTTCAAGGGCGGTACCGTGGTGCGGATCCGCTTCGCGCAGACGCCGGATTTGGGGCGGCTGCGGACGGCGGCGGACCGGGCGGGGCTGCACGATGCGCGCATTCAGGGCTACGGGACGCAGGCCGGCAACGAAGTCCTGATCACACTGGCTCAGGCGGAAACGCGCGAGTCCGCGCTCGACCAAGGCCGGGCTGCGATCGTCGGAACACTGGAGCAGCATTACGCGGCGGCAACGCCGGGCAAGCTCGACCTCGACAACGCAGGCCGGGGCACCCTGGCCGCCTTCCTGGAGCAAGCTAACCCCGAGCACCTGCAAACAGGGGAAGAGGCGAACGCACAGTACCTGCGTGAAGCTGAAGCCATCCTGGCCTTCAAGGATCAAGCGAACGGGGGCCTGCTGCCGTCCATCGCGAGCCTGCGCGGCACGGCGAGTCCGGCCGTTGTGAGCGCGCTGGAGCAAGGCGCGTACCTGTCCGGCTTCACCGTCCGCAATGTCGAGATCGTCGGCCCGCAGGTGGGGGCGCAGCTGCGCAAGCAGGCCCTGCTCGCGACCGCGTACTCGCTCATCGGCATGCTCGTCTACCTGTGGTTCCGGTTTGAGCTGATCTACGGCGTAGCGGCAGTGGTCGCGGTCTTTCATGACACGCTGATTACGGTCGGCGCCTTTTCGCTGATGAACTACGAGATCTCGCTCACCGTCATCGCGGCCATCCTGACCCTGATCGGCTACTCGATGAACGACACGATTGTGGTTTTCGACCGCATCCGGGAGAACTTGCGGCAGACGCGCCGGGAGCCGCTCGCCGAGGTTGTGAATCGGTCGATCAACCAGACCCTGAGCCGGACCGTGCTTACCTCGGGGCTGACGTTCCTGGCCGTGCTGTCGATTTTTCTGTTCGGCGGCGAGGTGTTGCGCGGCTTCTCGTTCGCGCTGGTGGTGGGCATCCTGATCGGGACGTATTCGTCCATCGCGGTGGCCGCACCGATGCTGGTGGCCTGGCAGGAGCGCCGAGCCGGCTCCACGCGCGCTGCAGCGCTGCCGGCTGGGCGTAGGGCTAAGGCGTAGCCTTCTCAGCTGTCGTGACACAACGCCCGCTTCCCAGCGGGCGTTTTCAGCTGTATCCACGATGTGGTACAACCGTCGCATTGCTTGAACGAGCGCTGCCTTCCCCCCTCAAAAATTTCCTGGAACAAAAGAGGGAGGCGTCGGTGTCTATCGCAGCAGACAATGTTTTCGCTTCCCGAGGTCGCCCATGTTTGAAGACGCAATGATGGAGTCCGGCGGCAAGATCAAGACCAAGAGCAAGTACTACACGATCGTCGGCATTGTGCTGAATGGATCGATCCTTGCGGCCCTGGTTTTGGTTCCTTTGCTG
>CAXTSB010000085.1:0-15078 GCA_964246845.1 uncultured Acidobacteriaceae bacterium
GGGTCCATGGTCCAGCCGACAGCGTACCCCTGCCCGATGCCCTGTTCCCTGTTCCCTGTTCCCTGTTCCCTGTTCCCTGTTCCCTGTTCCCGCCCTAGTATCATCAGCTTCACGATGACTCCAACCGATGTGCTTTTCCGCTACACAGAGGCTCCCACCGAGCGTACGGCGCTTGCCCTCGGACGGCTTTCCGAGGTGTACGGCGTCCGCGCCATCCGCCTGGACGAGGCTGCCAGGCAGGTCCGCGTCGAATTTGACGCTTCGCACATGAGCCGTACCACGGTACGGCAGCTGCTGCGGCGCACCGGGCTCGACGTGGTCGAAGAGCTCCCACTGGTGCCGCCGGCCCCTGCTGCCGCGGCCGGGTAGACAGCCCGCGCCCGCTGTTGCTATGCTCCTCTTAGTCCGCGTGAACACTTCCGCGCGACCCCGTGTGCGCCCGTAGCTCAGCTGGATAGAGCGATTGGCTACGAACCAATAGGCCGGAGGTTCGAATCCTTCCGGGCGCACCATTTCCCTCCGTCCATAAACACGCAATCTGTGCGGATTCGAGACAGGTAATCATTCTTGCCATGCAAGATGGTCACCTTTTTTCATTGTGACTAGGTAGCTTCTTCCGATTACCATTTTGGGTTCTAAAATGCCCGCCCCCTTATTTTTAGCGTCGATATTCTTTCTAAAAGCTTCAATCTGAATTATTTAAATCACACATGCCCAAATCGGCTCTCTCCCCGTGCTGAGTTCCAAAAAGGGCCTGCTGAGTAAAATTGTCTCTGTCGGTTGCTCTTTTCGACATTGCGTTTGCTATGTTGGCACTCATGGAGCCGGCATCACGCCTTGAGAGGTGGGTCGATTTCCAAAAAGCAATACCCTGGAACGGTGAACGTGATGTTTCCAAAACTGAACTTTTCCCTGTCGAACTTTGTCTGCCTTGGCCTCGCTCTCCTGAGCGCAGGCAGCCTTTCCCCAGTTTCCGCGTTCGCGGCCGAGCCGGCCTCGCATTACAGGCCGGCACAGCTCGGCGTCATCGACAACGCGGGCTCGAGCACCGTCCTCCATCGGGCCAATGCGCATAACGAGGTGGTGGGCGCATACCGAGGCGGCAAGGCAAAGCAGGTGCTCACGGCCTTTCTGCTCTCGTCCAGCAATTTTGATCCGATCGCGGATATGCAGGCCACCGATTCAAGCGTGTCCTACGGCATCAACGACTCCGGCGAGATCGCCGGCGTGTTCAACGGCCCGGTATCGCAGATGCCGTTCCGCTCCGTGCGCCACACCGGCTTCCAAGTGCTGCCGCTGCTTGCCGGAGACGTAGGCGGGGCCGCGTACGGCATCAACAATCAGGGTGAGTCCGTCGGCTTCTCCAGCGGGCTTAACGGCGCGCATGCCGCGTGGTGGACCCGCGCCGGCAAGGTGAACCAGCTGCCCGGGCTGCCGGACAGCGAGGTCGCCAAGGCTGTCGCCGTCAACAACGGCGGCGACATCGTCGGCAACGCGGGCGAAGGCAGCCTGACGGCCGTGCTGTGGCCTAGAAAAGGCAGCGCCATCCCGCTTGACACGCTGGCTACCTACACCAGCAGCCGCGCTGAAAGCATCAACGACAAGGGCGACATTGTCGGCTCGGCGACGGCTTACGACAATACAACAGCCCGTATCCGCGCGGTCCTCTGGCCCGCCGGGCATACCGCGCCTCAGGATCTGGGCATACTGGCGGGCGGCACCACCAGCCGGGCCCGCGACATCGACAACGGCGGCATCGTGGTCGGCACCTCGGAGTCGAGTGAAGGCAACCGCGCCTTTATGTGGTCCGCGAAAACCGGCATGGTGGACCTGAACACGCTTTCCACCGACCCCAACCTGGTTCTGGTCGACGCGCTCAGCATCAACGCGAACGGAGCCATTCTCGCGATCGGCATCAATGTCGCCGACGCGCCGCCCATGCACGCGATGCACACGATGGTGGCCACCAGCCATGTAGAAGAGCGTGAACTGCCGCGCCACATCGTCCTGCTCATGCCCGTAAAGTAATCCGCTCCTCCCTCCGATATAGATCCCATAGGCAGGTACAGCCATGCTCAAGCGCATTCCGACCGCGCTCGCCCTTTCGCTCGTGTTCACAGCAGCCTCCGCGCCGTTGCCCGCCCAGCAAGCCACGCAAGGGCAATGGCAGAACGGGCCCGTGCTGCCCTACTTTCCCGTCCATATGCACCTCATGCGCACCGGATCGCTCCTGATGTGGCCGGGCGACGGCGGCGTCAGCGGCAATGATCCGCGCATGCTCGACCCGGTGACGGGCACGGTGACCCCGCTTGCCGCGCCGGGCTACGACATCTTTTGCAGCGGGCACAGCCTTCTGCCGGACGGACGCTTGATCGTCATGGGCGGCCATATCTCCAACAACGTGGGTCTCGCCGGGGTGGACATCTACGACCCCGCACAGAACAGCTGGACCAAGCAGCCGAACATGAACGCCGGCCGCTGGTACCCCACCGATCAGGTGCTCCCAAACGGCGACGTGCTCACGGTCGCCGGCGATATCGACCTGACAACCGGCGAAAACACCACGCCGCAGGTGTGGCAGGCGGCTACCGGGCAGTGGCGTACACTTTCGGGCGCGCAGCTTGCGCTGGGGCTGTACCCGACGCTTTCGCTCGCCCCCAACGGCAAAGTCTTCAACTCCGGACCCAGCGTGACCACGCGCTACCTTGATCCTTCCGGAACAGGCGCGTGGACTGTTGTAGGCAATCATGTTTTCCAGGGCATCCGCGACTACGATTCCATGGTGATGTATCAGCCGGGCAAGATCCTGGTCGTCGGCGGCTCCGATCCCGCGACCAACACCGCCGAGGTCATCGACCTGAACGCGCCGACACCGGCCTGGCGCAACACAAGCTTCATGCGCTACGCGCGCCGGCAGCTGAACGCCACCATGCTGCCCGACGGCAAGGTGCTGGTCACCGGCGGCACCGGCGGCCCAGGCTTCTCCAACGACGACCCGAAGCTTGCCACATACGCGGCTGAACTGTGGGATCCGGCCACCGAGCAATGGGCCACGCTCGCGAGCGCGACGGTGCCGCGGCTGTACCACTCAATCGCAATCCTCCTGCCGGACGGCCGCGTGTACACCACCGGCGGCAACGGCTACCTCCAAAGCGAGTACTTTTCTCCGCCCTACCTGTTTCAAGGTCCGCGTCCGACCATCACCTCGGCACCGACGGATGTCGCCAACGGACAGCAAGTCTTCATCGGCACACCCGACGCGAAAAATATCACGCAGGTTTCCTGGGTGCGTTTAGCTTCGGTAACGCATACGCTCAGCATGAGTCAGGCGTTCTACAGCTCCGCCGCGATTAGCCAAGCCGCGGGCGGCATCAACGTCACCGCGCCGAACGACCCGACCATGCCGGCCGGCTTCTACATGCTGTTTGTGCTGAAGAACGGCGTACCTTCTGTGGCGTCCATCCTGCACCTCGGGCCCGCGGCATCGGCAAATCCCGCTCCGTCCGTCAGCACGCTCAGCCCGTCCAGCATAGCGAACGGCAGCTCACCGACCTTTGTCACGGTTGCCGGCAGCAGCTTCACCACCGACTCCGCCGTGGTCGCGAACGGCGCGCGGCTCCCCTCCACATTCATCAGCGCGACCCAGCTGGGCGCATGGATTCCGGCCGGCTATCTCGCGAACCCGGGTACGGTTTCCATCGCAGTTTCCACTCCGGCTCCCGGCGGCGGCGCTTCCGCGACCCTGCCCCTGTCCGTGACCAAGGCCGCGGTTCCCAACCTGACCCAAACCGGGTCCATCATCGCCCGCATCACCGCGCCCGCGGGAACCGGCAATCCAAGTCTGGAGGTCATCCGCGACGGCGACCTTCCGCCGGTGGGCAACGTCGACTCCCGCCGCCAGTACGACACGTACTCGGGCGGAGCTCCGGCCTCGGACGACTGGATCGGCTACCAGTACGCGTCGCAGCAAACCTTCGCCCAAGTGGTTTTTCAAGAAGGAATGAACTTCGTCGACGGCGGCTTTTTCGCGAAAGGGCCGAACGTCCAAGTGCGCCAAAACGGTACCTGGGTTAACGTGCAGAACCTCTCCGTCAGCCCGACCTACCCCGGCAACAACCAGGTGAACTACGAGACCTTCAACCTGACCTTCACCCCGATCACAGGTGACGCGGTCCGCATCGACGGCCAGCCGGGCGGCTCGGCGTACTTCATCTCCGTCGGCGAGCTCCAGGTATTCGGACCCTCCAGCGCAGCCGCCACCCCGCCGTTCGTGTCTTCCGTCAGCCCGTCGACCGCGTACGCGGGCGATCCGCCGGCCAAGCTCACAATCTCGGGCGGCAGCTTTACCGCTTACTCGGTTGTGCAATGGAACGGGGCAAGCCTGCCGACCACCTATATCAGCGCGACCCAATTATCGGCGAGCGTTCCGGCTTCAAACCTTCTGCAAGCCGGCACCGCGCAGATAAGCGTCAGCAGCGGCGCGGGCGGCAGCGGAAGCGGCGCAACCTTCACCATCAAGCAGGCCCCCGCGCCCAACCTCACCCAAACCGGCACCGTCATCGCACGCATTCTCAATCCGACCGGCGGCGGCAACCACAATCCCGAAATCATCCGCGACGGCGACATGCCGCCGGTCGGCAACGGCGATTCTTCGCGCCAGTACGACACGTACTCGGGCGGCGGCGCGACCGCGGAAGACTGGATCGGCTACCAGTACAGTGGGCAGCAAACTTTTGCCAAAGTGATCTTTCAGGAGGGCAAGAACTTCGCGGACGGCGGCTGGTTCAATAAGCTCACCGTGCAGGTGCGCCAAAACGGAACCTGGACCAACGTCCAAAACCTGACGGCGACGCCCGCCTACCCGGCGAACGACAACATCAGCTACGAGGCCTATACCTTCAGCTTCACCCCGACCGCGGGCGATGCCATCCGGATCGACGGCGCGCCGGGCGGCTCAGCCTTTTTCACCTCCGTGGGCGAGTTGTGGGTCTACGGCCCGTCCACGGCAGCAGGCAGCCTCAGTTCACTCGCGCCTTCAAGCGCCGCGGCGGGCGACCCTGCTCTCCAAATCGCGGTCGGCGGTTCCGGCTTCGATCCGTCCTCCACCGTGCTGTGGAACGGCGGCCCGCTCGCCACGACCTATGTGAGTCCGAGCTCCCTCACGGCGGTTGTTCCCGTCGCGAACCTGGCAAAAGCCGGCAGCGCGCAGATCACCGTCACCTCGGCCGGCGGCAGCATCCCGTTCACTATCAATGCCGGCACCTCGGCCAACTTGACCCAAACCGGCACGATCATCGCGAGCGTGCCCAACCCGCAAGGGACGGGCAACCACAATCTCGAGGTGATCCGCGACGGCGACCTGCCTTCAGTCGGCACCGCGGCACCCCTGCGGCAATACGACAGCTGGAATGGCGGCGGCGTATCCACCGACGTCTGGATCGGCTACCAGTACGCTTCCTCGCAGACTTTCGCGAAGGTCGTCTTTCAAGAAGGCATGAACTTCGGGGACGGCGGATGGTTCAAGACGCTGAACGTGCAGGTGCGCCAGAACGGGAGCTGGATCACCGTGCAAAACCTGAAAGTGACCCCTGCCTACCCGCCGAATGACAATCTCAGCTTCGAAACCTACACGCTGACCTTCACGCCCATCGCCGGCGATGCAATCCGCATCGACGGCCAGCCGGGCGGCTCGGCTTACTTCATCTCGGTCGGCGAGCTCGAGGTGTTCGGCCAATAGGCAGGCCCGCAGGGGTGGAAGCAGCGCTTCCGCCCCTGTCGTATTTAGTGTGCCGCGACAGGTTCATTGCTTCCCGCGCGAGGGTCATTGCGCTTGAGCAGGAACGAGAGCAGCACCATGACTACGGAAACCGCGAACAGGACCCAGAACACATCGATGTATGCGAGCGTGGTGGACTGCGACTGAAGGTTGTTCATGATCTGCCCGTCGGCCAGGTGCTGCGCATTCGCGGGCCCCATCTTGCCCGAAAACGTGCTCATGTACATGCCTTGGGTGTGTTGATAATTCAGGTTGGAAGGCGTGATGTACTTCGTAAGCTGGTCCTGGTGGAACTGGCCCCGCTGCGTCACGGCGGCATTGGTCAGGGCGATCAGGATCGACCCGCCGATATTGCGCACGAAGTTGATCAGGCCGGAAACCTGGTTTGATTTCTCCCGCGGCAGCCCGAAGTACACGGCAGTGGTCAGCGCGATAAACACGAGCGGGATGGAGCCGATCTGCCAAACCCGCAGCCACGACGCGGTGACGAAGGAGATGCCGAGGTTGAGCTTGGTTGCCGTAAGCCAATACGAAGCCGCGGTGATGGCGAAGCCGATGGCGATGATATTGCGGGCCGGAAAGCGCGTGACGGCCTGCCCCGCGATCGGCATGACAAGCAGCAGCGCCAAACCGCCGCCGGCAAGCGAAAGCCCGGCGATCGTCGCCGTGTAGCCTACCTGCCCTTGCAGGTATTGCGGCTGTAGGACCGTGGTCGCATTCAAGATGCCGCCCGTGAGGAGCATCAAGAAGCAGCAGGTCGCAAAGTTTCGGACCTTGAACAGGCGCAGCTCCATGATCGGCTTTTTCGCGCCGAACCACTCCCAAACCACCAAGCCCACAAGGGTGATCACGAAGGTGGTGCCGAAGAACTGGATAAAGTGCGAACCGAACCAATCTTTTTCCTGCCCTTTGTCGAGCATGACCTGCATGGAACCCATGGAAAGCGCGAGCAGGCTGACGCCGATGTAATCCACGCGGAAAAAGTTCTTCAAGTCCGATCCAAGCCAGGGCGGGTCGTCCACCAGCCGTTGGGTCAGGATGAGCGCCAGGATGCCGACCGGGATATTGATGTAAAAAATCCAGCGCCAGCTGTAGCTGTCGGTCAGATAGCCGCCGATAGTCGGGCCGATGGAGGGCGCGAGCACCGCCACCAAGCCGTAGAGCGCAAAAGCAAGGCCGCGCAGCCGCGGTTCAAAGGAGTCAGCCATGATGGCCTGCGCCATCGGCTGCAGCCCACCGCCGCCCGCGCCTTGGAGCACCCGGAAGAGCAGCAAGAAGACAAGCGACGGAGCGAGCCCGCACAAAAACGAGGAAAGCGTGAAAACAATGATGCAGCTCATGAAGAAGCGCTTGCGGCCGAGAACGCTCGAAGCCCAGCCGCCGAGCGGCAGCACGATGGCGTTGGCGACCAGATACGAGGTCAGCACCCAGGTGCTTTCATCGTTGCTCGCGCCGAGCGAGCCGGCGATGTAGGGCAGCGCCACATTGGCGATGGAGGTGTCGAGCACTTCCATGAAAGCGGCCAGCGCAACCGTCACGGCGATCAGCCACGGGTTGACCTTGGGTTTCCAGTTCGCGTCATACTCACCCGGCATCGGCGCTCCTCTAAAGGCCCGCCGTTCGGCGGACGCTTGGTACAAAGATGCGGCAGGAGCCGCGCCGGACGCGAAGACTCTTCAGCTGAGCCGACAGAGTCGCCACGCGCTCACTGCGTTCCTTCTCCCGCCTGCTCAGGCAAGGCGGCCCAGTAATCGGCCCGTGCCACCACGCGGCCGGGCGGGCCGCCCTTCAGTTTCACCTCCAGGCGGTGCAGCCCGGGGGTCAGGTCGGTCGGGTGGAAGGAAAGCAGGTAGCGGTTGCGGGCATGGCTGGCCAGCTCGCTGATGCGGTCCTCAAAGCCGTGCTCGTTGGTGTAGCTCAGCGCTTCTCCCCCGCTCATCACGGCAAGGCTTTTGGCGGCGTTCGACTTGAGCGCGTTCGCGGCGAGAAACACAAGCGAGGCCAGCGAACCGTTTCCCGGGTTGACTAGCTGGCTCAGGAACTCCGCTTTGACCGGCGACCAGGTCAGGCTCAGCACCAGCGTGTTGCTGGTGCCGATGCGCTGCGCCAGCTTTTCAGCCGAAACGTGCTTGCTGCCGTGGTCGCGCGACTCGCTGAGCAGCAGCAGGATTTTGCGCCGCTCGGGCGGGCGCTGCTCCAGGAGGTCGATGCCGAAGCCGGCGGCGTCGAGCACGGCCGCGCCGCCGTCGCCCGGGCGAAGCGCGTTCAGGTCCTGCTGGATCACGTCGGTATCGCGGGTCCAAGCGTCGGGACGTTCCAGCTCCGAGTCGAACTCAACCAGAGTGACCTCGCCGTTGCCGTTGCCGAGAAAAAGGCTGAGAAGCGGGCCCAAACGCACGAATTTCTGGAACTGCAGCGCGCTTGACCCGCCTTTTTCAAGGCACACCACGAGCGAAACGGGCGTGGTGTCCAGGTCGTCGTCCACATGCACCTTCTGCGGAATGCCGTTGTCGAGCAGCGTAAATCAGTCCGAGCCGAGCACGTACACCACGCCGCCGTCCGCCGCCTCGACCAAGGTCGGCACCAGCACCAGGTTGCTTTGCACGCGCAGCGTGGGCGGGGCTTCCTGCGCGCGGGCGGCGCAGGCAAATGCGCAGAACAAGAGCAGAACGCTATGCCCGGTCACGGCTTTGCTCCCGGTGTTCCATCTCAGCCGTCCAGCGCAGGAAGCCGAGCAGCCGCCCGCGCTCGGCCCAACAGAACCGGAGCACCTCGCCCCCGGTCAGCCGTTCGGCGTGCAGCCCGGAGTAGGTCTCGATGCGCCAGCGCACATACGGGCTTCGCCAAGGCGCGAGCCGGTGCCCGCGCGTCGCATTCCACACAAACCTGAGAGGAGCCAGCACCGCCCCAGTATAGGGCCGCGCCTATACTGATTTTCGGAGGCGACCGCCATGGGAGTAACAAGCCTTGTTTCCCTGGAAGAGTATCTGGCGACCAGCTATCGCCCAGATCGGGAGTATATCGACGGCGAAGCGCGGCTGAAAGGGGGGCAGAACGCCGTGTTGCAGTGGACCCACTCCAATCTGCGATACCAGCTCGCTGTTTGGTTCGGCGGACGCAGAAAAGAATGGGGCATTACCGGCGGCGTCGAGTCGCGGATGCAAGTGACTGCAACCGAGGTGCTGTTGCCCGATTTTGTCGTTGACTACAGCGGCAGCAGGCCTGAAGTTCTCATCATCCCTCCGCTCATCGCAATCGAAATCCTTTCTCCGTCCGACTCTTTTTCCCAAAACATTAGAAAAATCGGAGCCTACCTCGCCATGGGTGTTCCGAACATGTGGCTGATCGACCCCGAAACCCGCATTGGTTACGTCTGCCGTAAGTACGGTCCTCCTCAACCGGCAAGGCGCTTCGAGGTGGATCAAACACCAATTTATCTGGATTTGACAGAACTATTCGCTGCTTTTGACGAAGACAACGCATGAGTACACTGGAACCAATGATCCAAACACTCGAATGGACCCCGGAAGGCGTCCGCTTTCTTGACCAAACCAAGCTGCCGCTTGAGGAAACCTACTTCATGGCGCGCACCTACGAGGACGTCGCCCATGCGGTGTCGACCATGATCGTGCGCGGCGCGCCCGCTCTGGGGGTGACCGCGGCCATGGGGGTTGCGCTCGGGGTGCTCCGTTCGCAAGCGCAGACTGTCGGGGAGCTGCGGCCGGAGTTCGATGAGATCGCCCGCACAATCGCGATCACCCGGCCCACGGCCGTGAACCTGTTTTGGGGCATTGCGCGCATGCGGGCGCTGTTTGAAGCCTTGAGCGGGTCGAGTGTCGACGAAATCAAGCAAGCCCTGGTGCGGGAGGGGCAAGCCATGCACGCCGAGGACATCGCAGCCTGCAAGACCATGGGCGCGCACGGCGGACCGCTGCTGCCGCGCGAGGGCGGCGTGCTGACGCATTGCAACGCGGGCGCGCTCGCCACCTGCGGCTATGGCTCAGCACTTGGCGTGGTGCGCTCGGCGGTGGCGGCGGGTGCCGATATCCGCGTCTACGCCGACGAAACCCGGCCGTTCCTTCAAGGCGCGCGCCTCACCGCTTGGGAGCTGATGCACGACGGCATCCCGACCACCGTACTGTGCGACAACATGGCCGCGAGCCTGATGCATCAGGGCAAGATTCAAGCCGTGATTGTCGGCGCGGACCGCATTGCCGCCAACGGCGACGTCGCGAATAAGATCGGCACCTACGGCGTGGCCATTCTGGCCAAGGAGCACGGAATTCCCTTTTATGTCGCCGCGCCGTGGGCCACTGTCGACACGGCCACGCCCGACGGCAAGCACATCGAGATCGAACAGCGGGCGGCGCTGGAGGTGACTCATCACGGCGGCCGGCAGCAAACACCGCACCACGTTGAGATTGAGAATCCCGCCTTCGATGTGACCCCGGCCAAGTATGTGACGGCGATCATCACGGAACGCGGCGTCATTCACCGGCCCACGCGCGAGCTCATCGCGCAGGTCGAAGCCGAGCACGCGCCGCAACTGGTGTGAGCCTGCTCCGGAGCCGCCGCCCGCGCCGCCGCTTGCCGCCCATGGCGGTGCTGGTCCTGGCCGTGCTCCTCAGCGTGCCGGTCGTGTATCTGACGTGGCCCCTGCGCGCCGCGATCCTGTGCGAGCGCCTTCCGGAGCTGCTCGCCTTCGCGCTGCTGGCCGCGACCTTATTTGTTCTGAGCGTCCGGCTCTTGGCCGACCCCGCCACGCCCGACCGCCGCGTACCCGGTTTAGCCGCGGTCCTCGCCGGGCTTTCTTTCTTTCTGGCGGTCCGCTTCGTCACCGAGTACAAACGGCCTTGCACTGCCGTACAGCAGCAGGTCGCACCCCGCCGGCAGTAAAGAAGTCAAAAACATCCGGTTTTCACTTGCTCCGGCGTGTCCGCCGCGCTACAGTGCTTGCGGGCAGCGCGTCGCCCGCGCGACAGCGCGGCCTAACCCAGCTGCCGTTTTCCACCCGGAGGAGCGTTCCCATGTTGAAAGGCTTTCGTGACTTTATCCTGCGCGGCAATGTCATCGACTTAGCTGTTGCCGTGGTGATCGGTGCTGCATTTACGAAGATCGTTACCGCGTTCGTAGACGACTTCATCAGCCCACTTATCGCGGCCCTTGTGCACAAGCCCGATTTTTCTACGTTCACATTTACCGTGAACGGCGGTGAGTTTAAATACGGCGATTTCTTAAACAACACCATCAATTTTCTCCTGGTCGCGGCTGTGGTGTACTTCTTCGTCGTTCTGCCGCTGAACACGCTCCTGAAGCGCCTCCACCACGAGGAGCCCCCGGCCGCGGCGACCACAAAACCTTGCCCGGAATGCCTGAGCGAGGTGCCGCTGGCCGCGCGGCGCTGCGCCCACTGCGCGCAGCCGGTCGGGGCCGTTTGAGGCCGATATGGAGGTACAACGATGAGTACTGAACCCCGGCACTGGCCTATATTGTCCGTCGACGAAATGTTCTCGCGCCCGGTCAGCGAGGAGGAATACCTCCGCACCTCGTTCGAGCACGATCCTGAGCTGATCGACGGGTACCTGAAGGAAAGGCCCATGCCGACCAGACTGCACGCTTTTATCCAGGCGGCGATTGCACAATGGTTCGCGAATCATATGGAGGACTGGGGCGTCATGCCGATGTCCGAGCTGCGCACCCGGATCCGCGCCGCCCGGTATCGGCTGACCGATGTCGCGGTGACCTCGATCGATACGCTCGATGAAAAGCCGCTCACCGAAGCGCCCCTGATCGCCATCGAGATTAAGTCCCCGGACGACAGCGCGACGGACCTCCGGTCCAGGGCCGGCGACTTCGCGGCTCTCGGGGCCGAGCACATTTGGCTGATCAGCCCCGCCGCCCGAGCCGCCAAGGTGTGGATCGGCGACCGTTGGATCGCGGCCTCCACACTTGCAGTTCCGGGAACGCCGATCCACCTCGACGTCCCATGGCTGTGGAGCAGGCTCGATTTAGCTGAACGGCTGTCCGGTTCTTCACCCCGGACGTAAGCCCGACCCTGTTTGCATGTAGGCTGTTGCACAAGGAGCACTCCGCCCGTTGCCAGCCCGCATCGCCGCCTCGCTCGCTTCCGTTGCCGCTCTCGCTCTCACGCTTACCGCGCTCCCCAACGCCGAGACGACCCCGCCGCTGCCCAAAAGCGTCTTCGGTTTTCATGATTTCGGGTCAGAGCAGGCCAAGTGGGACCGCGATTTCCTTCAGGTTCCAAGCGCGGCGCTCGCGGGCGAGCACCTGAAAACGCTCACCGCCGAACCGCACGTCGCGGGCTCACCCGAGGACTACAAAACGGCCCAGTATGTCGCGGACAAGTTCCGCGCCGCCGGGCTCGAAACCAAGATCACTCCATACAAGGCTTGGCTCAACCACCCCGGCGCGCAGCACCTGACGGCGTTCGACAAAACCGGCAAGATCCTGCTTCAAGGCCCCACGCCCGAGCATGTATCCGCTGAGTCTGGAGGCGACCCGTTCCAGGATGACCCGCGCGTCATGCCGGGCTTCTCGTCCTCCTCGGCCTCGGGCGATGTAACCGCACCCGTGGTCTATGCGAACTATGGCACGCCCGCCGACTTCGACAAGCTCCAAGCGTTGGGGGTTTCCGTCAAGGGCAAGATCGTGCTCGTGCGCTACGGCACAAATTATCGCGGTGTAAAGGCCTACATTGCCCAGGAGCGCGGGGCGGCGGGCGTGTTGATCTACTCCGACCCCGCCGACGACGGCTACGCCCGCGGCGACAAATACCCGCAAGGCCCCTACCGGCCCGACACTGGCGTGCAGCGCGGCTCTATCCAATACATGTTTCAGTACCCGGGCGACGTGACCACGCCCGGCGTCGCCTCCACGCCCGACCTGCCTGAAACCGCACGTACGCCGCCCGACAAAGCCCTGAGCCAGCCGCACATCGCTTCCCTGCCCATCTCGTACCACGACGCGCAGCCGATCCTCGAAAACCTGGGCGGCCCGGGCGCACCCGCGGGATTCCAAGGCGCGCTTCCCTTCCACTATCACCTGGGCGGCGCCGGCGATGTCACCGTCCATCTCGACCTCAAGGAAGACTACAGCTACCGCACCATCTGGGACGTGACCGGCACCATCGACCCCGACCCGGCGAGCAAGGAAGACCCGAACGCGTGGGTGGTCGCCGGCAATCATCGGGACGCCTGGACCTACGGCGCGGTCGACCCGAACTCGGGCACGGCGGCGATGCTGGAAAGCGTGCACGGCATCGGCGTGCTGCTGAAGGAGGGCTGGAAACCGAAGCGCCGCATCACCTTCGCCTCCTGGGACGCGGAGGAGGAAGGGCTGATCGGTTCAACTGAATGGGCGGAAGACAAAGCCGCCCATCTTGCCGGGGCGGTGGCGTACTTCAATATGGATGTCGGGGTGTCCGGTCCGGACTTCAACGCCTCCGCCGTGCCCTCCTTAAAGGAGTTCCTCCGCGTGATCGCGCATGAAGTGCCGAGCCCACGCGCCGCCTCGGTCTACGACGGCTGGCTCGCGACACAGAAAGAGAAATCCAGCCGGTCGGCCAACAACGGGTTCAACGAGCAGCGGCCCGGCGCGGGCTCGTCCACGGACCCGGTCAAGATCGGCGACCTGGGGTCGGGCTCGGACTACACGCCGTTCCTCCAGCACCTCGGTGTGCCGTCGACCGACATCGGCTCCGACGGGCCGTACGGGGTGTACCACTCGGTGTTCGATAATTATGCGTGGTTCACGAAATTCGCCGACCCGACGTTTGTGTATGAGCAGCAGCAGGCACGCGTTTTCGGGCTGGAAGTACTTCATATGGCCGACGCGGACGTGCTGCCGTACGACTACCCGACCTATGCCCGCGAGATCGGCGAGTACGTGGCAGCTGCGAAAACCAAGGCCGGGGACATAAACCTCCCGCTCGACACTGCGGCGGCGGAAAGCGCGGCCAAGCAGTTCATGGCCGCGGCCGAAGTTGTGCGCGGACGCCAAGCCGCGGCCGCAGGACCGAACCCGGCTTTGAACACAGCCCTGCGCGGGGCGGAAGCCGCCCTGCTTGCCGATGGAGGGCTGCCGGAGCGCCCTTGGTACAAGCACGAGATCTACGCGCCGGGCAAGTACACAGGGTATGCGGCGGTGGTGATCCCGGGGGTGAACGAGGCTTTGGACGCGAAGAACGCCCCGCTCGCGCAGGCGCAGGTCGGGGTGCTGGCGGAGGCGCTGCGGCGCGCGGCCGGGGTGCTCGCGGCAGCCGCGAAAGCAGAAAACTAATTTTTTCGTTGCTGGCTGCTTCCTCCAGCGGTTGTGCCGCGTCGAATCCGGTATGCCGCCGAGAGCCTCCTCCACGCTGACCGAAGCCGAACACAGGCTGATGAAGCTGCTGTGGCAGCGCGGTGAGTCCTCCGTGGGCGATCTGCAGGCCGCTTTGCCCGAGGGCGACGCGCTCGCCTATACCTCAATCCTGACCACCATCCGCATTCTCGAGTCAAAAGGCTATGTGCGGCACCGCAAGCTGGGCCGGGCCTTCCTGTACACGCCGGTGGTCGAGGAAGGCGAGGCGCGGTCGAGCGCCCTGCGGCACACCTTGCGGCGCTTCTTCAACAACTCGCGCGAGCAGCTGCTGGTGTCCATGCTGGGCGACGGCGAGATCACGCCCGAAGAGATGGACCTGCTCAAGCGGCGCATCGCGGAGGCCGAATGAACTTCGCTGTTTCCTTGGCGGATCATGCGCGGCGCTCGGCATGGGAGAGCCTGCTGTTTGCCTTGTTTCTTGTCGCGCTGTTCCGGTTTTTGCCCCGGCTCACGCCTTGGCAGCGCTTTTCGGCAGCCGCGCTTACATTTTTGCTTGCCGCGGCGCTCCCCTTCTGTCCGGATTTGCTTTCGAGCGCTGGGACGGGTCACACGGGCGACAGTGCAATCAGCCTCCCTGCCGGAGCAGCCCCTGTGCTGGCCGGGGTATGGACTCTCGCATCCGCGACCCTGCTGCTCCGGCTTGCTTTCAGCGCGTGGTCGCTCGGGGCCCTGCTGCGCTCAGCCCGGCCCGCGCCGCCCGCGCTGCAGGCGCTGTATCGCGGCATCGCACGGGGACGCGCGCGGCGCGCCCGGCTTCTGCTGGCCGACCGGCTTTCCGCCCCGAGCGCGTGCGGCCTGCTGCGGCCCGCGGTTCTCTTGCCCAGCGGGCTGCCCGCCCTGCTCAGCAGGGACGAGCTCGCGGCGATCCTGCGGCACGAGGCCGCGCACCTGAATGGCGCGGACGACTGGCTTGCCCTCGGGCT
>CAXTSB010000086.1:0-8369 GCA_964246845.1 uncultured Acidobacteriaceae bacterium
ATCCGCAGGCGCGGGCACCTGTGCCTGCTGGAGCCGCGCCTGCGGATCGTCCTTGCCGACGCCGAAGATCTTTTGAAGCAGGTTCCGCTGATCCTGCCCTTGCTGATCGCAGGTGGACACAGGCGCGGTGCCCGCGAGGAATGCCGCGCTATAGGTGTCCGGGCAGGCATCGTCCGCCAGGAGGTTGGTGGTCTTGTCGAGCTTGACCACCGTGACTCCGTCGGGGACCGAAAACTCGCGTGCGTCGGAGTACTGCGGCAGCGCGACGGCGCGCTTCATGAACTCAGCCCAAACCGGCGCGGCGGCCACGGTTCCGGTCAGCTTGATGTCGGAATAATCGTCGTTGCCGATCCAAACCACGCACAGCAGGTTGGAGGTGTAGCCGATGAACCAGGAATCGTGCTCCGTGCCGGTTTTGCCGGCGGCGGGCGCGTTGAACCCCATGGAACGCACGATTAAGCCGGTTCCCGAGTTCAGCACCGCTTCCATCATGTTGGTGGTCAGGTAGGCCACGCGTGGGTCGAGCACGGGGTGGCTTTGGGAGGCGAAGTCCCGCACCGGGTCGCCGTTCGCGGTGCGCACGGAGGCCAGCATCCACGGCTTGATGGCGACGCCCGCGTTGGCGAACGTTGTGTACGCGCCGGCCATGTCGAGCGGCGTGGCGTCATACGCGCCCAAGGCGACGGACGGGGTGGCGCGGGCGTTTGTAATGCCGGCCTCCTGGGCGAGCGCGGCCACATTGCCGAACCCCACCATCTGACCGAGCGCGACCGTCGGGGCATTCAGCGAGAGCTTGAGCGCGGTTTCAGCCGTGATCTGGTCCGGGAGGTCGCCGCGATGGAAGTTGCGGGGGCTGTAGACGCCTCCCGCGAACTCGAACTCCTGCTGCTGGCTCGGCAGCAGCATCGCCGGGGTGAATACTCCACCGGTGCCGTCCTGATTGACCAGGGGCGTGCCCGCGAGCGCGGAGTTGAAGGCCGCCGCGTACACAAATGGTTTGAACGTGGACGCCGTGGGCCGGTGGGCGACGGCGTGGTCGTATTGCGAGTCGCCGTAGTTGCGGCCGCCCACAAGCGCCAACACCTGGCCGGTGTGCGGGTCAAGCGCGATCAGGGCGACCTGCGGAAATGTGAGCGGCTCGCCCGCGTTCTTGGCCTTGGCGTGCCGCTTTTGGAGCAGAGCATCAACCCGTGCCATTCCAGTATCGACGGCCGCCGCCGCCGCTGCTTGCAGCTGCGGGTCGAGCGAGGTGTAGATACGCAGCCCTTCCTCGTTCCAGTTCGGGTCGTTGAGCCGTCCGTTGAGCTGGTCCCGCACCAAATCGACAAAGTATGGCGCTTGGTCCTGCCGGACGCTGATGGGCGCGAGCTTCAGCGGGGCGGCTTTCGCTTCCTCGGCTTGGTCCTTGGTGATCGCGCCGGTTTCGACCATTTGATCGAGCACCAGGTTGCGCCGCTCCACCGCGCGCGCCGCGTGGCGGAGCGGGTTCAAACGGCTGGGGCTTTGGATCATGCCGGCCAGCAGCGCCGACTCTTGGAGGTTGAGCTTGGAAACGTCCTTGCCGAAGTACGCTTCCGCGGCCTCGCCGAAGCCGTTGATGGAAAACGACCCGGCCTGGCCGAGCGGAATCTGATTCGCGTAAAGCTCGAAGATGCGCTGCTTCGAAAGCCGCGACTCCAGATTCCAGGTGATCATGATTTCAAGCAGCTTGCGCTTGATGTGCTTGGCGGGCGTGAGAAAAAAGCCGCGCGCGAGCTGCATGGTGAGGGTGGACCCACCCTCGGTATAGCTGTGCCGGTGGGTCAGGTCGTTGCGGAGCGCGCCGGCGATGCGGATGTAGTCGACGCCGCCGTGCGAGAAAAACCGGCGGTCCTCGATGGAGGTCACGGCGGCGATGAGCGTGGGCGGCAGCTCGTTGTAGGTGATCAAGCTGCGCTTGGTGCGGTTGGCGTCGGAGAGCCCGGTGATCAGCAGCGGCTCCAGCGCGTACGAGGCAAGCTGGTCGCCGTCGGCCGCGGTAATCGCCTGCACCTTGCCGTTGTCGAAGGTGATGGTCGCGGCTTCAGGCGCGTGGAAGCTTTCGGGGCCCGGACGGACGGTGACCGCTTCGCTGTTCGCGTCGAAGCTGCCGAGTCGGGAGCCCGCGCCCTCGGAGTAGCCGGCGGCGCGCAGCTGTGCCCCAACGACGGCGGCGGTGAGTCTTTGCCCCGGGCGCACCTGCCGGGCCGCCGCGTAAATCTTGGCCGTGTTGGTGAACAGCGGCCGCTGCAG
This sequence comes from uncultured Acidobacteriaceae bacterium, assembly GCA_964246845.1. GTDB lineage: Bacteria > Acidobacteriota > Terriglobia > Terriglobales > Acidobacteriaceae > EB88. Next base: position 2,272 of record CAXTSB010000086.1, read on the forward strand.
CCGCTCATCCACCACCACGCCGTACTTGTGATAGTAGTAGCCGAACACCGACAGGCCGATAAGAAACACAAGCAGCAGGCCCGCGGCGGAGAAAACAAGAGCACGGCGCGCGAAGCTCGCGCGGGGGCCGAAACCGAGACTGGGAACCGTAATCCGAACTGCCAAGGGGCGGTACCGCCTTTTTACCTTCTAGAATCTCACGGGCGCTCGTGTCCTGTTCGGGGATCCTGTGTAACTTCGCAGGTCAGCACGGAAATGCGGGGTCATCCTGAACGCAGTGAAGGATCTGCTTCTTCTGTGGCGCGGGTGAACAGCAGATCCTTCGCTGCGCTCAGGATGACACCTATTTTGTTCTTGGTGAAGGATGCTCTACGCCAATCGGTTATGGACGAGATCATTGCTTCCTGAGGCGCGCTGGGGTTTCAGCCAAGGGCAGCTCTTCGGTCAGGCCCCGGGCGCGGTCCACCAGTTCCACGATGCCCTCGGCGGCGCGTTTGCCCACGGTCACGCGATAGGGGATGCCGACCAGGTCCGCGTCCTTGAACTTGACCCCGGCACGCTCGTCTCGGTCGTCGAGCAGCACATCGAGTCCGGCGGTTTCGAGTTCGCGTGCCAGCTGCTCGCCGGTTTGGAGCAGGGCGGCATCGCGGACGTTCGTAATGGTCACCACGACCTCGAACGGGGCGATGGAGCGGGGCAGGGTGAAGCCGTTGGGGTCGGGGTTGCGGGCGGCGGACTGCTCGATGGCGGCGGTGAGGATGCGCTCGATCCCGATGCCGTAGGAGCCCATGATCGGCGTCACCTCGCGCCCGTTACGGTCCAAAACCGTCGCTTGGAGCGCCTCCGTATAGCGGCGGCCGAGCTTGAAGATGTGGCCGATCTCGACCGCCTTGCCGATGCGGAGCGGGGCGGGCGTGCCCTCGGGCGCATCGGGCGCGTCCTCGCCCTCGTTCGCATTGCGGATGTCGGCCATGACGGTCCAGGTGAAGTCGCGGCCGGGGGTGACGTTCTTGTAGTGGTAGTCGAGCTTGTTCGCGCCGCAGACTAGGTTCTTGCGGTTGGCGAGCGCTTCATCGGCAACCAAAACCGTCTTCAACTGCGGCTTAGTGACTTTTTCCGGAGTTTTCGCCGGCTGCGCGTTTATTGCAGGCCATTCCTCGGCTCCATAAGTTAGGACGCTGATCGGTCCTAAATAGCCTGCCGGGCCTCTTATGAATCGGTCGAGCTGTTCCTTTTCCATGAATGTAAGCTCCTTCGCGCCGAGTAAGCTCAGGAGCTTTGTCTCATTGACCGCATGGTCGCCGCGCGTCAGTGCCATTACCGGCAACCAATTTGCATTGCCGTAGTGGGCGATGTACGCGACGCACTTAATATCCTGCCCTGGATGTATGCCGAAGAACTCCGCTACATCCGCGATCGCCGCCTTGCCCGGCGTGTGCACCAACTCGGGCGCGTCGCCGCCGGGTAAGTCCTCAATCGGCGCGGGTTTCGACTTGGCCTTTTCGAGGTTCGCCGCGTAGCCGGTCACCTCCGAGCTTGCGATCAGGTCCTCGCCCGCGTCGGTGTACACCATGAACTCCTGCGATTGCGAGCCGCCCATCGCGCCCGAATCCGCCTCGACGGATAGGAAATCCAAGCCGCAGCGGGTAAAGATTGCGCGGTAGGCTCCGTCGTGCAAACTATAAGACTTATCCAGACCGGCTTCGTCCAGGTCGAACGAGTAACTGTCCTTCATAAGAAATTGCCGGACCCGCAGCAAGCCTGACTTAGGCCGGGGCTCATCGCGGAACTTTGTTTGTATCTGGTACCAGATCTGCGGCAGCTGTTTATACGAACGCAGCTCCTTGCGCGCGATGTCGGTCATGACCTCCTCGTGAGTCATGCCCAGACATAACTCGGCCCCTTTGCGGTCCTCCAGGCGGAACATATTCTGGCCCATGGCTGTCCAGCGGCCCGACTCGTGCCATAAGTCGGCGGTCAGGAGACCGGGCAGCAGGAACTCTTGCCCGATACGGTCCATCTCTTCGCGCACGATCGCGACAATCTTGTTGACCGACCGCTGCCCCAGGAACAGGTACGAGTACAAGCCCGCGCCCAGCTGCCGCACATAGCCCGCGCGGAGCAGGAATTTATGGCTTGCGACCTCCGCGTCCGAGGGTGCTTCGCGCAGGGTGGGAATGAACAGGGCGGACCAACGGTGCATGCAGGGGACCTTTCAGGAGGGGGGTTGGAACCAGCCGATGCTACCAGACCCGCCCGGCCGCAACGCGTTCTCGATGCATTGCCGCCAGGAAGAAAATGCACAGCAAAAGCAGCAGTTCCGGAAGGGGCCGATACAGGAGCAGGGTCCGCGCCGGGCCGGCCCGGAGGATCGCCCCAGTCTGGTGCGCCATCAGGCGGTTGAGGAACTGGTGCGAGGTGAACACGGTCGCAAGGGTGAGCAAGGCAAAACCGGCCGCGCCCCACAGTCGGTCGCCCGCCCGGTTCAGCAGGTGGGCGACCGCCGGAAACGCAAGCAAGAGCATGCGCGTGTCGTACTGCCGGTGGTAGATGGGCAGCAGCGCGAGGCAGCCGATGGCCGCAATCGCAAGCAGGTGCTTGCGCCGGGTGTTCGGCAGGGGCGCCGCAAGTACAGCCCAAGCCGCCAGCAGCAGGGCCGACAGTCCGAACGCGGCGGGGTTGAAGAAGCCGGGCCGGTCCCGCACGACAGCGAACAGCGCTTGGAGGCTCGCCAGGTTGATGCCTTGCGTGTGGCCGGGTCCGGGGTCGTTGACCGAGCCCGGTGCGGCGTTGCCGTGGAGGTTGGCCCCGAGCTCCCCGATCCAGTGCGCCGTTGCGGGCGCGTGCGCGAACCACACGAGGCTGCCGCCCGCGAATACGAGCGCCGAAACCAGCACCGCCGCGAACACCCGCCGCCAGCGCGGTTCGCCGAAAAGCAGGTACACGAGCGGGATGGCTGCGTCGTGCGGTTTGAGCAGGACAGCCAGGAGGAAACACGAAGCCGCGAGCGGAAGCAAACGCTCCTTGAGCACGAGCGCGAACCCGATGACGAGCAGCGCGATGACCAGCCCGGACACCTGCCCCAACATGAGCAGTATGGTGCTGGACACGGCAAAAGCGGCCAGCAGGAAAGCCGCGGCGACCGAGCCCCCGCACAGGTCGGCCGTGAGCAAGACGGCTGCGGAAAACGAGACAGCGACTAGCGCTTCCCACACGGCGTGGGCCGCCGGGTACGGCAGCGCCGCTACCGGTACAAGCGCCGCGAGCGAGAACGGCGGGTACAGCGCCGAGTACGGGTCGAATACCACCTTGTCGTCGTCCACGCCCCCGGCCGCCAGGAATGCCGCGCGGGTGTCGGCCTCGGAGTACGGGTCGCAGCCCGTGAGCAAGCAGCGGGCGCTCGCGTACGGCTGCTTGAAGTCGCGGAAGTGGAGCGCTTCGCGTTCGTCGTGGTATCCGCGGACGGCGAAAACCAGCGCGGCGAAAAAGGCCAGGCCGAGCACAACGAAGCGGCGCGCGATCACGATGCCGGACTCCGTACGCAGACCAAGTACCAGCCATGGGCCGAGCAGTGGAACTGCGCCGCTTCCTGCGGGTCAAGCTGCGAGGCAAGCCCCGACGCGAGGTCCCCGGGCGCTCCGGCGTAAACAATAAAACTGCTGGCCGCGACGATCGCCTTCTCCTTGCGCGCCGGCAGGGAACGACCCGGGGCGGCAGGGCCGTCGGTCTTGGAAAGGGCGGTCAGGCGGATGTCGTCCACCAGCAGCGGGCTGCCCGGCACCGGCGCGACGGGCGTGATGCTTTGGTCGATCCAGGGGCTGTCGAGTGCGACATCCTCGTGCGTGACAAAGGGCAGCACGCCGGCCCAGGTGAAGTCGTCCGGCGCGAGCTGCGTGGTGCGGCGGGTGTGCTCATCGAGGGACGGGCCGAGCAGCAGCAGGCCGTTGCGGCCTTCGGGCAGCTCCTGCTGTTCGACTCGGCTGACATCCCGGGCCACTGGGCGTATGTACACCTCAGCCGTGAGCAGGCTGACCGCGGCCAAGGCAAGCGCCGCCGGAACGACGATGCGGCCCGCCGCCGGACGGCGCGGCACGTAGCCGGATGCGGCGGCGAGCGCGCCGACCCACACTAAAACCACCAAACGTGTGGCGAAGTAGCCTGAATTGTTCACGTAGTCCGGCGCAAACGGGAGCGCCAGGGCAAGCACGACCGCGGCGGCGAAGAAGGAGTCGCCCAAGCCGAGCGTGCGCGCCCGCCAGGCGGCTCGGAACCGCCGCGCGCCCAGCATCAGGGACGCGCCGAGCAGCAGGTACAGCCCCAGGCGGTACAGGTTGATCAAGGGGCTGAGGGAGCGCGTGTAGTAGGGCGACACGCCGGTCAGCAGCGCCGCCGTGGACACGAAACGCGGGTGGAAGCCGATATCGGGCGGAGCCGCGGGCGGGCCTTTGCCGGCGTTGGCGAGGACAAACAAGAGGGCCAGCGACGCAAACGCGGTTGCGCCCGCCCTTAGCCCTACTCTCGATAAAACGCGGCTCCTCGGGCTCGGTGCGCGCAGGAGGCTGAGCAGGATGTCGACAACGCCCAAACAGATCAGAATCAGCAGCGGCACCGGATGGGTAAAGGTCAGCACGGCTGTGAATGCGGCGTAGGCGGCCCACCACGCCGGCTTACCCGCGGCGGCGCGGGCCCATGCTCCGGCCGCCCAAAGCAGCAGCGCCACGCCGAGCGTGTAGTTGAAAAAGCCCATCATCAGCGCCCACGGCAGCAGCAAGGGCGCGAGGCACAAGGAAGCAGCTCCGCCGAAGCGACCGATCGCGGTCGCGCAAAAGCGGAAGCCGTAAGCGAACGCCAGGACGATGCCGCAGGTGAACAGTTTTTCAGCCCAGTCGTACGGCATCACGCGCGAAAGCGCGAGCAGCGCGGCGTAGTGGGTCAGGTAAGGCGGCAGAGGGTGGCGCACGGTGTACATGCCGTACCCCGGCCGGTGCGCGAGCAGGCTCCCGAGCACATGGACGTAGTAGCGGTGCATGGGCCCGTCCTGCGTGGGGAACAAGGGCAGGCTCAGGATCCACAAGCAGTACAGGCCGACGATCGCGGCGAACAAGGGGGCTGTGTTCCCGGCCCCGCGCGCGCCGCTTGGTTCGCTTTCCAAACTCGATCTCCCTTGCGCTTACGGCTCGCGGCGCGCACGCACACATAAAACCGACCAGGTCGCGGCCTGCCTGCACCGGAACTGGCCCGCTTCCCGCTCGCCTAGAAAGTTCACTATGCCATAGGGCAGCTCTTCCGGCGTGCCGGCGTAGGTCACGATCTCGCTCGCGCGCACGATTTGCTCGATCGGTTCACCCGGTAGAACAGCGGTCGCGCGCGGGGTGGGGTCGTGCGTCACGCCGTCCACCAAGGGGAAAGCATCGGCGACCAGCAGCGCGCCCGAAGCCGGATGGAGCGGGAAGGAGGGCAGCTTCAGCCACGGTCCGTCGAGCGCGACGCCGTCGGACTGAACCAGGGGAAGTACATTTGCCCAAAGAAACGGGTCGAACATAATGTCGTAGCGCTCGCGCAGCGTGAGGCCGAGCATGGGCCCGCTGAGCAAAAACGCGGGTTTGCGCCCGGGCAGCGTTTGCGCTTCCATCCGCGCCACGCTTTGCGCGAGCGGGCGAAAGCTGCGCTCGGCCGGAATGAGGGTGAGCGCGGTGAACAAAGCGCCGAGCGAAACGCACAGCGTGGGCAGCTTGGGGGAGACAGCCAGGCCGGAGGCACCCAGCATGGCGAACACCCAAACCAGGATGACCGCGCGCAAGGCAAAGTACACGCCGCCGTTCATGTGGTCGGGCAGGAACGGCAGCACGGCGGCGCTGAGAGCGGCGCAAAGCCCGAACGCGGCCCCGAGAGTGACCCGGCGCGCGCGCAGGCTTGCGCGGACGACGCGGAACGCCCACGCCGCGCAGAGCAAAAGCAGTGCGTACAGCGCCAGGCGGTAGCCGTTGATCCAGAAGCCGTGCGAGCGCGTGTTGTAAGGCGACACGGCCGCGAGCAGCAGCACCGTGCGGAGAAACGGCAAGTGAAAGCCGATGTCGCGCAGCGAGGAAGCGTTTTGG
>CAXTSB010000086.1:8379-14782 GCA_964246845.1 uncultured Acidobacteriaceae bacterium
AAGCGTTTTGCTGGCGGTCGAGCGTGAGCGAGGGCAGGATGCACAGCGCGGCCAGGAAGCCGAAGGCGAGCAGGTGCGGCTTGTTCCGCGCCCAAAAGGAAATGCCTTTGCACATAACAGCGCGCCGCACGAGGTCGCCCGCGGTGAGGGCCGCGAGCAGGCCGAGCGGCATAGGGTGCGAAATGCTGACCAGAAGCGCCGCCGCGCCGAATCCAAAAATCGGGGCGAGCCGGCGGTCGAACCGCAGCCAAAAACCCATGGCCACAAATCCCAAACCCAGGCCGACCGCTTAGTTATAAAAGCCCATCATCAGGAACCAGGGCAGCAGCAGCGGCACCACCAGCAGCGATACCCAGGCCCCGGCGGGGCCGACCGCCGTGGCCGCGAAGCGTATGCCGAACCCGAAGCACAGGATCTCCGCGCAGGTGAACAGCTTTTCAGCCAGGCTGTACGAAAACACGTGAAACAGGGCGAGCAGCGTCAGGTACTGCGTCGCATAGGGCGGAAACGGCCGGCGGACGGCGTAAGCGGCATAGCGGGGGTCATGGGCCAGCACGGCGCCGAGGGCGTGGGCGTAGTAGCGGTGCATCGGCCCGTCCTGGGTGGGAAACACGGGCAGGGAGAGCACCCACGCGCAAACAACGCCGAGGAAAAAGCAGAACCAAATGCGGGAGCTGAGTTGTTGCATGTGCCTTGCGGACGTTCCTTGAGCCTGTAGGCGGATGCTGTTCGGGCCACCATAGCACGGCCGCCGCGGTGCGCCTTGCTACCATGGAGATCGGGCCTCCATGTCGCAGCAGGAAATTGTTCTTAAAGTCTTTGAATTCGTCTTGCTGCTTTTTTCGCTTTCGCTCCACGAGGCGGCGCACGCGTGGACGGCGTCGCGGCTGGGCGACCAGACGGCGCGCATGCTGGGCCGCGTGACCCTGAATCCGGCCAAGCACATCGACCCTGTCGGGACCATCCTGCTGCCGTTGCTGATGCTGTTCGCCGGGCCGTACGGCGGGCGGTTCCTGATCGGCTGGGCGCGGCCGACGCCCGTGAACGCGCGCAACTTCACCAAGTACGTGCGCGGCGATGTGCTGACCACGCTCGCCGGGCCGGCAAGCAATCTCCTGATCTCGATTGTGTGTACGGTGGCCCTGGTGGCGCTGGCCAAGAGCTCGCCGGTGGCGGAGGGTCTGGTGCGCGGGCTCGCGTTCGGCGGCTTCGACCCCGCGCTGATCGGGACCGGGGTGTTCCCGGCGGTGCTTCTCCTGTACATGGGGCTGACGCTGAATTTATTCCTGGCGTTCTTCAATTTGCTGCCCCTGCCGCCGCTTGACGGCTCGCACCTGATCCGGCACCTGCTGCCGACGCGCCTGCTCGCGGTCTACGACCAACTCGGAATTTTCTCGCTGATCCTGATGTTCGTGTTCGGCGGACGGCTGGTGAACCTGTTCGTCGCGCCCGCGCTGGCGTTGATCAATCACGTGCTCCTGTCGGTTTGAGCGCCCGGCTGCGGTAGGCTTTGAGGATGAGTTCCGACGCACAACCCCGCCGCCGGGTGCTGTCCGGCATGCGCCCCACGGGCAAGCTCCACCTAGGCAATTACATGGGGGCGCTGAAGAACTGGGTTAAGTTGCAGGACCAGTACGAGTGCTTTTTCTTTGTGGCGGATTGGCACGCGCTGACTACGGATTATGCGGACCGGGGCAAGATTAAAGAAATTCCCAAAAATGTTTTTGAAATGGTCTTGGATTGGCTGGCGGCCGGGCTCGACCCGGAGCGCTGTGTTGTTTTTCAGCAAAGCAAAGTAGGGCAACACTCAGATCTTTATCTTGCTCTCGCCATGATTACGCCCTTGAGTTGGTTAGAGCGCGTGCCGACCTATAAGGATCAAATCGAGAACCTGAAAGAGAAAGATCTGGCGACCTATGGTTTCCTTGGTTACCCGCTGTTGCAGTCCGCCGACATCCTCTTGTACGGAGTTCCGGGTGCTTCTTTGCATGTACCGGTAGGCGCGGATCAGGTGGCGCATGTGGAGATCACGCGGGAGATCGCTCGGCGGTTCAATTCCTTGTACGGCACGAAGTCTTACCTAAAACGAAAGATTCGCCAGGGTCTGAGAATGAGCGTGTCCCACCCTGTTGTTGAGGGCCAATTTCGCGACCTTTTGGCAGAACCTCAGGTGTTGCTAACTCCTACTCCGAAGCTTCCCGGCACCGACGGCCGCAAGATGTCGAAAAGTTATGACAATTACATCCTGCTCTCCGATCCAGAGCCGGAAATCCGCAAGAAGCTTAAGCCTATGGTGACCGACCCGGCACGCATTCGGCGCTCGGACTCGGGCGATCCGGATAAATGCCCGGTGGGCGACCTTCACAAAGTTTTCTCATCCGAGGAAACTCTCTTGAAGGTGCGCGACGGCTGCACGACCGCCGCTATTGGCTGCATTGAGTGCAAAAGTTGGCTTGCGGACGCCGTGGTGCGGGAACTCGCGCCCATGCAGGATCGGCGGATGGAGTACGAGCGCCAGCCTAATCGAATCATGGAGATATTTAAGGCTGGAAATAAGCGTGCTGCTATTGCCGCTGAACAAACAATGCAGCGCGTACGCGAGGCTATCGGGCTTCAATCCTTAGAAGATTATTTTGAGGAAAAAGCTTGGGAAGCAAGTATCACGGTTGATTCGGAGCTTGAGCCGTGAGCTCACCTGTGGACTCCGACTCAGATAGACAGCCTCAACCGATTGAAGTAAAAACCAGTGCGCAGCCCAAAGAACCCACTCGCCCCGCCAAAACCAGCGACTTTCCCTTCACGGTCACGGTCGGCCGCGTCTATGACGGCCCGTTCGACCTCCTGCTCGACCTCATCCGCAAGCAGGACATCGACATTTGGGACATTCCGATCGCGCGCATCACCGCGCAATTCCTCCAGTACGTGGAGCGGCTCAAGGCCGAGGATGTGGACGCGGCGGGCGAATTCGTTTACACGGCGGCGCTCTTGATCCACATCAAGAGCCGGATGCTGCTGCCGCGCGAGCCGGCTGAGTCCGCAAACGAGGCCGAGGAGGACCCCCGGCACGAGCTGGTCACGCGCCTCCTGGAGCACGAGCGCTTCAAGCAGGCCGCGCAGATGCTCCACCAAAAGCAGCAGATCGAGGCGGCGACCTGGACCCGCCCGCAGCTGCGCGCTTTCCTGAACGAAACGGACGTACAGGGCGAAATCCTGGTCGACGTTCCCGACCTGGTCCGGGTGTTTCGCGATGTGATGGAGCGCCTGCGGACCCGGCCCGTGCTCGAAGTGGAGGAAGACCGGGCGACCGTGGCCGCGAGCCTCGACGCGCTGCGGCGCAGGCTGCTGATGGAGGACGCGCCCGTGGCCCTGAGCCGTCTCCTGTCGCACACCCGAAGCGAGCGCGCCCTGATCGCGACCTTTCTGGCTTTGCTCGAGATGGTGCGGCTTGGCGCCGTGCTGCTGCGGCAGGACGCGAACTTCGCCGAGGTGTATGTCAAGAAGAGTGAGATCTTTGAGGCCCTGACCGAGAAGCGGGTGAGGGCCGAGGTGGATGCGGACTGGCGCTGACTTTCCACAATTCACGAGATATTCATCTCAGCCCCGGCCCATGTTGATGCGCCCGCACAAGCCTCGCTGCTAGCGTCAAGGGAGACGCATACGAGGGCGCACATGAGTCAAGCATCCATTCCTCTTCCCCGGGACGGCGGATACGACCCAACGGTCGCGAAATCTGTTTTGAATGACAAGATGGACAAGGGCCCCGGCAAGGCGGGCATGGTGCTGTTCGGCCTGGTGCTGCTGGGCGGCCTGGGCTATGCCGCCGGGCAGATCATCCATGACCTGGCGAGCGCGCCGCAGCCGACGGTCTGGCCCTACGTCCTGCTCGGCTTGGCGCTGGTCATCGCGCTCGGCTTCGAGTTCGTGAACGGCTTTCACGACACCGCGAACGCGGTCGCGACCGTGATCTACACGCACTCGCTTGAGCCGCATATCGCGGTCGTGTACCCCGGCATGTGGAACCTGATCGGCGTGCTCACTTCATCGGGCGGCGTCGCGTACACCATTGTGTCGCTGCTGCCGGTGGAGCTGATTCTTCAGGTCGGCTCCGGCGCGGGCTTCGCCATGATCTTCGCGCTGCTGATCGCGGCCATTATCTGGAACCTGGGCACATGGTTCTTCGGGCTGCCCGTGTCGAGCTCGCACTCGCTGATCGGGTCCATCATCGGCGTGGGCTTGGCGAACCAGCTGATGAACGGCAAAAACGGCGCGAGCGGCGTGGACTGGTCTTCGGCTGTCGGTGTGTTCAAGGCGCTGGTGATTTCGCCGCTGGTCGGCTTCGGCTTCGCAGCGCTGATGCTGCTGATCCTGAAAGCCGTGGTGAAGAAGCCCGAACTGTACGAAGCGCCCAAGTCGGCCGACGCGCCCCCGTTCTGGATCCGCGCGCTGCTGATCCTGACCTGCACGGGCGTGTCGTTCGGCCACGGATCGAATGACGGGCAAAAGGGCATGGGGCTGATCATGCTGATCCTGATCGGAACCGTGCCGACGGCGTACGCGCTCAACCATGCGATGGGCTACTCGCAGGTCACCACCTTCTCGGCGATCTCCGAGCAGGCGCAGCGCGTGTTCACCGCACATGTGCAGCCGCAGGCCGCGCTCGCGTCGCCGCCTCAAACCAGCGGCACCCCGGCTCCACCGCCGCCGGGCACTGAAAAGCCGACAGCCATGCAGGAGGCCGACCGCACGGCGCTGCTCGACTACATCCGCGATAAGCACTACGTGCCGGCAACCATGGTCGGCCTCCAGCAGATGGCGGGCCAGATCGAGCAGGAGCTCCAGCAATACAAGTCGCTCGCGAAGGTGCCCGCCTCGCAGCAGCGCAACGTCCGCAACGACATGTACATCGAGAGCGAAGCGCTTCGGCTGCTCGCGAAGGAGCCCGCGGTCAAGTTCGCTCCGCAGGAAGCGGCGGTGGTGAAGAACTACCGCGCGAACTTGGACAACAGCACCAAGTTCATCCCGAGCTGGGTCAAGGTGTCGGTGGCGCTCGCGCTGGGCCTGGGCACTATGGTCGGCTGGAAGCGCATCGTGATCACGGTCGGCGAGAAGATCGGCAAAACGCACCTGACGTATGCGCAGGGCGCTTCGGCCGAGATCGTGGCGGCGGCGACGATCATCGCGGCGGACCAGTTCAAGCTGCCCGTCTCCACCACGCACGTGCTGTCCTCGGCGGTGGCCGGCACCATGATGGCGAACGGCTCGGGCTTGCAGATGTCGACGATCCGCAATATCGCGCTGGCTTGGGTGGTGACCCTGCCCGCGGCGGCGCTGCTGGCCGGCGGGCTGTTCTTCGTGATGCGACACCTGTTCGTGCACTAGGGCTTTTCCGCAAGGAACGCCGCAATGTGCTCGTTCAAAAACTGGAGGTCGGCGGGGCTTGCCCCCGCCCCCGCCGGGTGCCCGTATACCGAAGGGATCGGCAGCAGCGTCCCGTGCTTCAGAAACTGCGCCTCGTACCGCGCGTCCTCGACGGGAAAGTACAGGTCGGTTGCGGAGGGCATGTAAAGCACCCGCGCCTGGATGGACCCGAGCGCTTTCGCGAGGTCGCCGTTGAAGCCCGGCGTCCGGCTCACGTCGTGCTGCTGCCAGGTACGCAATTGCAGGATTAAATTATTGGCGTCCGCGTTGGGGATGAAGTCGGTTTTGTACTTCTCGATGACCTGCGCGAGCGTCGTGCCCGGCGGGAAGTCGGGCCGCCACAGCTCCTCGCGCCACCATTGCTGGCCGTAAAGCCACGCGGTCCACACCAAGTTAAAAGCCTCGATGCCGGCTTTCGGCTCGGCCTTGTAGTCGCCGCCCGCGAAGGCCGAGTCCGTTTTGATCGCGGTGATCTCGCTCTCATTGCGCACCACGCCGTGGCCGTAGGTTTTCGCGGTGCCGGAGGTCGCGACGATCGCGTCCATGTACGTGGGGTAACTGACCGCCCACTGGAACGCCTGCTGGGCACCCATCGAGAAGCCGATGACCGCCCGCAAGTGCCTGACGTGCAGTTCGTCCGTGAGCAGGCTATGGACGGCTTGGACGTTGTCGCGGATCGTGGTCACGGGAAAGCGCGGGCCGTGGAGCGGCTCGGGAGTGTTCGAGGGCGAGGATGACCGCCCGTTGCCGAACTCCTCGCTCGTGATGAGGAACAGCTTTGTGGGGTTGAGCGCCTTGCCCGGGCCGATCAACCACTCGTACCCGTGGAGGTCGGCCATGTAGTGCGACGGGAGCAGGACGGCGTTGTCGCCCGCGGCGTTGAGCGTGCCGTATGTACCGTACATCACGCGCGCCTCCGGCAGGACTGTTCCTGATTCGGTCTTGAAGTTGCGGAGCGTGTAGGTGTGCTCCGTCGGCTGGGGAG
>CAXTSB010000087.1:0-14547 GCA_964246845.1 uncultured Acidobacteriaceae bacterium
CCTCCGGGCGAGGCCCCGCGCCCGCAGCGGCCTTCGGGTCCGCGCGGCCGAGGCCGCCAGCAATACCCCAAGAGCAAGGAAGGCCCGATGAAGGGCTTCAACCCGCCGCCTCGGTATGGCGGGCCCATGCTCTCGAACGAGCCCGTGCCGATCACCAAGAACATCACGGTGACCGAGGGCATCAGCGTCAAGGATTTGGCGGAAAAGCTCGATGTACGCGGCAAGGACCTGATCGCGTCTCTGCTGATGCGCGGCGTGTTCGTCACAGTCAACCAGTCGCTCGACGGCGAGCTGGTGAAGGATGTCGCGCGGCAATTCGGCGCGGAAACCTCCGTCATCTCGTTTGAGGAGGAGATGGCGAACGAGGCCATCGAGAATATCCTTTCGCAGGAAAATATTGACGAGCTCGAAGTGCCGCGGCCGCCGGTCGTGACCGTCATGGGCCACGTCGACCATGGCAAAACCTCCCTGCTCGACGCGATCCGCGAGACGGATGTCGCCGCGGGCGAGGCGGGCGGCATCACGCAGCATATCGGCGCGTACAAGGTGCGGATCAGCAAGAACGATTCGCCCGCGTTCGGGCGCGAGATCGTCTTCCTCGACACCCCGGGCCACGAGGCGTTCACCCGCATGCGTGCGCGCGGGGCCAAGGTTACGGACATCGTCGTGATCGTGGTCGCGGCGGACGACGGCGTTATGCCGCAAACGCTCGAAGCAGTCGACCACGCGAAGGCAGCGAACGTGCCGATCATCGTCGCGGTGAACAAGATCGACAAGCCGGGAGCCGAGCCGGAGCGCGTGAAGCAGCAGCTGGCTTCACGCGGGTTGCAGCCGGAAGACATGGGCGGCGATACGGTATTTGTCGAGGTGTCCGCCAAGAAAAAGCAGAACCTCGACCTCTTGCTGGAGCTGATCTGCCTCACCTCGGACCTGGCGAACCTGCGGGCGACCCCGGGCCGCTCGGCGGTCGGTACGGTTATCGAAGCCAAGCTCGACCGGGGCCGCGGTGCGGTTGCGTCTGTGCTCGTCCAGAACGGAACGCTCAAGGCGCAGGACTCGTTCATCGTCGGCAATACGTTCGGCAAGATCCGGGCGATGTTCGACGATCGGGGCCGCGCGATCGAGATTGCCGGGCCGTCGACGCCGGTCGAGATTCTAGGCCTCGAAGCCCTGCCGGATGCGGGCGACACGTTCCTGGTGGTCGCGGACCGCGATAAGGCCAAGGGCATCGCGCAATACCGCAAGCTCAAGGAGCGTGAGGCGACGCTGTCAAAGTCGTCGCGCGTGTCGCTCGAAGGCTTGGCGGATCAGATCAAGCAGGCCGGCATGAAGGAGCTGCCGCTCATTCTCAAGGGCGACGTGCAGGGCTCGGTGCAGGTGCTGGCCGACTCGCTCGGCAAGATGTCGACCGAAAAGGTGCGGATCAAGGTCATCCACTCGGGTGTCGGCGCGATCACGGAAAGCGATGTGCTCCTGGCTTCGGCCTCGAACGCGATCGTGATCGGCTTCAATGTGCGGCCGGAGCGGAAAGCGCAGGAGCTCGCGAACCAGGAAGACGTGGAGGTCCGTCTGCACTCGATCATCTACGAGCTCCAGGATGAAATTCGGAAAGCCATGCTGGGGCTGCTCGACCCTGTGTTCAAGGAGAGCGCGCTGGGCCGGGCGGAGGTGCTGGAGGTGTTCCGCATTCCCAAAATCGGCACGATCGCCGGCTGCCGGGTCACCGACGGCATCCTCCGGCGCGACGCGGACATACGCGTCGTGCGCGACGGCGAATCGATCCACAAGGGCAAGCTCCAGTCGCTCAAGCGCTTCAAGGACGATGCGCGCGAGGTCACCAACGGCATGGAGTGCGGCGTGGGTGTTTCGGGCTTCTCGGACCTGCGGCAGGGCGACCTGATCGAGGCGTTCACGACCGAGCGGGTGGCGGCGGAGCTGACCTCGGCCAAGCCGGTCGCGGTGGGGGCGAGCGCTTAATCCTCTCTAAACCTGAAAGGCCGCGAGAGAACTCGCGGCCTTTTCTATTTGCGCGCGCTGATGAAGCGGCCGACGATGTTGAGAACGCCGACGCCCAGGACAGCGCCTGCCTCGGCTGGGTGGCCGAGGATGCAAAGCGCGACCTAAGCGCCGATGCAGGCGAGGAAGGAAGCAGCCCGTAGAGCAAACCTCGCAGTGCATAACGATGAACTCGTTGGTTCACGCGGTCGGCTAAATTGACGACGAGCTTTGCAGTCTCAGGAGGTAGATTAGAAAGCTCTTCGGGCGACGGTAGAAGCGGCTTATCCTCCAACGTGTTCAGCTTCTAGGGCTTCCACCTTGGAGCCTTGCTCTACCTTTGTCGCCGGCTTCTTACGGAACGATTTTGGAGGGTCGGCAAACAACTTTGTAGGCGCACCAGGCTGGCGTAGACGCCCATACAATCCCGCTCCTGAGAAGCCATCGGAAAACGCTCGTGCAAAGACCTTCGATTCTTCCCACATGGCTTGATTCGACGCCTTGCTTCTTCAGCTTGTCAAGATTACCGACACGCCATCACCCGACCCGCTCCACCCACCGCCACATCAGCCGGCGCGCCTCCACAAAGCCCAGCCGCCGGTACAGCGCGATCGCCCGCGCGTTGGTGGCCGTCACGCCGAGAAACGACCGCAGGCCGGCTTCGTGGTGGTCGCGGATGAGCCGCCGCATCAGCGCGGCGGCGTAGCCTTTGCCGAGGTGCGCCGGGTGCGTACACAAGGCGCTGATCTCGCGCCAACCGGGCAGATGAAGCCGCTCGCCGCACATGGCGACCAGCTCGCCTCCGACGCAGACGCCGTGGAACGTGCCGAGCGACGGCGCGCGCGGGCCGAAGTAGCCGGGAAACGCGGCCGCTTTCAGGGCCAGCATCGCGGGCACGTCCGACGGTCCGAGCCGCTTAACCGCGCCCTCCGGCTCAGAAACGCAGGCTTGGGCTTCCGGCGTGCAGATCATCTGCAAGCCGGGCATGGCTCCGCTTTCCCGCAAGCCCGCGTGCGTCCATACCGCATCGCAGGTGATCAGAATCCGTTCGCCCGGCGCGAGCAGCGCGTGCAGTGCGTCAAGCGATTCCGGCGACGGCGACGGAAACCCGGCGAACGGGATCACGTCGGCGGGAAAGCGTCGGGCCAGCGCGCCGCCGAGCGCGAGCGGGGCCTGCTCGGTCGCGAGCGCGCCCCAGTATGGATTTGCGAGCAAATCTTCCATCATGAAGAGCTCATCAATACCACCGCAAACGCTTGAAAACAAGCAGCAGCCCGGCCGTGAACAGCGCCGTGAGCGACAAAATCCATTCCGCCGCGTGGTGGGCGTGCGCGAGCGGCAGGCCCTCGATGTTCATGCCGTACACACCGGTGACCACCAGGGCGGGCAGCGCCATGGTCGACAGCACGGTGAGCACCTTCATCACCTCGTTCGAGCGGTTGGCGAGCGAAGACAGGTAAATGTCGAGCGCGTTGTTGAGCAGGTCGCGCTGGGTTTCAACCGTGTCCAGCAGGCGGGTGATGTGGTCGTATAGGTCGCGGAGGTAGAGCTGGTACTCGCTGTTGAGCGGGATGCCGGTGTCGCGCTGGAAGTGCATGGCGGCGTCGCGCGTGCTCACAAGGAGGCGGCGGGCGTTCACCAGCCTGTCCTTGACGGCGAAGATGTCGGACAGCATGGTCGGTCCGGGTGAAACGACGCGGTCTTCAAGCGCGTCCAGGTCATCATCCAGCGTGTCGATCACCGGGAAATACGAGTCGACAATGGAGTCGAATACGAGATAGAGCAGGCGCACGGGGTGGTCCAGATCCTGCGCGGCCTCGGCACGGCGCAAGGCTTCGGCGATCTCCGGCTTCCCTGTGTCGGCGATGACGATGAAGTACTTTTCTTCGTCCGGGCAGTTTTCCTCGTGGCTCGCGAACAACACAATCTTGCGCTTGAGCTGCTCGGCATCGCCCGCGGCGGCCCGCAGGGTTTTCAGGAGCGCGAAGGTATACTGTCGGGTCGACTCGAGCTTGACGCGTTCCCCGGCCGCGCGCGCGTCCTCCATGTGCAGCGGATGGAGCTTGAAGCGCTCCGCTAGCTCGTCCAGGCCGGGGTCGTCGGGCCGAGCGAACTGATACCAGGCCAAGGCTGATTCCCTCCTCGCAGAGAGTACCAGCCGCGCGCCGCTACAATCCGTGCATGGTTCAGTTTCGACTCGAAACCGTGCAGGCCGCGCTTCGCGAGCAGGGCGTGGACGGCTGGCTGTTCTACGACCACCACGGGCGCGACCCGCTGGCTTATCGCGTTCTCGGGCTGTCGTCCGCGCATGTGTCGCGTCGCTGGTTCTACTGGGTGCCCGCGGCAGGGGAGCCGCGCAAGCTGGTGCACCGCATCGAGGCCGGGCGGCTTGATGCTCTGCCCGGCGGGCGTGCGGCGTACTCGTCATGGCAGGAGCTGGAGTCGGGGCTCGAAGGCATGCTCGCCGGCGCGCGGCGGGTCGCGATGCAGTACTCGCCCCGCAACGCCCTCATGTCCGTCGGCATGGTGGACGCGGGAACAGTCGAGCTCCTGCGCGGATGGGGCAAGGAGGTGGCGAGCTCGGCCGACCTGATCGCACGCTTTGAGGCAGTGCTCACGCCGGAGCAGGTCGCGAGCCACTATGCCGCGCAGGAGGCGCTCGACAGGATTGTGCCCGAGGGCTGGCGATGGCTGCGGGCCGAGCTCGATGCCGGCCGCCCGGTTTCGGAGTATTCCATGCAAACTTATCTGCGGGAAGCAATGCGCCGCGAAGGCTTGATTTGGGAGCATGGGCCGAACGTATCGGCGGATGCCGACAGCGCCGACTCGCACTACGAGCCGGGACCGGAGCGTTCGCAGGCAATCCGCGAAGGCAGCTTCTTGCTGCTTGATATTTGGGGCCGGCTCGACCGTGAGGGCTCGGTTTGGTACGACATCACGTGGACGGGGACGGTGGGCCGCGCGCCGTCCGAGCGCGAGCAGACCGTGTTCCACGCTGTGCGCGATGCCCGCGATGCCGCGATCCGGTTGGTGCGGGACCGCTTTGCGGGCGACAGGGCTGTGGCGGGTTGGGAGGCTGATCGGGCGGCGCGCTCCAGCCTTGACAAGGCCGGCTTCGGCGCGCAGTTCACCCATCGCACCGGCCACAACATCGGCGTGGAAATCCACGGCGCGGGCGCGCATTTGGACGACCTGGAAACGCATGACGAACGCCGCATCCTGCCGCACACCTGCTTCTCAGTGGAGCCGGGCGTGTACTTCAACGGGGAGTTCGGCATCCGGAGCGAGGTGAACATGCTCACCTCGGAAGCCGAGGCCCGAGTGACGGGGCGGGTGCAAACCGAGCTGGTGCGGATCTGATCGGGAGCCCGCGCGGGCGCAGTGCTCTATAGTGGGAAGCGAATGCTTGACCAAAGCCGCCAGCCTTCCGTCTCGCTCGCCCTCCTGCTGGGCTGGCTTCTTCCCGGGGCGGGGCATCTTGTCACGCGCCATTTCATACGCGCCGGGCTGTTGTTTTTCGCCATCACGCTGCTTTGGTGGGTCGGGATCGCCATGGACGGCCATCTGTACCTGCCGGGTGGGGGCGACCCGTTCGCCTTGCTGGGCTTTTTCGGGGATATTGGGTCGGGGCTGTATTACCTGCTCGGCTTCGGCGGCGGCATGGGGCGCACCGTGGTGCAGACCGCGAATGGCGATTACGGGACCAAGTTCATGATCGTCGCGAGCCTTCTCAACGTCATTGCCGCCGTGGACGCGCACAACCTGCGGATCGGCCGCAAACCCGCCGGGGAGGCCGCCCTGTGACCCTGTCGCACCTGAGCGCGGTGCTGTTGTTCGCCACCTCGGCTTCCATCGTTTTCGGCATCACGCAGCGGACCACCACGCGCGCGATGGTGCGCTACGGGATCGCCTGCTGGGTGGGGTTTGTGGGCGCGGTGATCGCGGGCAGCTGGCTGATGTATTTCATTCGGCGTTGAGCTTCGCGGGCTGGAGCGCGATGCCCTTGCGTCCGGCGCGCTCGGGCGTCCAAACCACCGCTTTGAAGCTGTGCTGCTCGCGGAAGCCGATCCGCCGGTACAGCGATTCGGCACGTTCGTTGCCCACGGTCACCGTCAGCGAAAGCCGATGCATATCCTTGCGCGCGAGCGCCATCGCGGCGACTTCCAGCAGAAGGAGGCCGAGCCCCGCGCCGCGCGCCCGGCCCGCCACGCACAGCTGCGTAACATGCTCCACGCCTTCGCGCACGCGCGAGCACAGGATCAAGCCCGCGAGCGCGCCCGTCGCCCGCTGCACCAGGACAAAAGAGGCGTCCTTGTCGAAGATGCCGCAGCCGGGAAACCGGATGATGTTGTGGAGAAAGCGCAGAGAGCCGGCGACCGAGCGGTACTGGTCGTTGATCGTCGCGTCCAGGTGGCCCTCGTAGGCATGGGCGATGAGCGGGCCGGCCAGGTTGAAGTCCGCGTCCTGCCAGGTTCTGAGCTCAAGGCCGAGGTTCGCGAGGCCGCGCACGCGCTCCGCGAGATTTCCACGAAGGGTCTGCTCGACCGGGACGTCCATGAAGACGCGGCGGTATAGGCCGAACCGCGCGTCGTGAAATGAACCTGCGTGCGCGTCGTACTCGTGCAGCAAAAGCTGCGCCTCGATGCGCTCCACGCCGGGTGAGTTTTGGAGCAGGGAGATCATGCTGTCGAGCAGCTTCCCTTCGATCTCCAGGGCGGAATAGCCGTAGCCTCCTTGCTCGATCGCGAACAAGTCGCCGATGACCGCCTTGCGCTCTTCGTATACGCAAAAGCAGTAGCCGATCACGCGCCCGTGCTCCACCGCGACAAAGCCGGGCAGCACGCGCGCGTCGACGTATTGAAGCAGGAGGTTCGAGGAGGCCCGGTAATCCCAGTTCAGCCGCTCGCCCCACACGCGGTTTTCCGCGTCCAGCACGGGCCGGAGGCTGTTCGCCGAGAAGTGCCGCAGATCAAGAATCTCGATCGGCGGCGGGGCGATACGCGCGGGGGAAGTCACGCCTTGAAGCATACTCTTTCATGAACGCCAGCGTGGGTTGGAGAACGCGTGAGAAGTCAGTAATAACCCAGTTCTGTGCGAGGTGGGCTTTATGGCTGCCGTCTCAAAAGAACACATCAAGGCTTCGCGGAGGACTGCGGCATCACCTGATAGATCAGCAGGCCTTGTTCCGGGACGGTGGTGAGCAGCTGCAATGTTCGGCCGCGCAGGCGCTCCGGCAGCTCGCGCGCGAAAGGCTCGCGTGAGATCAGGATGTGTTCACCCGGCGGAACCAGTTGTCGGTCGTAGTCCACCACCGGCTGATCGCGGTAAAAAGCGAGGCCGTATTCCACATCGCGCCGCACGCGGAACACCGCGATCGGCTCCACCCCGGGCGGGGCCGCGGAGGCAAGCGCGCGCGCCAGCGGGCGGGGCGAGTAAGCCAGGTCGAGCAGGCGGATGGTCCCCTTGCTGCGCGCCGCCTCCGGGATGCCGAACACCGGTCCCAGCCCAAAGATGAACAGGAGCATGACCGTGAGCGGCAGCAGCGTGGCCGCGCGCAGCTTGGGCAAGCCGAACCGCGCCACCGTGACGAGGATGAGCAGCCCCGCTCCGGCTCCGGCGAACCCCGCCGCGAACGCCGTGCGGGCGGTCGGGTGCAGGGCCTCGCCCGCGGCGACATAGCCGGGCGCGAGCAGCACCGCCGTGGTCAGCAGCCCGACGAGCAGGGCGTGGCCTCCCAGCAGCCACGGCGAGAGCCCGCGCCTGCGGTTCAGATAGTCACCCGTAAGCACGGTGAGCGGTGGGATCGAAGGCAGAATGTAGCCGGGCAGCTTGGAGTCGGAAAAGGTGAAGAACAGGATCGGCAGCAGCGCCCAGATCACCAGGAACTCGGGAAAGGCGTCTCCCGCGCGCTGGAAGCCCCGGTAGTGGCCCTTGGCGCGGCGCGCGCGCCACTCCGCCAGGCTTTCGCGGATTGCGGCAACCAGCGCCGCGACCGAAAGCACCGCCCAAGGCAGGAGCGCGAGCAGCACGACGGGGAGGTAGTACCAAAGCGCTTGGCCGTGGCGGTACCGGTCGGTGGCGAAGCGCTCCAGATTGTGCTGGAGCAGGAACACGCGCAGGAAGTTGGGGTTGCGGCGCTGCACCTCAATGAACCAGGGCAGCACGAGCGCGAGATACAGGAGCGCGCCGGGCCACCAGAAGGTGCGGCGGAGCAGGCTCCACTCGCGCCGGAGCGCCGCGAAGACGATGAGGATCAGCCCGGCCAGGAACGGCGCGACCGGACCCTTGGCCAGCGTGGCCAAACCGATGAAGAAGTACAGGTCGAAAAGCCAGAACTTCGAGTCGGTTTCGTACCAGGCGTACCAGCCCAACATGCCGATGCCGAACGGGGCGGCCAGCTGCATGTCGGTCGATGCGCCGCGCGCAAAGCTCAGGATGCCGAAGCAGGATGCGGTGATCAGCGCCGCGTTGAGGTGCGCGCCGGGGCGGAAGCGCTTCATGTGCAGGTACACCAGCACCACCAGCGTCAACGCGAAGGTGGCGGACGGCAGCCGTGCCGCCCAGTCGTGCACGCCGAACTCGCGGAAGGAAAGCATGGCGCGCCAGTAATACAGTGCCGGCTTTTCAAGCCAAGGTTTGCCGTACAGGATGGGCGTAACATAGTCGCGGCGGGCCAGCATTTCGCGGGCTACCTGCGCGTAGCGGGGCTCGTCGGCACCCACCAGACCTAAGCCCGCTCCGCCGAATACCGGCACCAGCCCGTAAAAAAAAAGGATCGAGCTCACCCCGACCAGGCTGAACACTTCCCGGGCGGTTTTTCTGCGCCAAAAGCGTGCAGCAAACGAGACGGTGCTGGAGGGCGTTGTGGGCTTCACGCGGAAAGCGGCCGGTTCAGGAAGCGGCTCCATTCAGGCTACCAGAGCGCTCCAACGCCCTGCGCGCGCGGTCGGCCCGCTTGCGCGAGCGCCCGAGCAGCTCTTCCACCCGGCCGGTCATGCGCTCGGAACGGTCGGCATGGAAGTACAGGTCAGGGACGTGCCGCTTCCCGGTGCGGTTCTTGAGCTCCGCGCGTACATAGCCGCGCGCCGCCATCAGGCCTTCGACGGTGGCGTCCTCGGCTTCCGGGCCGCCGTCCACCTGCACGTACACGTCAGCCGATTTCGCTCCGGGATTGAGCAGCACCTGCGTCACAAAGGCCGAGCCGATGCGTGGGTCGGAAAGGTCGCCGAGGATCATCGCGTCGATCTCCTCGCGGATGGTTTCGGCAACCCGGTCCTGGTGGTGCTTGCGTGCCCGCTGTTCCGGCATGGTTTCGCTCCCCCTGGCGTGCAGCTTACAAGCTTCAGTCTACAAACTCGACCCAGCTGTCGCTCACCACCGCGCTCAACTCGCCCGCGATGCGCACTGCGGCTTCCTCTACCTGCTGCATTTGGCCTTCGAGGTAGGTGCGGGAGCTCGATATCGCGGCAACCCCGATCACCGCGGACTGCCAGGTTACGGCTTCGTCCAGCTCCGCGACGGAAATGTTGAAGCCGTGGCGCAGCTTGTCCTTGAGCGAACGCACGACCTGCCGCCGGTCCTTGAGGGACCGGGCGTGCTCGATGCGGAGGTGAAGGGTGAGGGAAGCGACGGGCATGGCAGAGGGGAGTCAGGGCTCCCCTCCCAGCATAAAGCCGATTACGAAGCTTTCACCTCAGCTTCGATGGCGGCCCACTCGTCCGTGCTGAGCTTGAGGTTCACGGCCGCCGTGTTTTCCTCAAGGTGCGCAACCGAGGATGTTCCAGGGATAGGCAGCATCACCGGCGAGCGGTGGAGCAGCCAGGCCAGCGCCAGCTGCGCGACCGAAGCGTCGTGCCGCTTGGCGGCGGTGTCGAGCGGGCCGCCCTCGCGGGCCAGCTTGCCGGCAGCTACCGGGAACCAGGGAATGAACGCGATGTTGTTCTTTTCGCAGTATTCGAGTGTGTCCTCGTGCTGCCGGTCGCCGATGTTGTACTGGTTCTGCACGCTCACGATGGGCACGACCTTTTGCGCGCGCTCAATCTCGTGCGGCTTGACCTCGGACAAACCGACGTGGCGGATCTTACCCTGGTCGCGCAGCTGGGCGATGACGCCGAGCGAGTCCTCGACCGGCACCTTGGGGTCAATGCGGTGAAGCTGCCACAGGTCGATGCGCTCGACTTTGAGCCGGCGCAGGCTCATCTCGACGCACTGGTGCAGATACTCCGGGCGGCCCACCGGAGCCCACTTGCCGGGGCCGGAGCGGGTGTTCGCGCCCTTGGTTGCGACAACGAGACCCTCGGCATACGGGTGCAGCGTTTCCGCGATGAGGATTTCGTTGGTGTCCGGTCCATAAGCGTCGGCTGTGTCGATGAAATTAATGCCGAGGTCAAGGACGCGGTGCAGGACGCGCTTGGCTTCCTGACGGTCCCTCGGCTCACCCCAAATGCCCTCGCCCGTAAGCCGCATGGCTCCATAGCCCATGCGGTGGATGGGCAGGTCGCCCCCGAGTTGAAAGATGCCGCTTTCCGCCGCGTTGATCGCTGAAACCGTTGCTGTCGCCATGCTAGTTTGGATGGCGCCGGGGACGGCAAGGGTGCACCATTACTTAGCTGCCGCGGCCCCGACGCGCGCGAGTTGGGCGGCGCTGGGCGCGGCGGTTGCATAGCTCACCCCGAACAGGCAAACGAGCGCAGCCAGGAGGGCCGGGAAGATGGCGTCGCGGTCGGCAAGCGCGGCGGGCAGGTGCGTGTGGACGAGCGGGGTGTCCCAGAAAACCGTGATGAGGGTGCCCGCCGCGATGGCCGCGACCGCCCCGTTCGCGTTCACGCGGCGCGAGTAAAACGCCGCCAGGACCACTGGCGTGAGCGTGGCCGAGTAGACCGTATAGGCGTACAGCATCGCCTTGAGCACGGAGCCGGTGTGCAGGGCTTGGTACAAGGACCACACACCTAGGAGCACGACCGTGAGCCGCGAAACGATAAGCACTTGCTTGTCGGACGCGCGCGGGGCCAGGTAGCGCGAGTACACATCGTTGATCAGATTGGTCGCTGGGGAGAACAGGTAGTTGTTCGCGGTGGAGATGACCTTGGCGAATACCGAGCCCATGAGCAGCGCGCCCAGGAGCCCCGGCATGGAGTGAAGCGCCGTGAAGGCGATGATCTCGCGGCCTTTCGGGTTTTGGTGGTTATGTAAGGCGAGCGCGTGCCCGAGCATCGCGATGAGCACGATCACGGTTTCCAGGATCACCGTCCCGACGATCCAGCCGACGACGGCCTTGCGCGCGTCGCGGGCGGAGCGCGCCGAGAAGAACTTCTGGTACATGGACTGGTTGCCGAGCATCAGCAGGCAGGTGGGCAGGAACAGCTCCCACGCGCGGACGGGCGTGTAGTCGCCGAGCGGGGTGAAGTGCCCGGGCGGCAGGCTCGCGCGGAACCCGGCCCAGCCGCCCGCGGCGTGGACCAGCACGGGCAAGGCAACGAGCAGCGTGCCTGTGGCGAGCAGGCCGATAAACAAATCCATGTAGGCGACCGAGCTCATGCCCGCGACCGCGGTGAAAACAATCACAAATGCCGCGATGATGTACTTGCCCAAGTCGGGCGTGACCGCGTGCGGGAAAATAAGCGCGAGGATGTCGCCGCCGCCGATGAGTTGGTAGGAGGTGATGGCGGTATAGGCGAACAGGATCGCGACCACGCCTAGGACGCGTGCCGCCTGTGAGTAGCGGGCTTCGAGCAGGTCCGGGATGGTGGTTTGCGCGAACCGCCGCGCGCGCGGGGCGATGAAGTAAATCAGGAACAACCCGGCCCAGCCGCCCGCCGGCTGCCACAGCGCGACCAGGCCGTGGTTATAGGCGTTCTCCGCCCCGCCCAGCAGCGAGCCCGAGCCGATCCAACTCGATAAAAGCGTGAAAACCAGCACAAAGGCCGGGAGGGAGCGGCCCGCGACAAGGTAGTCCTGCTTGGTGCGGGTTCCGCGCAAGCGCGCGAGCGAAACCCCGAACAGGATGAGGAGGATCAGGCCGAGAACGGCGGCGTAGAGCGGGCTCAGGCAGGGCTCCTTGGCGGAAAGCCTGAGTGTAAACCGGCGTCCTCCCCGGTCTTGCGCACAGTCTCATGCAGCCTAGGTTTCGGCTACTTCGCCGCCGCCGGTGAGGAACGGCACAAGCACCTCTTCCCAGCCGGTCGGCTTGCGTCCGAGCAGCCGTTACAGCGTCGGGTCCGTTACGTCGAACTCCCCTCAGCGCATGGCTTCAAACATCGAAACGAGCATCTCCGCCATCGCTTCCGGAAATCCTCGTTCCCGCGCGCTTTGGCGATAGGCGTCGTCCGAAATCACCTCGCGCGTGATAGGACGCCCGAGCGCCTCCGAGGCAAACCGAGCCGCATCGGCAAAGGTATAGGTGCGGCGGCCGGTGAGCGGGGGTGTGATGCCGTCGAACAAGGTCGTGTCAGTCAGCGCGGCAACCGCCGCCTCGGCCAGGTCTCCGCGCGCCGTCCAGGAGACCGGGCCGTCCCGCGGAAGCGCCAGGTTTCCCGCTTCCTTCACGCCGCCGAGCTGGTACAGCGAGGACTCCGCGTAGAAGCCGTTGCGCAGCGAAACAAGCGGGAGGCCTGTGTCCCGCAGCAATGCCTCTGTCGCCGCGTGGTCGCGTCCAAACGCCACCTTGGACGTGCGGCTCGCGGCCTGGTGGCTGGTGTAGAGAATGCGCTTGGCGCCCGCTTCCTTGGCGGCGCGGAACGCGTTGCCGTGCTGCCGGACAGCTGCCTCGCCCAACACACTGACGGATACGACGAGAACCTGCTCGGCGTCTTCGAAAGCCGCGGGGAGCGTGGATGGGTCCGCGAAATCGCCCTTGGCGACCCGAACGCCTTGCGCCGCGAGGTCGGACGCCTTGCTCGGGTCGCGGACGCTCACGCCCATCCGCGATGCCGGCAGCCTGCTCAGCAAACCCTCTACGATCTTCCGCCCGATATGTCCCGCGGCTCCTGTGACGACGATCATGGCGCCCCCCGTTGCATGATGTTACCACAGGAAACAAACACAGGTTTTCCATGAAAACACAAGCGCTAGAATAAGCTATGGCGAAGCTGACCGGCACCGATGGGCATCGAGACCGGATTGTGGAAGCGGCGCTCAGCCTGCTTGTTCAGCGGGGTCGGGACGCGGTGACCACCCGCAATGTGGCCGAAGCCGCCCGCGTGCAGCCGCCCGTGCTGTACCGCATCTTCGGCGATAAAGGCGGTTTGCTGGAGGCGGTCGCCGCCCACGGCTTCGCGGCGTACCTCGCGAAAAAGCGCCCGCCCGTGCCGGAGGACGACCCTGTCGAGGCTCTTCGGGCCGGTTGGGATCTTCACGTGCAGTTCGGCCTCGACAACCCGGAACTTTATCTGCTGATGTATGCCGATCCGCGGCCCGGAGCCCAGGGGGAAGCCGCGCGGCAGTCGTTCCGCATGTTGGCCGAGCACATGGGGCGCGTGGCGGCCGCAGGACACTTGCGGGTCAGTGCGGCGAGGGCGTGCGCCGTATACCACGCCGGAGCCGTCGGCGTCGTCCTGTCCTTGCTGGCCGAGGAGCCGAACCGGCGGGATGCCGGGCTTTCGCACGCGGTCCGCGAGCAGGCGCTTGCGGCCGTCACCACGCAGGCACCCGCTGTACCGTCTCCCGCGCTCGCGACCATGGCGAATGGGCTGCACGCATTGTTGGAGCAGAGCGCCGGAGCGCCGCGAGGCTTTACCGGGGCGGAAACCCGACTCCTGCTGGAATGGCTGCGGCGCTTGACGGATTCTGACTGAAGTCGCGGCTCGCAGGTTCAGCCGGGCTTTCCGCGCGGCTCGGCAGCTCCTCATCCATGGTGCCGCGTCCACGCTGGGCGAATGGCCCGTCCATGACGGTCTGGTATCTCTGCTTGCCTTGCCGCAAGATCACCGCACGGAGCTCGGAAGCAAGTTCCTCCGGAGAAATATGAGCGAGATTGCATTTCTCGGGTTGGGAGCCATGGGCTCCAGGATGGCCGCGAACCTCATGGAGGCGGCCCATGCCCTGACTGTCTGGAATCGCGGTTTCGGCCGCACGGAAATTGACGGCAAGAATGTCATGAAGGACTGAAACGGCCGGGTTTGTGCCAAATCGGGAACAGCCTGTTTCCCACTTTCGAGGAACGAACGGGAGGCGAAGACGGGCAGGGGTATGCTGGAAATATGGTGCGGATGACGGTGCTCGCGAGCGGGTCCAAGGGCAACGCCACGGTGGTGACCGGCGGGCGGACGCGGTTGCTGGTGGACGCGGGAGTAAGCTGCCGTGAGCTTTTGAAGCGCATGGCCGCCGCCGGGGAAGACTGCCGGACGCTGGACGCGATCCTGGTCACGCACGAGCACAACGACCATGTGCAGGGCTTGGCGGTGCTGGCCCGCAAGCTGGGTATTCCGGTGTTTTTCACGGAAGCCACGCACAGGGCGTGGGAGCGCTCGCTGCGCCCGCAAAAGCGGATGAGCTACGGGGACTGGCTGGCGGCGCGGAAGGCGGAAAAACAGGAGCAAGGGTCGGTCGAGGGGC
>CAXTSB010000088.1:0-4655 GCA_964246845.1 uncultured Acidobacteriaceae bacterium
GCGCGGAGTACCGGCGCGACGGGGCCTTCGCGGAATACGTCGCGGTACCGGAGCACATTGTGTACGCGCTCCCGAGCAGCTTTCCGTTTGAGCGCGCCGCCTTGATCGAGGCGGTTTCGATTGCGGTACACGCGGCCAAGATCACCCGCATCGAGCCCGGCTCGACCGCGGTCGTCGTCGGCGCGGGGATGATCGGGCTTCTCGCCGTGCAGGCGTTTCGGCATTACGGCTGCGCGCGGGTCACTGCGGTCGACCTCGACCCGGCGAAGCTGGCGCTGGCCCGGGAACTGGGCGCGGACGAAGCACTCTCCGCAACCGACCCGGAGCTCGCCGCCAAACTCGATGGAGCCGATATCGCAGTCGAGGCCGTGGGTTCGCAGAAGCCGCTCGATACGGCGATCGCGGCAGTCCGGCGCGGCGGCACGGTCACGTTAATCGGTAATCTCGCGCCGCGCGTGGAGATCCCTTTGCAAGCCGTGGTGACGCGGCAGCTGCGGCTGCAGGGCTCCTGCGCCTCGGCGGGCGAGTATCCGGAGTGCATTGACCTGATGCAATCGGGTGCAATCCGGGTCCAGCCGCTCATCTCCGCTATAGCCCCACTCCGGGATGGTGCCGCGTGGTTCGACCGCCTGTACGCGGCCGAGCCCGGCTTGATGAAGGTGATCCTGCAACCGGAGCATGCCCAGTGAGCGGCTTCGATCTCACGGGTAAAACAGCGCTCGTCACCGGAGCGAGCCGCGGCCTGGGCCAGTACCTGGGCCGGGCCTTGGCGCGCGCCGGGGCCGACCTCGTGATCACAAGCCGCCGCGCGGAAGACCTGCGCCCGTTCCAAGACGAGATTGAAGCGATGGGCCGCCGCGCGTTCCCCTTCGCGCTCGACGTACGCGAGGAAGGGAGCATTCGCCGCATGGCCGAGGCCGCCCTCGGCTCGGTCGCGCGGATCGACATTCTGGTCAACAATGCCGGCTGCAATGTCCGCAAACCTGCTTTTGAGATCACCTGGGAGGACTGGAACCTGGTGCTCGAAACCAACCTGCGCGGGCCGTTTTTTGTCGCGCAGGCCTTCGCGCGGCCCATGGTGGAGCGCGGATGGGGCCGCATTATCAACATCGGCTCGGTTACCAGCGTCTTCGGCTATGCGGGCATCGGGCCCTACTGCGCGAGCCGGGGCGGCATCAAGCAGCTCACCATGAGCCTGGCCGACGAGTGGGGGCCGCACGGCGTTACGGTCAACTGCCTTGCGCCGGGCTGGTTCCGCACCGAGCAAAATAAAGTGCTCTACGAGAACGAAAAGTGGGTCGAGTACCTGACCGACCGCATACCGCTCAAGCGCCCCGGGCAGCCGCGCGACCTGGATGGCGCGGTCGTCTTTCTTGCGTCCGACGCGAGCGAGTACGTGACCGGGCAAACGCTGCTGGTGGACGGCGGCATCTCGACCGGGGCCACGCGGGCGGGCGCCGCACCCGCGAAGCCGGATTAGCGCCGCCGGTTCAAGACTGGCCGATGAGCACACCGGCGGCGAAGACCAGCCCGCCGCCCACCATCACTTGCAGGCAGGAAACCGCGAAGCCTGTCTTCATGTAGCGATAGCGGATCCACGAGATGGCGATCAGCTCCAGGCCGACCACGGCGTAGGCGATGTCGAGCGCCGTCCGCACGTTGCCGATCAAAAACGGGAGCGTGTGAAGGAAGCCTCCGATAAAGGTCATCAGGCCCGTGATGAGGCCGCGGACCAGCGGCCGGCCCCGCCCGGTCACCACGCCGTCGTCGGAAAGCCCTTCGGAAAACGCCATGGAAATGCCCGCGCCCACGGCCGCCGCCGCCCGATCAGAAATGCCGTGTGGGACCGGTGCGTGGCGAAGGCGGTGGCGAAGATGGGGGCGAGCGTCGACACGGAGCCATCCATCAAGCCCGCGAGGCCCGGCTGCACCACCCGCAGAACGAATCTGTGCTCATCCTGAGCGAGAGAGTTCACCCAGTCCGTGCTGTCAGGCCGCGCATTCATATCCGACGAGATGCGGGCAGAGGCTATGAAAAAAGTACGACCGAAGCAGTCCGGCGCGCCTGCGGCGGAATGCGCTGTACAGTTCTGCCCGGCCGGGGCAGAATCATAGGCAAACACGGGGCAGGGAGCGCGGCCATGGAAACGTTCGTGCAGGATGTGCGGTATACGCTCAAGCAGCTGTGGGCGGCGCGGGGCTTGACCGCGCTGGCCGTGTTGACGCTCGCGCTCGGCATCGGCTCGAACGCCGCGCTATATGCTGTGCTGGAAAGCGTGCTGCTGCGGCCGCTGCCGTACACGCATCCCGAGCGGCTGGTGTATATCGGGCCGCAGGACGATGGTTCCGGTTTCCACAACACCTCATGGCTGAATTACCGCGATATCCGCGACCAGTCACAAACGCTGCAGTCGGTCGCGGGCTACCTCGGCGATTTGAGCGTGCTCCAGAACGGCCGCGATGCCAAGCAGGTGATTACAGAGCGGATCACGCCGAACCTGCTGCCGACACTCGGCGTCAAGCCGCTTCTCGGTCGCGCGTTTACCGAGGCGGAGGGCGCGAGCCACGGCCCGCAGGTCGCGATTCTGTCGGAAGGCTTGTGGCGCAGCGAGTTCAAGGCCGACCCCGGCATCTTGGGCCGCATCATCAAAGTCGGGGACGCGCCGAAGACCGTGGTCGGCGTGATGCCGTACTCGTTCCGCTTTCCGGATTCGGGTGCGACCGAGATTGAGAAAAACGGTATGTGGCTGCCGCTCCAACCCACGGAGTTGAACCTGACGACACGAGGTTGGAACGGCATGAACGTGCTCGCCAAGCTGCGCGCCGGGGTGCCGCCGGAAGCGGCCCAGGCCGAGCTGAATGCGATCACGGAACGCATCCGTAAAACAGACCCGAAAGAACTCGCGGATCTGCGGCTGGCTCTCACCCCATACCACCAACTCCTGACCGCGAATGTGCGCCCGGCTTTGTATGGGCTTTTAGGAGCGGTGGCGCTGGTGCTCCTGATCGCCTGCGCCAACGTCGCCAACCTCCTGATCGCCCGCTGCCTGGGTCGCCGGCAGGAGTTCGCTGTACGCGTTGCCCTGGGTGCGGGCAGGCAACGCTTGGTGCAGCAGGTGCTGACGGAAGGCGGCCTTTTGAGCCTTGCCGGATGTGTCTGCGGGCTTGCGCTGGCCATGCTCTCGCTTTCCTTGGTGCACAAGCTGCCGGAGAACGTGATTCCGCACCCGGGCCTGATCAGCCTCGATTGGACGATCGTCGTGGCGCTCGCCGGGTTCGCGACCTTGGCTACGCTTTTGTCCTCGCTCCTGCCGGCACTTATTGCCTCACGAACCGACCCGCAGGAAGTGCTGCAGTCCGGCTCGCGCGCGCTGGGCACGCGCGGCGGCAGCGCCGGGCTGACGCGGTGGCTGGTGATCGGCGAGGTCGCGCTCGCGACGGTGCTGCTGGTCGGCACAGGGCTGCTGTTCCACACACTGTGGAACCTGCAGCACGCGCCGCTCGGCTTCGACGCTGAACGCGTGACGAACTTCAATGCCATGCCCGGTAACACGGCGGGCTTTGCTTTCATGGGCGTAGCCGCGGAAACTGAAAAGCCCCATGCTTCCGTCGCCGACACCGCGTACGCCCCGGCGCTCGCACGCATTCGCACCGAACCCGGCATCGAGAATGCGGCCCTAATGAGTGAAATCCCTTTTTCCGGCACGCACATTATCACCAGCTTTCACATCGTGCGCGAAGCCGATGACCCGGCCGGGCGCGGTGCGCAGCTCTCCGCCGTGAGCGGCGGCTATACGGGCGTCATGGGCATCCGGATGCTGCGGGGACGCAGCATTACGGACGCTGACACCGCCGCCGCTCCCTATGTCGCCGTCATCAACGAGGCGCTCGCAAAGAAGTACTTCCGCGACAAAGATCCGCTCGGTCGGCAGCTCGACTTTGAAAAGGAGAGCGGGATGCCGAAGCCGTACACGATCGTCGGTATTTCCGCAGATACGGCGGAGCGGGAGGTCGGCGGAGAAGTCGAACCGCAGGTGCTCATCCCCTACGGACAAGTGCCGACAGGTTCGATCTTTTACGCGGCGCTTCTCGACACGCTGGTAAGCGTCGTCGTGAAATCCCACGGCGCGGTCCCGGTTGTTGCCGAGATGCGCTCCGCGTTCAAGGAAGCCGCGCCGGGCTTCGCCCTTTCGGACTTCGCATCCATGCAGGAGGAGGTCGACAAGAACCTGTTCTCGCAGCGCCTCAGCCTATGGCTCACATCCTGTTTCGCGGGACTTGCAATCCTGATGGTCGTGGTCGGGCTGTACGGGGTGCTCGCGCAGCTGGTCGGCTACCGGCGGCACGAGATCGGCATCCGCATGGCGCTGGGCGCAACGAGGGAAAGCATGGCCCGCATGGTCCTGCGGCAGGGCGGGGTGCTGATCGGCGCGGGGTTTGGCGTAGGGCTCGTGCTCGCGGCGCTGTTGGCACATTTCGTACGGAGTTTCCTGTACCAAGTGCCGGCTCTCGACCCGTGGACGTACGTGGGCGTGGTGCTGGTCGCGGTCCCGGTGGGCTTGGCGGCCTCACTCGTGCCCGCCTGGCGGGCCGGCGGGCCACGCACCCCACGGCCGGCCGGGGGGGGGGGGGGGGGGGGGGGGGACCCCCCCCGCC
>CAXTSB010000088.1:4665-14318 GCA_964246845.1 uncultured Acidobacteriaceae bacterium
AGCCGATGGAGGCGCTGAGGGAGGTGTAGCGCGGGTCTTCACCCCCGATCGCTCACCCAATTTCCATGAAACCCGAACGGCACCCGCACCGGAAGCGTGACCGTCGCCACCGGTTCGCCGGAGAAGTCCCGGGCGTCCAGGATCACCACATCCGACGCATCCCGCGCCGCGTCGTAGACGTAAGACATCACCCAGCCGTCGTCTTCCGCGGCAGCCCCTTGCCGGGGCACGAAAACAGGCTCCAGCGTGACCCGGCCCCGGCCGTAGTCGTGTTCCTCCGTCCGTCCGGTGCCCAGGTCATGCTTGTACGCGGGTCCGGTGCGGTCGCCCTCGCCGATTGAGGTCGTGTACCCGTAGCGGTACGCCCGCCCGGCATAGGCTGTGTTGAAGCGGGGAAACTCGCACCCCCGCTCTTCCAATACCGTTTCGTGCAGCTTGCCCGCGGCCGGGTCGAGCCGCCAACGCACCAGCCTGGGCTCGCCCTCGCCGGGCCCGTTCCTGTCGAAAACCCGGGGGTGCCGCACCACGTCCATCACCACCGCGTCCCCGTCCTCGAAAGCGTTCATGACGTGGAAGACAAAGCAGGAAGGCGCTTCCACCCAGCGCAGGCCGGAAAGATTGCCGCTCCTGGGCACCAGTCCGATGCGGGGTGTATGCTCGGCATCCCATTTGAACCGGAAGATAGGATTGAAAGGGTCGAGCACCACGGGCAAGTCCAGCACGATCGCGTAATTCGCGGTAAAGGCCATGTCGTGCACCATCGGGCAATGCGGCGCGTCTATCTCCGCCGCCGTGCGCGCCGACCCATCTTTGCCCACCACCAGATAACTTAGTACCTGTAGGCCTGGTTGGTAAGCGACCGCATGATATTCACCCGTATGGGGATCGTACTTAGGGTGGGGA
The DNA here is from genome assembly GCA_964246845.1 of uncultured Acidobacteriaceae bacterium. Lineage (GTDB taxonomy): Bacteria > Acidobacteriota > Terriglobia > Terriglobales > Acidobacteriaceae > EB88. Next base: position 5,569 of record CAXTSB010000088.1, read on the forward strand.
GCAAACCCATGCTTCAAGGTGCCGTCCAGATTCGATCGGGCGAGGCTTTCAAGCTCATAACTCAGCTCGACCGGCAGGCTGCCCGCCTCGACGACCGCATAAGTGCGCCCGCCGATGTCGAGAATATTGGTGTTCGCCATGTTATCCCGGTCGCCGTTATGGGGACCCGGCAGATTTACCCGCCCCAGCGCGGGCGCGATGCTTTCCGAAACGACGAACCGGTTGCGGTACCACTCCGCCTTGCCGCCGCGCAGACGCAGCCCGTGCGCCATCCCCGGCCCCATGAACCAGTGGTAATTTTTGGGATCGGGTACGCTTACCGGGTTGGGCCCGATGCGGAGCAGACGGCCTTCCAGCTCTTCCGGGATGTGCCCCGCCACGGGAAGGTCGAACGCCGTTGTTTCCACGTCGACCGGCGCGAAGTTGCCTTCGAGAAAAGGGTTTCCGCTGAACGCTTGCTTTTCTGGTTCCTGAACATCGGGCATAGGAGCCTCCGCTTTCAGTCAATCACGAGGGCGACGGCCTCGGCCAGCGAGCGGCACACCGCCGCGGCGAGCGCCCGCGCCTGCTCCGCGCCCGGCTTTTGCCGGTCCGGTTCGCCGTCGATAAAGACAGTGCCCAGTCCGAGCCGCGCTCCGGCTTCGATATCGGAAAGCGAATCGCCGACGATCACGCTCGCCTGCCAAGTAAGCGCGGGGTCGAGCGCGCGCGCCTGCTCGAACAAGCCCGGCCCGGGCTTGCGGCACCGGCACACGCCTCGGTCATGCGGGCAGACGAAAATGCCGTCCACGTGCGCGCCGTGCTTGGCCATCTCGGCCTCCATGCGGGCATGGAGCGCGCCTACATCTTCAAGGCTATACAGCCCCAATGAGACGCCGCGTTGGTTGGTGACGACGTACACCTTCAGGCCCGCCTCGTTCAGCCGCCGCACCGCTTCCACCGCGCCGGGCAGGGGGTGGAACAGATCCCAGCGCGCTATGTACTCGCCTTCGGGCGCTTTGCGGTTCAGCACCCCGTCCCGGTCGAGGAAGACCGTCCTCACGCTTTGGTAGGGCTGCACAGCAGGTATCATAGCCGCAGCATGACCACCACCGAACTCACAGGCGAGGCCGTTTTCGAGCGCGCCTTTGACGAACATCAGCGCGTCATCGACGAGTTGAAGCAGCAGCAGGGAACGCTGGAAGCGCTCGCCCGCAAGATCACCGAGGCGGTGATGGACGGCAAAAAGGTGTTGTGGTGCGGCAACGGCGGCTCGGCCGCGGACGCGCAGCACCTGGCGGCGGAGTTCGTGGGGCGGTTCCGCCGGGAACGCAGACCGCTGGCCTCGATCGCGCTGACCACCGACACCTCGATCCTGACCTCGATCGGCAACGATTACGGGTACGACCAGGTGTTCTCGCGGCAGGTGCTCGCGCTCGCCGAGCCGGGCGATGTGGTGGTCGGCATTTCGACCTCCGGCAACAGTAAGAACGTAGTGGAAGCGCTGGAAGCGGCGCGCGAGCGCGGTGCGTATGTGGTCGCGATGACCGGCGAGGGCGGCGGCAAGATGGCCGCGCTCGCGGACGCGACCGTGTGCGTGCCAACCAGCGATACAGCCCGCGTGCAGGAAGCGCACATCCTGTGCGGGCACATGCTGTGCGACTGGGTGGAGCTGGCCTGGTGCCGGGCCTCAAAAACGCATGATTGAGGACCTTCACGGCATCGTCACGCGCCTGGAAGGCGACTGGGCCGAGACCCGGGTGCTGGTGGTCGGCGACGTCATGCTTGACCGTTATATCTGGGGCGATGTGGAGCGCATTTCGCCTGAAGCGCCGGTGCCGGTGGTGCGCTTGTCGCACCGGAGCGAGCAGCCGGGCGGCGCGGCCAATGTCGCGATGAACATCGCGAGCCTGGGCGCGCGCGTGACCCTGTGCGGCTTCGCGGGCGAGGATGAGGAAGGGGGGGCACTCAATGCGTATCTGGAAAAGGCCGGCATCGAAGCCCGCTTGACCCGCATCCCCGGCCACCCCACCACCTCTAAGCTGCGCATCCTGGGCGGTCGGCAGCAGATCCTCAGGCTCGACCATGAGCGGACCGCGGGCTTTCCCGCGCAAGACTACGGGGCGCTGCTCGCGGAAGTGGAGCGGGCGCTGCCCGGCGCGCGGGCTGTCGTGCTTTCGGACTATGCGAAAGGCGTCCTGAGCGAGGAGGTTTGCCGGGCGGTCATCGACCAGGCCCGAGCGGCGGGCATACCGGTGCTGGTGGACCCCAAGCATCGCGACTTTTCGCGTTACCGGGGCGCGACCACGATCTGCCCAAATCTCCAGGAGATGTCGGCCGCGTGCGGCGTCGCGCCCCGGGAGGTCGAGCCGATGCTGGAGGCGGCGCGTGCCATGCTGCCCGCGCTCGACCTTGCCTACATCACCTTGACGCTCAGCGAGAAGGGCATCGCGGTGGTCAAGCCGGAAGGGGCGCGCACGTTTCCGGCGGTCGCGCGGCAGGTGTTTGATGTGTCGGGCGCGGGCGATACGGTGATCGCAACCCTCGCGCTCGCGCTCGCGAGCGGCTTGGCCGTCGAAACAGCCGTCCCGCTCGCGAACGTCGCCGCCGGCATTGTTGTGTCCAAGGTCGGCACCGTGCCCATCACGCGCGACGAGCTGATCACCGGTTTGCTGCCGCAAATCGAGCTGCAAGCCTCCGAAAAGCTGCTGGAGCTGCCGCAGCTGCGGCAGCGCGTGCACGCCTGGCGGTCGAACGGCGAACGCATCGTGTTCACCAACGGCTGCTTCGACCTGCTGCATGTAGGCCACATCACGCTGATGGAAGATGCCCGGCGGCAGGGCGACCGGCTGATCGTGGCCATCAACAGCGATGCTTCCGTGTCGGGTCTGAAAGGCCCGCCCCGACCCGTCGGCCGGGAGCGCGACCGGGGCCGCGTACTCGCGGCGCTGGCCGCGGTCGACGCGGTAATTGTGTTCGACGAGCCGACGCCGCTGGAGCTGATTTGCGCGCTCCAGCCGGATGTGCTGGTCAAGGGCGGAGACTATGTCGAGGAAACCGTGGTCGGCGCGAAGGAGATGCGGGGCTGGGGCGGCGTGGTTAAGATCGTGCCGACGGTCGAGGGATTTTCAACCACGCGCATGATCGCGCGGGCGGCACAGGAGCCTGCGATCCGGTAGGCTTTGAGGGTTATGGCGGCCCGCACAAACTGGTCGGGAAATTACACCTATGCGGCGCGGGTGCTGCACGAGCCGCGCTCCGTTGATGAGCTGCAGCAGGTCGTCGCGAAAGCAGAACGCATCCGCGCGCTGGGCTCACGGCATTCGTTCAACGGCATCGCCGACTCGGACGAGCAGGTTTCGCTCAAACATCTGCGCGGGATCGAGCTTGACAAGGTTGACGGAACCGTGGCGGTCGAGGGCGGCGTGACCTATGCCGCGCTCGCGCCGTGGCTCGATGCGCGCGGGTATGCGCTGCACAATCTGGCTTCGCTGCCGCACATCACGGTCGCGGGCGCGGTACAGACGGGTACGCACGGGTCAGGACTGGGCCTAGGCAACTTGGCAACCGCGGTGGTGGGGATGGACCTGGCCACCGCGGGCGGAGATTTGGTCCGGGTGTCGCGCGCGACTGAAAACTTCAACGGTATAGCTGTCGGGCTTGGTTCGCTTGGGATCGCGGCAAGCCTGACGCTCCGGGTCGAGCCGGCCTTTTCAGTCAGCCAGCGCGTGTATGAGGATTTGCCGCTTGCCGCCCTCACGACGCACCTGCGTGATGTGTTCGCGAGCGCTTACAGCGTCAGCCTGTTTACCGATTGGAACCCGAAGACAGTTTCGCAGGTGTGGCAGAAGTTGCGTATCGGGGTTGACGATGAAGCGAGTTCGCAGGCGCTGATGCAGCAGCTGGGCGCGCGGCCGGCAGCCATCGAGCGCCATCCGCTGCCCGCGCACGATGCCGGGAACTGCACGCAGCAGCTGGGCGTGCCCGGCCCCTGGCATGAGCGTTTGCCGCACTTCCGCGCCGACTTTCGGCCGAGCAGCGGCGATGAGCTCCAAACCGAGTACTTCGTTCCGTTCGAGCGTGGTCGGGAGGCGATCGAAGCGGTCGCCGCGATCGGTTCGCGCTTCGGGCATCTGCTGTTTGTTTCCGAGCTGCGCGCCGTCGCGGCGGACACGCTTTGGCTTTCACCCGCGTACGGGCGCGCGTCGCTCGCGTTCCACTTCACCTGGAAGCAGGACTGGCCGCGGGTGCGCAAGGTGCTGCCGGCGATTGAGGGGGCGCTCGCGCCGTTCGGGGCGCGGCCGCACTGGGGGAAGATGTTTACGCTTGAGCAGCCCGCGGCGCTTTATCCGGAGATGGAGCGTTTCGGCGACCTGCGGTCCAGACTTGATCCCGCGGGCAAGTTCAGGAATGAGACCACGTCTTTCTTGGGTTAAAAGGCATGGCAGTTATGGGGCTTCCCGTTCACTTGATCCAACGGTCTACTTAGAGCTTCAGCTTCCGTCATCTCTTCTCGACAGCCGTGATCCGCGCGTCCTGAGCCCGCTGCTCTCCATAGAATCGGGTGTACTCTTCGCCCAGCCGGTCGATGCGCCCGTTTGTCTGATCGATCCTCTGGTTTACCTGGTCGAACCGGCTTTCGACCTTGGCTTCCAGCCGGTCGATGCGCCCGTTAGTTTGATCAAGCTTCGCTTCGAGTTTGCCTTCCATTCGATCGATGCGGCTCTCGACCCGGCTCGCAAACCACAGCACCAGGGTGATGACGGCACCGAGGTTCGCAATCCCGATCAGGGCCGGCACGCCGATCGCAAGGTAGAGTTCGCGGTCGCTCATGGGTTCACTTTACTCCGTTCCATAGAGATGGATTGGTACCCAAGACTGTAGCGCTACACCGGCGTCAACTCCCGCACACCATCCTTCGCGAACATCGCCCGCAGTCCCCGCATCGCTTGCCGCGTCCGCTCTTCGTTCTCGATCAGCGAGAACCGCACATGCCGGTCGCCGTGCTCGCCGAAGCCGACGCCGGGGGAAACAGCGACCTTGGCTTCGCGCAGCAGGCGCGTCGAGAAGTCGAGCGAGGCGAGCTTTTCGCTTGTCGCTTCACCGGACAGGTAGGCGGGCGGGATCGGCGCCCATACAAACATCGTCGCCTTCGGGCTTGGGACCTGCCAGCCGATCCGGTGGAGGCCGGAAACCAGGCAGTCGCGGCGCTTTTGGTAGATTGAAGTGATCTCGGCGACGCACGCCTGCGGACCTTCAAGCGCGCTGATGGCGGCGACCTGGATGGGCGTGAACGTCCCGTAGTCGCAGTAGCTTTTCATGCGGGCGAGCGCGGCGACCAACTCCGGGTTGCCGCACATGAAGCCCACGCGCCAGCCGGGCATGTTGTAACTCTTGGACAGCGTGAAGAACTCCGCCGCGATCTCCTTCGCCCTCGGCACTTCGAGCACGGAAGGTGCGCGGTAGCCGTCGAAGCAGATGTCGGCGTACGCGAGGTCGTGCACCAGCCAAATGCGGTGCTCGCGGCACAACTCAACCACGCGTGTAAGAAAGGGCAGGTCGACGCATTGCGTGGTCGGGTTGGCCGGGAAGTTCAGGATCAGCATCTTCGGCTTGGGATAGATGAGCGGGATGATCTGCTCAAGCTCGGCTAGGAATGCGCCCGTGTCGTGCACCGGCACCGAGCGCACGGTCGCCCCGGCGATCACGGGTCCGTAGATGTGGATGGGATAGCTCGGGTTCGGCACCAATACCACATCACCTTTATCGAGCGCGGCCATGCACAGGTGAGCGATGCCTTCCTTCGACCCGATGGTGACAATCGCCTCGTTCGCGGGGTCGATGTCGACGTTGTAGCGCGAGCCGTACCAGTGCGCGATGGCGCGGCGCAGGCGCGGGATGCCCTTGGACAGCGAGTAGCGGTGCGTTTCCGTCCGCTGCGCCGCCTCGACCATCTTGTCGACGATGTGGCGCGGTGTGGCCCCGTCGGGGTTCCCCATGCCGAAGTCGATAATGTCTTCGCCGCGCCGGCGCGCCTCGGCCTTGAGCTCGCCGGTGATATTGAACACATAGGCGGGAAGGCGGGTCAGGCGCGGAAATTGGTCCAAAGCTCATGCTCCGAATGGGGTTGAGGCTAGGTTATCCGAGCCCTGCTGTGCGCCGACATTACTTTAGTACAGAAATCAACAGCGGACGATGTTGCCGCTCTCGATGCCCTTGGTGGCGTTGCGCGTGTCGATCACCAGTTGCGCTTCGCGCGCGATGCGGGCGTAGTCATAATCGGAGTGATCGGTGGCGATCAGGACGCAGTCATAGCCCGCGAGGTCGTCGAGCGAGGCGCGGCTGAGGTTCAGGTCATAATGGCGGCCGCGGCCGACATGGGCGAAGTAAGGGTCGTGATAGCTGACCTCGGCTCCGCGCGCGCGCAGCAGCTCGATGATGGCGAGCGAGGGCGACTCGCGGAGGTCGTCGATGTCGCGCTTGTACGAAACGCCCAAAACCAAAATGCGCGAGCCATTCAGCGCTTTACGGTGCCGGTTCAGCGCCTCGATGGTTTGGTCGAGAACGAAGTAGGGCATGGCCCCGTTCACCTCCCCGGCGAGCTCGATGAAGCGCGTGTGGAAGTCGAACTGCTTGGCCTTCCACGAGAGGTAAAACGGGTCGATGGGGATGCAGTGGCCGCCGAGTCCCGGACCGGGATAGAACGCTTGGAAGCCGAACGGCTTGGTTTTCGCCGCGTCGATCACCTCGTGGAGGTCGATCTCCATGCGCATACAAAGCTGTTTCAGCTCGTTCACAAGCGCGATGTTCACGCAGCGGTAGATGTTCTCAAGCAGCTTGGTCATCTCGGCCGCGGCGGGCGAGGACACCGGGACCACGCGGTTGAAGATGCTTCCGTACAACTCGGCCGCGAGCGCGGCTGCGGCGGGCCCGTGGGCGCCGATGACCTTGGGGATGTCGCGGCGGGCAATGGTTTCGTTGCCGGGGTCTTCGCGTTCGGGAGAGAACGCGACAAAAAAGCCTGGGTCCTCCGGGGTGAGGCTCGCGCGCAAGCCGTGCGGCGCGCCGGATTCGAGGAGAGGAATCAGCACCTCGTCGGTGGTTCCCGGGTATGTGGTGCTTTCAAGCACGACCAGCTGCCCGCCGCGCAGGTGGGGCGCAATGGCGCGCGCGGTCTGCTCGATGTAGCTCAGGTCCGGCTCGTGGTGCTCCGAAAGCGGCGTGGGCACGCAAATGATCACCGCGTCCATATCGCGGACGGCGCTGAACTCGTCCGTGGCATGGAAACCCGCGCGCCGCGCCGCGGCGATTTCCTCGCCCGGGATGCGGACGATGTAGGAGCCGGCCGCGTTCAGCGTGTCCACCTTGGCGCGGTCCACGTCGAGGCCGGTTACGCGGAAGCCCTCCTCGGAGAAAAGCAGGGCAAGCGGCAGGCCCACATAGCCCATGCCGACGATGCCGATGCGCGCTGTGCGCGTGCGGATGCGCTCGGAGGCTTCCTCGTGCGCGGAGGCGGAAACGGTGCCGGTGAGCAGCGTGCTTTCGAAAGGCATCTGGGTTCGGGAGCGCTCCGGCTTTCAGTGTATCCGGGCCCCTGCGCTGCTTCCGCACTGTGGGTGACAGGGCGGTTACTGAAAACGGCACCGGCTATCAAAAACAGCACCGTTGCGCCATTGCGAATGACCTTCGAAGCCCTGTACTTTCTACAGAGCAACCCGGGCGTGCATTGTGCTGTACTGAGGCGCTGCGTCATTTCTACACTGGTAGGCCGGTTCACTTGAGGAAAGTTCCCAAACAGGGGCAGCAAAGGGTCGCGCCGCTCGACGGCCTTCGCGCCTTGGCGCTGATGACGGTGCTCATCATCCATCTCCAGCAGCGGTCGGCGCTGGTGACCATACCCCTGCCGCTCGCCGACGGGGTCGCCATCTTTTTTGTGCTGAGCGGCTTTTTGATCGGCGCGATGCTGCTGCGCGAGCAGCACGACACCGGCCGGGTGCGAATCGGCCGCTTTTACGCGCGGCGCTTGACCCGCCTGCTGCCGCCGCTGTTGTTGTACCTCGCGATCGTGGCCGCGGTTTGCACGCAAGCGCACCACCCCGTGCCTTGGCGCGAGCTCGTTGGGGCCGGCGTGTTTCTCACCGGAGTGTTCCCGAAAGAGTCTTCCATCTGGACCGGGCATCTTTGGTCGCTCGCGGTCGAGATGCAGTTTTACCTTCTTTGCCCCTTGTTGCTGGCGGCTGCGCTGCGCTGGGGCGGCCGGCGCGCGGCTGCCTTATTGTGCGCCGCCTTGATTGCCGCAAGCCCGGTTCTCCGCAGCCTGGCCGCTTGGGCGCATTTGCCGCTGCTGGAACATCGGCAGAACATCTTGCTGCCGGGCCGCATGGACTCACTCTTTGCCGGGGTGTTACTGGCTTTGGTGGTCGGCACTCCGGCATGGGAGCACCTGTGGCGGCATGTGGGCAGATTCGCCTGGTGGGCGCCCGTGTTCCTGGCCCTGATTTCACCCACTCTGCGGATTGTGTTCAGCAACGCATACACGTTTACGGTCGGCTATACGCTTGAGGCGCTCGCGGGCGCGCTGACGATCGGCTGGCTGCTCCATGCGCCCGAAAACCCGTGGGTGCGCGCGCTCGGTTGGCGGCCGCTTGCGTTTGTCGGGGCGGCGTCCTACAGCGCCTACCTGTATCAGTCGCCCATCATCCGGTTATGGCCGGACTGGGCCGGCGGCCGCCACCCGCTGCTCCTGTTCGTGCTCGCGATTGTTGTGGGTG
>CAXTSB010000089.1:0-14177 GCA_964246845.1 uncultured Acidobacteriaceae bacterium
GGTCCGGAGCTTGCGGTCAAGCGGACCGGCAGCTGATTCCGTTTCGGAACGCGGTGCCGATTCGGGAAAAGCCGGTTTCGTTCGTCTATAGGGTGCGGCCGTTTCTAAGCCTGCTGCTTTACCCTGGGAACCATGGCGCAAACGGCAACGGACAAGCAGGTGTACATCCGGCCCGGTTTTTCCTGGGACGGGCAAGGCGCCTACCTTTTTGACATCGACGGAACGCTCCTGCGCTCTTACGACCGGGTGCATTATGACTCCTTTTTCGCCGCGGTCGAGCATGTGCTGGGCGCGACTCTGAACCTGGACGGCGTGACCCTGCACGGCAACACCGACCCGGGCATCTTGCGGGATGCTTTTCATCGCGCCGCCATGAAAGAGTCCGGGTGGCGGCCGCGCGTGGCGGAGATTTTTGAACACATGAGCCGTCGCGTGGAAGCGCGGAAGGCTGAAATGCATCCAGCGGTGATGCCGGGCGTAGAGGCTTGCCTCCGCCGCCTGAACGGCAAGGGTGCGGCGCTCGGCGTCGCCACCGGCAACATCGAGACCATCGGCTGGCTCAAGGTGGAGGCCGCCGGGCTGCGCCCGTGGTTCACCTTCGGCGGCTTCAGCGACGGCTACGAGGTCCGGTCGGACATGATCGCCCACGCGCTTGCGCTTGCCCGCGCAGCCGCCGGACCCGATGCCGAGGTGTGCGTGGTGGGCGACACTGTCCACGATGTCACGGCCGCGCGCGCGAACGGGCTGCCCACGATCGCGGTCGCGACCGGCAACTTCAGCTTCGACGAGCTGATGCGGGCCGAGCCGGAAGTGTGCTGCACCACGCTCGCTGACCTGCTGGAGGCGGGCGCGGCGTGAGCTTCTTGCGTTTGGGTAAACGCTGTGTCGGCGGGCGGCTGCTGCTGTTCCTGTTTGTCGTAGGCGCCGTACTTGCGAAAGCGCAAGGGCAGAGCCGCAGTTCCGAGGTGCCGGGCGCTGCCCCGCAAAGCGGTGCGGCCGAGGCTGCCCTGCCCTCCCCGAGGCACGTCAGCGGCCACGACCGCGACCGGGCGCAGCGGGCGTTTGCGGAAGGCGGCAAACTGACCGCGCAGCACCGGCTCCGCGAAGCGGCCGAAGCTTTCGCCCGCGCCGCCGCGCTTGTGCCCGACGACCCGACCTACGAGGCCGCGCTCGCGATTTGCCGCGACAATCTGGCCACGCAGCTCATGCAGCAAGCCCTGAAGCTGCGGATTGAGGGCGACGCAAAAAGGGCTGAAGCGCTGATGCGGGAGGCGCGTGAGCAGGACAGCCGCAACCCGCTTGTGCTGGAGCACCAAAACGACGCGCTCGAAGATGCCGCTCCGCCCCCATCCGTGCTTGGTCCGGTTCACGATGACGCGGGCCCGGTTGCGGAACTTGCCGCGCAGGACGGTACGCGATCGTTTCACGAAGCGATGGCGAAGCCCGATCTCCTGCGGGCCGTTTTGGGTGCGTACGGCATCACACCCACATTGGACGCGTCCGTGGACAGCACCCGGGTGCATCTCGACGCGGACGATGTGACCTTTCAGCAAGCCTTGGAGCTGGTTTCGCTCGCAACCGGAACCTTCACCGTCGCGCTCGACCCCGGACGGGCGCTGGTGGCCGACGACACCAAGGAGAACCGGACCAAATATGAACGGCTCGCGCTCGAAACGGTGTATTTGCCCGGCCTGGACGCGGCGGAGATCAATGATGTCGGCAACATTGCGCGCAACGTGTTTGAAGCAACGCAGGCCACGGTGCATGAGTCAAGCGGAACGCTGACCCTGCGCGCACCCCCGGCCAAAATGCGGGCCTTCAACGCCGAGATAAACGAGCTCCTGCAAGGCAAGAGCGAGGTCGCGGTCGACGTAGACATCTTCGAGGTGCAAACACAGCGCACCGCGAATGAGGGCGCACAGCTGCCGAACTCGACGACCTTGTTCAACGTGACCTCGGAAGTCAACTCGCTCATCCAAAACAATCAGTCGCTGGTGCAGCAGATCATTTCAAGCGGCCTCGCCAGCCCGGGGAACATCGGCGAGATCGCGGTGGCGCTCATCCTTTCCGGCCAAGCCGGCACGAGCATCCTTTCGCAGCCTTTTGCCTACTTCGGCGGCGGGCTCACCACGACCGGCCTGACCTTGACCTCGGCCGCGGCCAATGGCCTCTTGAATGCTTCCGACACGCGGATGCTCGACTCAGTCCGGCTCCGGCTTACCGACCAGGAAGAAGGCAATGTCAAGATCGGCGAACGCTACCCGATCGTGACCTCGCAGTACTCCAATCTCGCGACCGGCACCACGGGCATCGCCGGCATCACCTCGGCCGGGCTGTCAAACACCTTGCAAAACCTGGGCGTAAACCTGTCGCAGCTCAGTTCCGCGGCTACGGCGTCGATCCCGCAGGTGCAGTACCAGGACATCGGCCTGCTGCTGACGGCCACCCCGCGGGTCGAAGCCGGGCGGGAGGTTGCGCTTAAATTGCGGCTCCAGGTCTCCTCGCTCAGCGGCACGACGCTGAACAGCAATCCCATCATCAACAATCGCGAGACCACCTCGATCGTGAACGTCAAGCCGGGCGAGAAAACCGTGCTTGTGAGCCAGCTGAGCAACCAGGAAACCAAAGCGCTGATCGGCATACCGGGCCTGAGCGAGATCCCGGGCTTCAGCCTGCCGACCGAGCACGACACCGTGACCACGCGCGACAGCCTGGTCATCGTGCTCACCCCCCACATCGTGCGCCTGAGCCACACGGAGCGCGAAGGGCAGCTGGTGCTCCTGCCCCCGCATGAGTGAGCGTGGCCTTCTGGTCGGCAGTTCATTTTCAGTTCGGCTGCAAAGCAGATTCGCCAGGGCTTACCAGAGTGTGTGTTGAAGACTCAAGTTGGGCTTGAGACACCTTCGTTAAACCGCGGCTCTCGAGCAGACGCATCACCGCCGCAAACAGGAGAAAGCTGACGACCCCATTCCACTCGGACCATACCCTCGTCTCGTACCAGATCCCGAATATGCTCGTCACCAGCAGTCCGGGCACTGCACCCGCAATCAGCGCCACTTCCTTTCTTGTTAAGAAGTGTCGTAAAAACGCTAAGGGCAGCCAAAGGTATCCGAAGACCGACATCACTTGCGGCCAATCACGGTGAAAGTGCAACAGCACGTAGAAGTGATAGCGATGAAACCATATATCTCTCGGATTTGCCTGGAATTTGCGAGCGATAATCAAGTGAACAACAAGCCAAACTACAGTCATTGCTGAGGAATAAAGGAAAGCCTTGGCGCGCTTTCCTTGAACCCAACCAACAGCGAGAAGACATGGAACGAGATAAAGCGAAGTTTCGCGCATGGGCACGTCGGCGAGGAAGAAAGCCATCATGATAGGCCACTTGCCATCCAGCAAAAACAGGCACGCGGCCGAAAACAAGGCCGCATGGGGTAGGTCGTAAGGGTACCAATAGTTCTGGTTTTCGCGCGCTCCATAACTGATATAGAAGCTGAGTACTGTGAGCGCAGGGCAAAGCCACCATAGCTCGCGCCCATTCTGAAAACCATAGCGAGCAAGCAGAAGCACCAGGAATTCCAGACTGTAAAAACCTGCCTTGTAACTGATGCTTTTCTCAGCCGTCGGCTTTTCAGACCCCCACATCGAGTCGGGCGATAGACTCGCGATCGTCGCTGCGTATCGATGGCCGCCCCAGCGGAGCACAGGCATCATAGCGACTCTGCCCTGGAAAGGCATGTTCTCCTGTCCCCTTGCGTATTTAGGAAGATTTAAGAGAGAAACATTATCGAAGAAGATGCACTGTACACAGTGCATCGTTGCAATCATCAGCACCGCACCGATGACAAGATTCTTCCAAACTGCCATTAGAAGTAATCCTTTAAAAGTTAGAGACGCGTTTGGGGGAAGTAGCGGCTCAACCGAATCGAGGATTGCGGCTCACCGACGACTCAAAGAGGCAGACTGCGATAGCGCACCGTCTGCCTCAGACCTCGGCCTTGGCCGCGATCGGAAATCGCCGGCCCATGCCGAAGGCCTTGGGCGTCACCTTCAGCACCGGCGCGGCTTGTTGGCGCTTGTACTCGCTGCGCTCGATGAGACGGAGGACGCGCGCAACCTCCTCGGGCGGCAGGGTGGTGTGGGCGGCGATCTGCTCGGGCGTTTCGTAATGTTCGATGTATGCGGCCAACACGGGGTCGAGGTGGGCGTAGTCGGGCAGCGAGTCGGAATCAAGCTGCCCGGGCCTGAGCTCGGCGGAAGGCGGCTTGTCGAGAATCGCCGAAGGGATCACCTCGCGCTCACCGTTGATCCAGCGGCACAGCTTGTACACATCGATTTTCAGCAGGTCGCCGATCACCGCGAGCGCGCCCGCCATGTCGCCGTAAAGCGTCGCGTAGCCGGTGGCCATCTCGCTTTTGTTGCCGGTGGTGAGCACCAGCGCGTTCCATTTGTTCGAGAGCGCCATCAGGGTCGTACCGCGGATGCGCGACTGCAGGTTTTCCTCGGTCAGGTCGCTCGGCGCGCCGGCGAACAAGGGCGCGAGCGCGGCGTCGAAGCGGTCCACCATCGGCGCGATGGCAACAAGCTCAAACCGAATCCGGAGATTGGCGGCCAGCACGCGGCTGTCCTCGATCGAGCCGGGCGAGGAGTACGCCGAGGGCATACCGATGCCGGTCACGTTCTCCGCCCCGAGCGCTTCGACCGCGATCGCCGCCACGAGCGCCGAGTCGATGCCGCCGCTCAACCCGACGAGCACGCGCCCGAAACCGCACTTGCAGACGTAGTCGCGGACCCCCATCGCCAGGGCGCGAAAAACCAGCTCATTTTCGTCCGCGATCGCCGGCCGGAGGTCGCCGGTTTGGGTTTCCGTGTCGAAGAAGATCAGATCGGGCGCGCAGGAAACGGCGCGCGCGGCCACCTCGCCCTCAGCGGTAAATGCAAGTGAAGTACCGTCGAACAGCAAGCTGTCATTACCGCCGACCTGATTCACCATAACAATCGGCTTATGGTAGCGCCGGGCTATGGCGGCGAGCATGTCTTCCCGGGTCCGCCGCTTTTCGCGCCAGTAGGGCGAGGCGGAGATGTTCACGATGACCGACGCGCCGTCCCGCATCAGCTCCTCCACCGGATCGATGCCGTAGCGCCGCGTTTCCCAAAAGCTCTTGTCGTTCCAGGCGTCCTCGCAGATGGTGAGCGCGACGCGCTCGCCCGCGATCTCGCACACACTCTGCGTTTGCGCGGGCGCGAAGTAGCGCTGCTCGTCAAAGACGTCGTAGAACGGCAGCAGTCTCTTATGCTGGGTGAACGCGACCTGCCCGCCCCGCAATACGAGCGCCGCATTGTGGACGCATTTACCCGTTGCCCGCGCCGCCCGGACGGGGCAGCCGACGATCAGGGTGAGCTCGGGCGGCACCGCCTCCGCGATGGCGCGGACTGTTTCTTCCGAGCGGCTGAGAAACGACTGCTTTTCCAGCAGGTCCGCCGGAGGGTAGCCGCACACGGAAAGCTCAGGAAAGACCGCCAGGTGCGCCCCGGCCGCCTTTGCGCGCGCCGCCGCTTCAAGAATCAGCTGTCGATTGCCGGCGAAGTCGCCGACCGTGGGATTGATCTGGGCGAGCGCGATCTTCACTCGTCCAGTGTACCGCCGGCCGCCGGAACCAAAGCGGCTCCGGGTGCGTACTCGCCCGTATGCAAACGCTCCGACGAATTGTTTTCAGTGCCTTGAGTATGGCTGTTTGCTGCGCTGCGCAAGCGGAACAGGCGGGCGGACCCGCGCCGAGCGCGGCGGAGATCATGGCGCGGGTAGCCGTCAACCAGGACCGGGCCGAGCAGGCGCGGACGCATTACGTGTACGTGCAGCACGCGCATGTGCTGTCCCGCAAGGGTAAGGTCGTGATGTGCGAAGAAACGACCGACTCGCGCATCACGCCGGCCGCCGACGGCTCGCACGCCGAGCTGTTGCGGCTCGAAGGGCGGCTGCTCCACAAGCACGCGTACATCCCGTACACAACACTCCGGTACGGCAAATCCGATGACGCGGTCCTTCCAGCCCAGGAATTGACGGAGACCGGAAACAGCCCGATCACAATCAACCTTGACGAAGACGGGCTGGACCGGGGCTTGGTGGAGTGGGTGCGGGCCGACCTGACCCGCGGCGACGCAAAGGACGGCATCGACCCGAGGCTCTTTCCGCTTACCTCGAAGGCGCAAGCGGACTACGTGTTTACCTTTACGGCTCGCGAGCAGGTAAACGGCCGCGACGTGTACCACCTCACCTTCCGCCCGAAGGATAAAAGTGCTTATGATTGGAAAGGCGACGCCTATATCGACGCGGCGGAGTATCAGCCCGTCGCGGTCAGTACAGAGCTGGCCCGCAAAATTCCCTTTGCCGTGCGGACCTTGCTGGGAACAAATGTTCCGGGGCTGGGTTTTGCGATTACCTACGCGCCGCAGCCGGACGGGGTTTGGTTCCCGGTGAGCTTGGGCACAGAGTTCAAGATGCGCGTGCTGTTCTTTTTCACTCGGGAAATCGTGATCGATGCGCGCAATACGCAGTTCGAGAAAACACATGTGAGCTCCCGCATTCTGGAAGCCGATGCGGAACTGCCTTAACCCGGCAGCACCAGCTCGTCCTGGTCCAGGAACTCCCGCAAGATCTCATCGTCCGTGTGGTCCAGCTCGTCGATCGTGCCGAAAAAGCGAGCGCGGCCTTCGTGGAGGAACAGCACCCGGTCGGCCAAGCGCTTGGCGAAGCGCATGTCGTGCGTGACGACGATGGAGGTGAGGTGGAGCTGGTGCTTGAGCTTTTGGATCAGGTCGCCCATGCGCCGGGCGATCAGCGGGTCCACCATGGTGGTCGGCTCGTCGTAAAGAATCGCCTCGGGCTGTGCCGCGAGCGCGCGGGCAATGGCGACGGAACGCTTCGCTCCCGTGGAAAGCGCGGACGGCAGTTCCTCGACCGCCGGCCCGGTGACGCCGACCATGTCGAGCAGACCCGACACGATCTGCTGAATTTGATCCTCGTCCAGATTCTGGTTGTCGCGCAGGGGGAAAGCGACGTTTTCACGCACGGAGATCGAGTCGAACAGGGCTCCGTTCTGGAAGACCATGGTCAGCTTGCGCCGGACCTTCTGCATTTGGTCCTCGTCAAAGGGCACGATGTCTTCGCCCGCGACCAGGATGCGGCCGGAGTCGGGCTTGAGGAAACCCATCAACTGCTGCAAAGAGACGGATTTGCCCACGCCCGACCGGCCCAGGATGCACAAGGTCTCGCCCGGGTTGATGAAAAAGCTCACATCGCTGAGGACATGGAAGTCGCCGAAGGACTTAGACACATGCTCGAAAGCGATGTACGGGTCTTGTTTCTCTTTTTCGGCTTCCTCGGTTTCATGACGGATCTCTTCGTCCGAGGGCACGGGCTCTTCAACGAGCTTCTCGATGTACTCAAAGCCTTCCGGCAGGTTTTCCAAGTCGGGCTTTGTTTCCTGCTCTTCGGCGGGCTGCTCGGGTTCTTCGGGCATGGCCTTACTGTACCGGGGCCGGCAGGTCAGCTTTGCGCCATAGCCATAGGTTTGCGTAACCGGCGGTTTGCCGGATGGTCGCATTCGTCTTGGCTTTACCCTCAATCAAAGCAAAATCCGGGTTGTCCCGCAGGAAAGCCTGCAAACCACCAAGAAATCGGTCCGCCTGATGTTGCTTCATCAAGTCGCTGAGCCGCCCGGGATGCATGGACTCTCCGAGCGTGAGCAGATACTCGCCCGCATGACCCTTACTGTAGTACGACTCGTACCCGGTGACCGGACCTTCAACCCGTAAACTCGGCGGCACCTTCACATCTTTCGATTGCGGCTTCACAGTCTCAAGCTACGCCGGTACGCAGGGGAACCTCAAGACTGTTGCGTTTGCAGCCAAAGATAGTCCTCCGGCGTGTTCAAGTTCGTAAACCAGCGGTGCGCTTCCCAGCCGTACAAGGGCGCGAGCGCTTCCACGCGCGGGCTGTCGAAAGCCGGCCCGGCCAGAGCGCGCACGACCCGCATCACCTTGCGGTCGCCCCCGGCCAACGCGGTTCGGATGCCGGGTGCGAGCGAGCTGCAATAGACCGCACACAAGGGCTGCGGGCGGCCTTGCGCGAACGGAACGGTTGCGAGCGCGCCGGTACTTCCCGCCCGTCGATGCAGCGCGCGGAGGAACGCGGCCGGAAGCAGCGGCAGGTCGACAGGCATGAACAGCACAGGTTGAGCCGGTTCGCTGCTGAGCGAGCTTAGGGCGGCCTCGATGCCGCCCAGCGGGCCCGCTTCCGAAAAGTTGTCGGCGAGAAAAGGGCGAGTGGGCGTCCGCAGCCCGGCGGCGGCGGCCTCGAAGCCGCTCTCGCCGAGTTTCGCGAGGGCATGGTCGACCAGCGTGCGCCCGGCAAAGGGGAGCTGCGCCTTGTCGCGGCCCATGCGGGAGCCGCGGCCTCCGGCAAGAACAAAGGCGCGCGGCTTGGGGGCGTAAAGCAGATCCTTCGCTTCGCTCAGGATGACACCACTTTCATGACACAGCAGCAGCGGTTTCCGGTGCGGGCGCTCCGAGCGACTCAAAGAAAGCGATCAGCGTCTCGATCCCTTGGTGGAAATTCGCGAGATGGAACTTTTCGTTCGGCGAGTGCAGCGCGTCGTCGGGCAGGCCGAAGCCCATCAGAACCGTGGGGATGCCGAGCACCCGCTCGAAGTCGCCGACGATCGGGATCGATCCGCCGCCGCGCACAAAGACCGGCTGCCTGCCCCATACCTGTTCCAGCGCAGCCGCGGCGGCGCGGATGTAGGGGTTCTCCGTGCTGACCACGGCAGCCTCGCCCGCGTGGATGAGACGGACCTCGACCATGACGCCGGGCGGGGTATTTCCTTCCACGAACGCCTTCAGCCTCGTAAAGGTCGCCTCCGGCTCCATCGGCGGCACCAAGCGCATGGACACCTTGGCGGAAGCCCGCGCCGGGATGACGGTTTTCGCGCCCTCGCCCGTGAAGCCGCCGGGCATACCGTGCACTTCGAGCGTGGGCCGGGCCCACAGGCGGTAGCGCAGCGGGTACTCGGGCTCCCCGACCAGCGCGGGCGCGCCCACCTCGTGCTCCAGGAAGGCCTGTTCGTCGAACGGCAGGCGGTCCCAGGCGGCCAGCTCGGCTTCCGTGGGCGGCTCCAATCCGTCGCAGATGCCGGGGATCAAAATTCGTCCGTCGCGGTCCTTCAAACCCGCCAGGATGTGCGCAAGCGCCATGAATGGATTGGGCGCGGCCCCGCCGTACAGCCCGGAGTGGAGGTCGACCCGTGCCCCGCGCACCTCAATTTCGGTATAGATCATCCCGCGCAGGCCCACGCACAGGGTCGGCAGTCCGGGCGCGAACATTTCGGTATCGGAGACCAAAGCGAAGTCGGCCCGGAGCCTTTCCGGGTGCTCGCGCACGAATTGGGCGATCGATTCGCCGCCGACTTCCTCCTCGCCTTCAAGCACCACGCGCACGTTAAGCGGCAAGCGCCCGTGTGCGGCGAACAGCGACTCCAGTGCCTTCAGGTGCATGTACATTTGCCCCTTATCGTCCACCGCGCCGCGGGCGTGGAGATTGCCGTCGCGTACGGTCGGCTCAAACGGCGGCGAAAGCCATTCGTCCAGGGGGTCGGGCGGCTGCACGTCATAGTGCCCGTAGCACAGTACGGTCGGCGCGCCCGGCGCATGAAGCCAATCGGCCAAGACCAGCGGGTGGCCTCCGGGCCGCACATCTACCAGCTCCACATGCTCCATGCCCAGCGACCAAAGCTCCGCGCCGAGCGACTCGGCCGCGCGGCGCACGTCCGCGGCATGGGCGGGCAGGGTGGAAACGGAAGGGATGCGGATCAGTGTTTTCAGGCCATCCAGGAAGTCACTTTGGTGCGCGCGGGCGTACTCTTGTGCGGTGGGCATGACAGGGTTCCTAAGTCTTTGGTAAGAGTGCCCTAAGAGCGCGGCACTGCCGGATCTATCCGCGCCGACCAAGCATCGATGCCGCCGGCGAGCGACTGTGCTTGCTCAAAGCCCTCTCGGCGCAGCCAAGCGGCCGCACTGAGCGAGCGCACTCCATGGTGGCACACAGCGATGATGCGGGTGTCCGGGTCCAGCTCTTGATGGGCGCGGCCGGGGATCTCGCCCATCGGCATGGGCAAGGCACCCGCGATGGAGGCGGTTTCCACTTCCCAGGGTTCGCGCACATCAACTAGGACATACGACGGGGATTGTGTACCCTGTTGAAGTAAGCGCAGGGCTTCGGGTTCTATCTCCAATGGCAGCATTGCTCCTAAGTGTAAATGCCGCCCGGCCCAATTTCCGCTTGACTCTGCCGCGAAATCAGTGCATACAGTGGTCAGCGAATACTTTGCGTGAAAACTTAAGAGTTCGCTCGGGCGAGCGACAGGGAAAGCGGTACACGAGTGGCGACAGCCGAACGCGTAATGATTGTGGAAGATGAAGTGCACGCCCTCCATGGGCTGGCCGAGCTTGTTTCCTCGTGGGGCTACGAGACGGAAATGGCCGGGGACGGCATGGAAGCGCTCGAAAAAGCCGGGCCGTGGAAGCCGGGCATCATCGTGACCGACCTGAAAATGCCCCGCATGAACGGGCTTGAGCTGCTCCAGCAGTTGTCCGCGAATAAGAACGATTGCACCGTGGTGGTGCTGACCGCCCAGGGTTCGATCGATCTGGCGGTTGAGGCGATGAAGATCGGCGCGTACGATTTCATCCAAAAGCCGGTGGAACCGACGCGCCTGCGCACCACGCTGTCGAACGCCACGCACAAACGCGAAACCGAGCGTCAGCTGGAAGTGACGCGGCGCAAGCTCCGCGACACCGGCATTCTGGGTCCGCTGGTCGGTTCTTCGCGCCGGATGCGCGACATCTTCGGGTTGATTGAGCAGGTCGCGCCGTCGAATGTTTCGGTGCTGATCACCGGCGAAAGCGGCACGGGCAAGGAGCTGGTGGCGCGCGCGCTGCACGAGATGAGCCCCCGCAAGCTGAAGCCGTTCGTGGCCGTGAACTGCGCGGCCATCCCGGAAACATTAATAGAGAGTGAAATCTTCGGCCACGAAAAAGGGGCGTTCACGGGCGCGCTGGAGCGGCGCGCGGGCTGCTTCGAGCTGGCCGAGGAAGGCACCTTGCTGCTCGATGAGATCGGTGAAATGCCAGTGGCGACGCAGGCCAAGCTCCTGCGGGTGCTGGAAGACAAGAAGCTGCGCCGCCTCGGCTCCAAAGTCGAGTCGCCGGTGGATGTGCGGGTGTTGGCCGCGACCAATAAAAATCCGGATGCGGCCGTCGACTCGGGCCATCTCCGGGCCGACCTGTACTACCGGCTGAACGTGTTCAACATACACATGCCGCCCTTGCGCGAGCACAAGGAAGACATCCCGGCCATTGTGGAAGCGATGATCCAGGACATGAACGACAAGCACGACCGGCGTGTACCGGGCGTGGACTCGGGCATGCTGCAGCGACTGATGCAGTACGACTGGCCGGGCAATGTGCGCGAGCTGCGCAACACGATCGAGCGGGCGGTGATCCTGTGCGGGTCCAACCCGGTCAGCGCGCAGCACCTGCCCCCCGGCTTCGGTACGCGCGGGGTGGAAGCCTCGGCCGAGGCTTCGGTCGCGAACACGGTCAAGGTCGAGGTGGGCACCACGGTGGACGAAGCCGAGCGGCTCTTGATCGTCAAAACGCTCGCGAGCACGAACAACAACAAAACCCGCGCGGCGGAGATCCTGGGCATCAGCCTGAAGACCCTGCACAACAAGCTCAAGGAGTACGGGCAAATCCGGCTCCGGCGCACCGCGGGTAACGAGAAAGAGCAGCACGCTCAATAAGGGGTTGTTCGCACGCTCTGAAGGACGTAGGCTTTTCCCCAAGGGATGAAGCTCAAGACAAAACTGGTTGCCGCGGTCACCGGGCTGGTGTTCCTGCTCGTGGCCGCGACTTCGGTGCTGTTTCTCGCCCGCCTGCTCCGGCAGTATCTCGACCAGAACTACGCCTCCACCGATATCATCGCGCACCAGGTACACTTCGCCACGCGCCAAGCGATCGCGCAGGGCGTGTACCGCGGCACCATCGATCCGTCGGACCCGCCTGCTTTGTTTCGCGATCAGGTGGCCCGTCAGCTGCACGGGGACGTCGCGCTGACGGCGCTGATGGACTCAATCATCAGCTACTCGCCGACCGTGTTCGACGTGACGGTCACCGATGCGGACGGGGTGACGCTGGTGAGTTCGCAGCCGGCGCTTGCCGACCGGCCCTTCCCTTTTCGGCCAGATTATGGCCGGCTCCGCAACCGTTCGCCGTGGAAGATGTTTTCGATTCTCTTCGGCAAGCCGCGCGTGTACGACGTTCCGCTCGCGCTGATGCGCAACAACACTCCCTTCGTTACCGTCCATGTCGGCATACGGACCAGCTTTCTGCTGGAACTGTTCCGACCATCGATCCTCCAGGGATTCAGCTACGCGGTCGGGGCTCTGCTGCTGTCGCTGCTGTTGGCGGCGGTGGTTGCTTCGCTCGCGCTCGCGCCGCTTGAGCAAATCAGCCGGCGGCTCGACGTATTGAACGCGGAAGCGGCCGACGCGCACCCCCGCCCCTTGAACGACGACGCCCTCCTGCGGGTTTCCTCGAAGATTGAACGCATCGGCGAGCGGATGCGGAACACCGAGGAAGTATTTTCGGCGCTCAAGGAAAACCTGGACCAGATCCTGTCGAACCTCCACGACGGCATGATGCTGTTCACCCGTGATCAGCGGGCAGTGCTGGTGTCGAGCTCGGTCGAACGATTCCTGGGGATAGGACGGGAACAGATGCTCGGCGCGGAAGCGGGTAAAATCTTCACGCGGTCGACAAAAGTAGGTAGAATGGTGCGAGACGCTTTCGCAAGCCGTACGTCCATCCCCCTGGTGGAAGTAGCGACCGAAAGCGGCCGGCGCGTGGAGATTGCCTTGGAGATCATTCCCAATCCCGGCAACGATCGTGAAGGCCTCGGTGCCCTGCTGACCCTGCACGACCTCGAATCGGTGCGGGAAATCGAGAGCGAGCTGGAGCTGTCGCGGCGCTTGTCGGCCATCGGCCGTTTGACGGGCGGGGTGGGCCATGAAGTCAAGAACCCGATCAACGCAATCGTGGTGCACCTCGAGCTGATGAAGGGCAAGTTGAGCGGGCCGGAAGCGCCTGCCCTGCGGCACCTGAACGTGATTCAGAGCGAGATTCAAAGGCTGGACCGGGTGGTGCAGACGCTGGTGGATTTTTCACGCCCGATGGAGCTGCAGCTGGAGGAAAAAGATTTCCGGGGGGTCACCGAAAGCGTCCTCACGCTGGCTTCGGCCGAGTTCGCCGCACAGGATGTTCAACTGCTGACGCACCTGCCGAGAAAGCCTGTCATGGTCAAGGTGGATGCTGATATGCTGCGCCAAGCCATCTTGAACATCGTGCTGAACGGGGCGCAGGCGATGCCTTCCGGCGGTACGCTGCGCGTCGCACTCCATGAAGAAGCAAGGCAGGCGGTGCTGACCGTGACCGACACCGGCGAGGGGATCGCGCGCGAGGTGCTGCCGCGCATTTTCGACCTGTACTTCACAACAAAAAAGGACGGCAACGGCATAGGTCTCGCGATGTGCTACCGCATTGTGCAGCTGCACTCGGGCATTATCGAGGTCGAGTCGGAGCCGGGGCACGGCACTGAGTTCACGCTGCGCCTGCCCCTGAGCCGCGGCAGCGAAAAGGAAGACGCGCCCGAGCTGTCGGCCGAAGCGGCGTCCGCGGGAGAGGTCGCGTGAGCACGGTGATCCGCAGGTCGGGACTTCTGGTGGCGCTCGCGCTGCTCGCGGGCTGCCGCCATCAACCGCCCGCGCCCGTTCCGCAGCAGGCGCAAGCTCCTGTTCAGGTTCCCTCAGCGCCGGCTACTCCTTCAGCCATCACCGTAGTGACGCCGCTGCCCTCCATACCGCCTGATACTGAACCAAGAAAGGTGGAACCTGCCGCGCCGGAACCGCAGCCGCCCGTGCCCGCCGTCGCGGCGCAAAAGCCCCATAGGCGTTTCCACCGAAATGCACCGGCGGCTGCCGAAGCGCCCCCGGCCCCGGCGGCCGCTCAAAAAGAACCAGCTGCCGCGACATCGCAGACCGCGGCACCGGCCGACGGCGCGGCCC